>JADHXR010000207.1 GCA_016782865.1 Phycisphaerae bacterium
CTGTTTTGCCCAGTCCAGGGGAAATATTTTTTGGATACCAAAAAATATTTCACAAGAACACAACATAACCTGTTCAATAACAAAGAGTTAAGGAATATTAACCTAAGCAGATACCCACAAATTCTTTTGAAGAGGCGAAAAAACTTGTTGATGCTATTCGCGTAGCCGGGTTAAACTATCTATCGAAGGGCGAACAATGGAATGTTCAAGTCATTCTTAAGGGAAAGGAAACGTTATGAGGAATCAAAAAGCATTTCTATTGGCCGCTATAGTTTTGGTGAGTAGTCCAATTGCCGGCGCGGATTTGATTCTGACACTCAACGGCTATGACTTGAGCGATTCACCGCTAATACAAAATCTCGGAGAGCTTTTGGTGGCTGTTGAGGGAACCACCCAGATAGGGCCTAATGATGTGTCGGTCGGCGCAGTTGGCGGAGTATTGGAGCCTGTGGCTGATGCAAATAACGAGTATTATTTTGAATTCGACCCGAATTCAAATGAGGCGACTATCAGTTTAATCACCAACATTGACATTGTTATCGACGGCAACTCGATTGCAGCGGGGGCTACAATCTATAAACTCTGGCTTTTTTGCAACCGTGGACAGAATATTCTTGCCGCGTGCGGCATGCCTCTGGAAGACCTCATACCGCCCGAAGGTGAATCAGGATCCGAGACGAATGATAACGATGGGACCGGTTTAATAAGCACGGTTGATTTTGACGAGGCAATGACCGACGGCGCGGCAGCGACCTACAAACCAAATGAATTTGACAAACATCCCGTTTCTGCGTTTTTTGATCAACCTGCGCATTATTCTCCTGTAAGTTGTCCGAATGACCCCGGCAGACCTTATGGATTGGGTGAGTTCGCCTATTCTGCCATGAGTGAAGCGAATCTCGGAAGCCCGACTCCTGCAGGGACGGGTGAAGGCGGTTATGTAGAGTTGGAGGAAATCACGAGTAGCCAGTTTTTGGACCCGGATGTGATTTATTATGTTCCCAATCCTCCCTTGCTAATACATGGTATAGCCGGCGAAGAAATTGATGTGGTAATTCCGGCTGAGACAACCATAGTGCTCGCAGAAGATTGGGATTATGGAATTGTAGTTTACGATGGCGCCAATGTGCACTTCGGCGAACCAACAGCGGAATTCAATGAGCCTAATGCGAGTTATGAACCAGATGATGCAAACAATCCTGTGCCGCCCGTCTGGGTGGTCGGCGAATCCGGCAGTCCCTTCTTCAACAATTTCTGTGGTGTCTTAATTACTCAAACGGCCGGTACAAGATGCAAGCTGGACAACATTTGTTTAAGTGGATTCTATTATGGAATGCAGGTCGATCAGCAACTCGATCAGCCCATATCAAATATTCACGCGTTTGCGTGCTATAATGGAGTTCTGAGCTTCGGGCCCAACAGAATCCTCAATTCGAGTGTAAGCTACTATGGAGTGTGGTCTCCGGACTGGCCTTATGACGGACGTGCTTACGAGTTTATGTCCCAAAGCTCGGATGGCAGCATGTTCTTTGAGGGCGCTGACTTTGAGATTTTCAATTGTCTGGCGGATGATGGTGATTATGCTTTTACAGCGAATGGATTGTATGAACCTAATGAAGAGCCCATCCTCTACGCCACAGATTGTGCGGCTACAAATAGCTATACCGGCTTCAATTGTGTTAATGGATTCCTTGGAATAAGCGTTATTTGTCCCGGCTTGTATAACAATTTTCAGAACAAGAATTTCCCGGAACTCCCATTTACTGATCCTATTTATGAGGTCAACGAGCCATTTATTACCGATCCTAATGATTACAGAGTTTTTCTGAATCCGAATTCGCAATTTGTAAATCACGGTTCAGTACCCACTGCATTCCAGGGATGGACAACTAATATTGACGGCGCTGCCGATGAGGGCGTTGGAGACATTTGGCCGCACTACCAAACCAATCGTGCCGATAATTATCCACAGGCAGACTTGGACTCTGATCATACCGTGAATTGGCTTGATTTGGATGAGTTCGCCGACCAATGGCTAACTGCCGATCCTCTTTCGGGTGATTTCAACAATGATGGGAAGATAAATTTCCTTGATTATTCGGTCTTGGCAAATCAATGGCTTCTGAGCGAAATGTCTATTGAGATATTTGACCTCGATACAATCCAGACAATAGAACCGAATAATGTTAAGGGTTATGTTGGAATTGAACTGAAGGATATACCGCCCCTGGCAGAGATTGTGTCTGTATATTTGGACAATACGTACCTCGGTCGCTTGCGGCTTGGATTTGATGACAAGCAACGGTGGATTGAGTTGCAAAGCGACGCCTTTGTCAACGGCTGGCACGTAATCAGGATTGTTAGCACGGATATCTATGGCAATGTAATCAATCACCGGCCCATCAACGTATTCTTTGACAATCTACTCTACAAAGTTTCGGGAAGCGATTATTTCCATCCCGACAATGATTACAAATTCACTGGCTTCTATGACCGCGGCAGTACTCTGGATGCGAAAGTCACCGACCATAATGACCAGATAATCTGGTCAAATACCTACAGCGGGCCGTATATCAGCATCACGATTCCCGGAACAACATTTGGGACTAAGCAATTCTGCGAGCTATCAATAACTGAGACTGGGGGTGCCGGCGGAGCCGCAGCAGCGAGCAGTTCTGCGGTTACGACAAAAGACCTGACGAAGAAATTCAAGCAAAGCGATTACAGCGATGTCAGTGTCCGAATGGTAATCGTTTTGCCGAACAAGGACGTGTTCAGGGCAAGGAAGCCCGCTATACTCGAGTGCGCAAGGGCATGCGAACGTCGAGGGGTAAGTTGGGTACCTCTGTACCATCATGATGTTACAGAGAACAACTTGACGTTCCTGTATAGCAAACCGAGCGTCAGGTACATATATTGGTGCGGCCACGCGAACAGTCACGTGAAAGAGGTTCAGAGAACTCATACTGAGTGCTGGCGCTATGAAAAGGGTGGTTGGTGGGGTTCTGAGTGGCACAAAATCGGTGTGTTTTCTTTCTTCAATTTAGGTTATCCCCTTCCAGATAACTGGGATAACCGTGGATTCAGTTTGTGGTCACTTGGAATGGACGAAGAATGGAATAAAAAGATAGTCTTTGTCGATGGTTGCCTTAGTGCAGTATACACAGATATGGCTTATGCTTATGGGGTTTACTCATTACAGGGCCAGGGCAGTAAAGATCAAATTTATATCGGATGGACGACAACAGTTGAAACATCTTCCGAAAGACTCGGCGAGTTTTTACTGGGAGATACTACTGCGGGAGTCAGGATGTTTTGGCAAAGATTGGGACTTGGCGATACTGTGGAGGAAGCGTTTGAATATATAGATGTGTATGGAAACCCTCAAACGCAAAAAAGTTTCTTTGGCTTGGATACAGTATTTGATTATGGAGAAGAAGATGACAATATCGTTTTTTATGGAAACGGATTTATTAACCAAATCGAATTAGAATCATAGCTTGAAGGCACTAAAAATGAAAGCGCTAAGACCAAGCAAAAAGTGGGTATTAGCAGCTATTGGGCTTTTGCTGGCTCTGTTCATTTTGAAGATAGTATTGTTTTTGACCGCTAAGCCCAAAATTACAGTCGATTATGTGGCTGAATATAACCGAACATCTCGCCCACAAAATTATGATCCGAATGAAAATGCCGCACCTTACTATCAGAAAGCTTTTGATGCGTTTGTTTCTATGCCTGACAAATTGCATAAATCATATATAAACTGGCCCGCAGATTTTAATGATATTGAGCAGGCTCTGTTCGAAAAATGGCTCATTTCAAATACACTGGCCTTCGAGTATTTCAGAGAAGCCTCCCGCAAACCGTATTATTGGCTGGCAAGAAAATCTGAAAGGGACAACACTGTAGCGGGCATAATGCTTCCTGAATTAAATTCATTTCGTGAATTAACCAGAGCACTGCTCTGGGACGCGAAAATCAAGGCTCTCCAAGGTCAATTTCAACCAGCCTTTGAGAATATTCTCGCCTGCTACAATGCGGGCCAGCATAAATGCCATCCGAGTCTATTACTAACAGATCAACATAACGGGCTTGGTATTAAAAAAGAGGCCGTCGATAGTGCTCTTGTTATTTTGAATAGTACAAATGTTGAAAATAAAGCTTTGGGATTTCTTCAGAATGCTTTGCAATCAAGGCTTAACAACGATGATTATATACCATCTATACAAGCAGAAAAGTATTTTCTACATGATGCATTGCAGCGGACTTTTATTGACAATGGCAAAGGTACGGGGAAATTAGCGTGGAGAACAGGCTGGTATTATAGGATGCTTTGCGGCAAATGGAACAACTTTGAAAGAAGACTATATGCTTGTTTTATCGGTCCGACCAGAAACGAGATAGTTAAGCAAATTGAAAAAATCTTAACTATATCCGATCAGATAATGAGCAAAACGCCTCGGCAGACCAAAAACGAAGCATACGACTGCTTTGAAGAAATAGAAAACATTAATAACAGCAACTGGTTTTTGCAAATTCTTGGTGTGAGCCCCGAAAGCACTTTTCACTTGTATCACAAAACAAGAGCGCAGACAAAGGCTTTGATTGCCGTTCTCGCAATTTTGCGCTATAAAGCTGACACCGGCCAATTCCCGGAATCGCTTGATAAGCTTGTTGCCGCCGGTTATCTACAGCGTCTTCCCAACGACCCTTATAGTAATGAACCATTAGTCTATAAACTTACCGAAGATAGCTTCGAACTTTACAGCATTGGAAAGGATTTTACAGACGATGGCGGAGTAATCGAAGTAGTTAATAAGGCAAGGCAAGAGCCGGGATTCAGAGGAACATGTATAGTTCCCCACGTACATTCACCTGATATTGTTTATTGGCCTGTAAAAGAATTAAAGAAGCTATGTTACGAATTCACTCTTGAGGAAGCGGAAAGGCTAAAAGCAGAGAAAAAAGCAGAGGCTTGGAAAAGATTAAAAGAGCCGAATCAGTCTCAGTGAGAATACTCTGATTTGTTTTCTTTACATCCGGGTATGGTTTTAGTAAGATTCAATTCCGGCGATTGTGGTTTTCGCCGGAATTTTTTATGTGGGGCATTAGTTGGCTTAGGTGGATTATGGACGTGGAGTTTTCTAAGGTCTATGAGCCTGAGAAGATCGAGAAGGAGGCCAATGAGATTTGGCTCTCTGGTCGGTATTTTCACGCCGAGCCTTTTGCGGAGGGCGAAGAGGCAAGGGCCTATACCATCGTGATACCGCCGCCCAACGTAACGGCGCCCCTTCACGTCGGGCACGCCCTGAACAACACGCTGCAGGACATTCTGATTCGCTTTCGCAGGATGCAGCAATTCAGAACGCTCTGGATGCCGGGAACCGACCATGCGGGCATCGCCACGCAGACGGTTGTCGAGAAACGGATCCTCTCCGAAGAAGGAAAGAAACGCACCGACTTCAAGCGAGAGGAGTTCGTCGCCCGCGTCCAGGCCTGGAAAGACGAATACGAAACAAGGATCATCGGCCAACTCAAGGCTATGGGCTGCTCGTGCGACTGGGAGCGGACGCGATTCACGATGGATGAGGTATGCGCAAAGGCCGTGCGTGAGAATTTCTTCAGGCTCTTCAGGGATGGTATGATCTACCGGGGAAAACGCCTTGTCAACTGGGACCCCGCTACGCAGACGGTGCTGGCTGACGACGAGGTAGAACACGAAACGGTGCAAGGCCACTTCTGGTACCTCCAGTACCCGCTGGCCGAAAGTGTCGCGGGCGTCCCGCCCGCGCGTCGCGAAGGTGTCTCGCCTTCGCACCAAGACACCGAAGCAACCATTGACAAGCGAAAAGGCCGCTACCTTCCTCACTGGACCAGCGAAGGCGCCATCTACGTTGTCATCTTCCGCCTCGCCGATGCCGTCCCAAGTGAAGTCGCTGAGTCATGGCGTATCGAGCGTCAGCATGTCATTGAGCGTGCTCAGCAACAAGGGCGTCCGTTGACCCAGCTTGATCGTATTGAACTGCATCGTCTTCACTCTGAGAAAATCGAATCATTTCTGGACGCCGGCCACGGCGAGTGCCTTTTGAGAGATCCGCAGCTTGCTGAAATCGTGCACAATACACTCAAGCACTTCGACGGCGAACGATACGAACTTGTGTCCTGGGCGGTCATGCCGAATCACGTTCATGCGATTATCAGACCCTTTGAAGGCCGCCACTTGCCTGAGATCCTGCATTCGTGGAAATCATTCACGTCCAAGGAGATCAACAAGCGACGCGGACGCCGGGGCGCCGTCTGGATGGACGAATACTATGACCACCTGATCCGCAATGAGGAGGATTTTAGGAACCAGGTCAACTATGTACTTGCAAATCCCGAAAAGGCAGGTTTGCAGGACTGGCCGTGGTGCGGGATAGGGGAATCGATATCTGAGGAAGGACGAGGGCGGGACGCCCTCGACACGAGTTATGCGCTCGAAAGCCGAGGGCAAGATGCCCTCGACACGCGCGGGCGGGACGCCCGCGACACGATCACGCATGTTACCGTCGCAACGACTCGGCCGGAGACGATGCTGGGCGATACCGCTGTTGCGATGAATCCAAGAGATCCGCGGGCCGAGGCCCTTGTCGGCAAGATGGTCCGGCTGCCGATTGTCGGAAGGATGATTCCGATTATTGCCGATGAACACGTTGTCCTGCCCGATCCGGATAGCGAGGATGAGAAGGCGAAATTCTCCACCGGTTTTCTAAAAGTAACGCCCGCACACGACCATGACGACTGGGAGATAGGCCAGAGGCACGACTTGCCCGTCATCAACGTTATGGCGCCGGACGCTTCTATCAGCGACAAGCACGGCTGGGGAGACGCCAACGAGCCCGAGGCACAGAACCTGCTCGGAATGGACCGATTCGAGGCGCGCGAGGCTATCGTCGAATGGTTCCGGCAGGAAGGGCTGCTCGAAGATGTCCGCGAATACGCTCATGAGGTGGGCCACAGTTACCGCAGCCACGTGCCCATCGAGCCGTATCTTTCCGATCAGTGGTATATCAAAGTCAAAGAGGCTACCGAGGATTTAGCCAAGAAGTTCGGCACCGGGCCTATCGAGGGCACGGATGTTCCGGTCAATTCGCTTGCGGGCCTAGCGCTGAAGCCCCTGCTCGATGGCCGACTCAAATTCATCCCCGAACGATACGCCAAGACATACCAAACCTGGCTCGAAAACCTCCGCGACTGGCCCATCAGCAGACAACTCTGGTGGGGACACAGAATACCAGTCTGGCGATGCACGGCAAGAACCAGAAGGGAATATCCAAGCAAACAACTTGATCCAGATGGATTTCAAGATGAGTTGCAGCGACGACTTGATACGTTCTCTGGGCACATGGGAACAGGCCCTTATCATGTCCATGTCGATCCGGAAAGGTACAAGCTCTTCATATGCTCATCTGGAAACAGCGCGGATCAGGCTTTCGACAAGATTTTGTCATGGATGGAATTCCTCCATTCTCCAGGAGTCGGAGATGGTCAAACGACAATCGACGTCCCCCAACCGAGCTTCCCAAACGAAGCTGCGCGTGACGCTACCCATAAGATTTGCAGGATGATTGACAATGTGGAGCACGACGAGGATGTCTTGGATACGTGGTTTTCTTCGGCGTTGTGGCCTTTTAGCACTATGGGGTGGCCTGATGACACGGCGGAGTTGAAGAGCTTTTATCCGGGGGATGTTCTTTGCACTGCTCGGGAGATTATTACGCTTTGGGTCTCGCGGATGGTTATGATGGGGCAGTATTGCGTCGGGGATATTCCATTTAGGGATGTGTATATTCACGCGATGATACAGGACGGCCTGGGTCGCAAGATGTCCAAGAGCTTAGGCAACGGTATCGATCCGCTTGTGGCTATCGACAGCCACGGTGCCGATGCGATGCGATTCACGTTGGCGAGTATGACGACGGACACGCAGGATATTCGCATGCCGGTCGAGGAGATGACCCTGCCGGACGGGCGCAAGGCCAATACCTCGCCGAAGTTCGACATAGGCCGAAACTTTTGCAACAAGCTCTGGAACGCCTCTCGCTTCGCGATGATGAACCTCGAAGGCCTGGACCCAAGCCAATTCGATAAAGATAGAATGGCCGTCGAGGACAAATGGATACTTTCGCGCTTAGCCGGGACAATTGCGGAAGTCAGCGAGTCGCTCGATGCCTTCAAGTTCAGCGAGCCGATGATGAGCCTCTATCGGTTCTTCTGGAACGATTTCTGCGACTGGTACCTTGAGTGGGCCAAGCTCCGAATGCAAGATGAATCACAAAGAGGGGTTACTCAGAACATTCTGGCCTTCGTGCTGGATGCGACGTTGCGGCTGTTGCACCCGTTTATTCCATTCATCACCGAGGGAATCTTCCAAAGGTTAAACAGGGTCGCCCCGAGACGCGGGCTTGCAGGGGTAACAGACGTTAAGAATTCCGATGCCCTTGTGGTTGCCGAATGGCCGGTGCTACTCGACGGCCTGATAAACGCAGAGGCAGAGAGAGAGATTGCGTTGGTGCAATCTGTCATCAGGACCGTGCGGGACATTAGAAACGATAGGAACATAGGGCCAAAAGAGCGATTGGTCGTATCGGTCAAGTCGGGGAGGGGAGAGGTTGAAATTTTGGGCCGAAATGCGCAGCTCATCGAGCATTTGGCCGGGGTGAAAGAATTCAACGCAGGCGCGGCAATAGAGAAACCTGCGAATGCTGCGGTTGCCATAGCCGAATCGACGGAAGTTTACGTGCATAACGCGATCGACCCGGAAGCCGAGCGTCAGCGGCTGGTCAAGCAGAAGGACAAAGTGGAAAAAGCCAAGGCGGCTGTCGAAGCGAAGCTTAACAATGAGAATTTTGTGAACAAGGCCAAGCCCCAAGTCGTAGCTCAGGCCAAAGACAAGCTCACTGAGCTATCAAAACAGTTAGAGACCGTGGAAAAGCACCTTGCTCAATTGGGTGCGCCCCCCGGGAATGATTAAAACCTAACAAGGCGGTGGAAAAATGGAATTGGAAGCTGAACTGTCGCGCATAGTCATTGACGAACAATCGGACCAGCAGATAATCGTCATAAAAGAGAAGAACGGTAATCGCAGCTTTCCAATTGTTATCGGTATAGTTGAGATTCTCGCCATCGACCGGCGACTAAAAGGGATCAAGCCGCCCCGCCCGATGACGCACGATCTGTTGGGCGATGTGATTGAGGGCCTCGGGGCAAAGACGGAAAAGATCGTGATAAGCGGGCTGCGCCAGCACACGTTTTTTGCAAAGATACACTTGAGGCTGAACGGCCGGACAGTCGAGATTGACTCGCGTCCCTCCGATGCGATAGCGCTTGGCGTTGCCCGGCAGGTCCCTATTTACGTTGCTGAGCAGGTTTTTGATCTGACTTCCCAGTAGAGGCGGTCCAGATGATCAGCAGGGCGACGCCAATACAAAGCAATGCGTCTGCAACGTTGAACGTATGCCAATGGCGCTCCCGCCCGAAGATGTTGATATAGACGTCGATGAAGTCGCGGACGGCGCCTTCGTTGAAGAGTCGATCGTATAGATTACCACATATCCCTGCTGCGAGCAGCCCCAAGGAAATGTGAACGAGTGTTTCGTTCGTTGCCCAGAGGTAGAAGTACACAAGGACCACGACCATCGCAATAATCGACGCGACGGCGAGGAAAAGGGGCTGGCCCGCACATATCCCGAACGCCGCGCCGTTGTTCACCCAGGGCACCAGGCGCAAGAAGCCGTTTACAACGGTGAAGCTATCGCCATAATCCATCCGGTCAAAGACCGCCTTCTTGGTCCATAAATCCAGTACGAGACCAGTTATGAACAGACCCCAGAACAATGTCTGTGCCCTCGGGCCCGGCAACTCGGCTTCCGATATGAAATGCCGGATGCGAGATAGGATACGTGAATGCGACGGCGTGCTGGTTTGCTCTGTTTTCGGCTCTGTCATAAGTGATATTGAGTCTGCTGCTTTTCTGAGGCACAATATGGGCAAGGGCTGTTCATTCGGCGCCCGAGTATTTCTCCACGAGCTTGAGCAGCGTCTGGCTGTTGGGCTGGTCGGGCTCGATCTCCAAAGAGGCGCGCCACTGCCGGATAGCTTCTTGCTTCAAATCCTCGTCGCCGGCCACAATCGCTTTCAACATAAAAGCGACGCCGAGCGACCTCGAAGTCTCCCAGTCCTTTTCATTTATCCTCGCTGCGGCTTGGTAGGCTTCTATGGCTTCATCGACGGCGTTGAGCTTGAGATGGCAATATCCGAGATACTTGTACGCCTTGGCATCGTCCGGCTGGGCCTGGACCGCCAATGTCAGCAGCTCTATCGCAGGCTCATAGTAGCTTGTCCTTATGTACGCCAGCGCCAGAAAGGTGAGGGCTTCGGGATTATTGCTGTCCAGCTCGATCGCACGCTTATAGGAGCTGATGGCCGCCTCGAAATCCTCTTTCCACTGGTAAACCTCGGCGAGCAGCATCTGTATCTCGGCAACGTTGGGGTCAATCTCCTCGGCGCGCCGACCAAAATTCAAGGCATTGTCGAAGTCCTCCAGCTCAACGTAGCATTTGGCGGCGTTGAGATGCGCCTGGAGATGGTTGGGGTCGATCTCGCAGGC
>JADHXR010000208.1 GCA_016782865.1 Phycisphaerae bacterium
AGTGACAGTCGATTATATTATGGCTTTAATCTGAGATGGTTGATGGGAAGGTAGTCAGGGGAGACGATATAGAAAAGGGCCATACTATGGCAAGAGATATTTTAGCATCCGTTATTCTACTGGTCATATTATCAAATGTAACTTGGGGTGGACAGAATCTCTCTAATGAGCATTTTGAGGTTCGACTATCGGAGCGTGGGCTTGAAAGTCTTAAGCGAGTGAATGATAGGGATGACGTAGAGTTCATTGCTTCAGGCAAGTCAATCGGACTATCGCGAATTAAATACAGTGTTGCGGGTGGTTCGACCATGGTATTGGAGGCAATCGACTGCAATTGGCAGAAGGAACTGGGTAGTGGGCAGGAGGGGTATGTCAGTGATATAGGCCGATCTGATCACCTTTCAGCTAAATCCCGGATCGCTCTTGATGGTGACAAATTGGCATGGAGAATTGCCTTAGAAAATGTCTCCAGCCAGCCCCTTGAGGTTCTCGATATTGCCTTGCCGCTTCCAATGAACACCGTCTATGAGAAGGGTGCCTCGACGCATGAGCATTTTACACAGCGACTTTTCAGGCACAGTCATATCGCTGGTGGTGGTTCGTTTCTCTTCTGGTTGCCTGTTGGCGGTGAAGGAAGCAGTCTTCTGATGCTTTGTGACAGCAGAACGCATCTGGAGTATTTTGCTGAAGCGTCCAGCAGCTATGCTCGCGGCGGTGCCAATTACGAAGTCTATATTCATTCCAAGGGTGAAGGGAGCAATGGGCAGGGCGGCACCTGGAGGCAAAAGCACACCAGTCTGAAACTTGGAGCGGGTGAAAAAAAGGTATATGGTTTCCATCTCCTTTGGGCAGATGGTTACGACGATATTCGCCACAAGCTCTTTGAAAACGATGGTTTCGATATCAGGGTTGCTCCAGGAATGGTTGTTCCGAGCGATCAGACAGTCAGATTCTCACTTGGAACAACTAATAGAATTCGGGAAATCATCCCTGAGTTTCCGAAACAGACTACCGTAAGATATCTGGGTGAAACGGCGAAAGACACACATCTCTACGAGGCAGGCTTTTCACGGCTTGGCGAGAACATGCTGATGGTCCGTTATGGTAACGGACGGTCTATGCCTATGGAGTTCTTTGTGACCGAACCGCTGGAAACAGTCATAAAGAAGCGTGCTTCCTTCATTGCCAATTCACAGCAGCATCGTAACCCTTCGAAATGGTATAACGGCTTGTTCAGTTTATGGGATATGAGACGGAAGCCGGGAGAGAATCTACTTGGCCCTGACAACTTAGGTGGCCAGCATATGTATGCCGTTGCAGGAAGTGACGACCCATCCAGCGGTAAAGTGGTCTTCCTGTCAGAGAAGAACCTCGTTTACCCCAATGCAAAAGAGATTGCTGCGATTGAGTATTACCTGGAGAGTTTCGTCTGGGGGAAACTCCAGAGAACCGATAAAGAGTCTCCTTATCCTTACGGGATTTACGGTTCCGACAATTGGAAGGAAAACCGCGAAGCTACGCGGGACCCGATAGAGGAAGGTATCAGTCGCCCCGGACAAGGTGGAAGTCAATGTAGGATGTGGCGGACGTTCGATTATACCCATTACATTCTTCTGTATTACAACATGTATAGGATTGCAAAGCAGAATCCGGAAATGACAAGCTACCTGAAGGCTGAAGAGTATCTCGAAAGAGCCTTTGGGACCGCCAAGGCTTTCTTTGAGGTGCCATACAGCATCCGTATGGAAGGCGGGTGGGCCTTTACCGGCTGGACTGACTGGGCTTATAAGATCGGCAACTTTCATGAGAAATACTTGCTGCCGCTAATCGATGCACTTGACAGCGAAGGCCATGTCAAGCGTGCCGAGTTTCTTCGCGGCGAATGGGAAAAGAAAGTGAAGTTCTTTATCTTTGACGATGAGTATCCGTGGGTTTCTGAAATGCCGGTTGATTCGACGGCTTATGAGTCCACTTACGCTATTGCCAAATATGCAATGACGCACAAACTCAAGCCGGACCGACATTTGTGGAAAGACAAGAATACCGGAAATTGGTATTCACATCCTCAGATCGATCCTGCGATTGGCCAAAGATTCATGAAACGTCAACTTCTGGCTAATCTTGCCTGTCGAGGCTGGCTGGAGACGAGTTACTACTATTTGGGGAGTGATTTTCGTGGTATGGGCAGTGCTGGATACTGCATGAGTTATATGTCGCAAATGGGTGGATGGGCTGTTCTGGACTATGCATTAGACTTTGCTGATAACCCTGCTGAATATCTGCGTCTTGGGTATGCTTCGATACTGAGCAGTTGGGGTCTGGTGAATTGTGGAGACCAGGCGAGTAACTACGGTTACTGGTATTCCGGAAAATTACATGACGGAGCCGTTGGTTGGGGTTTTTGCCCACAGAGGGTTGGGCAGGAATGGAACAGAGGCTGCTGGGATAAAGAAGCGGGTGGTGTTCTTAGGGGTATCTGGCCAGTGTGTGGAGAGATCGACCACGGTTTGACGGCAGGGGTAGAGGCGGCATGTACGGTGGTTATGGATGATCCGATTCTTGGATTGTTGGCATACGGTGGTAGTTTGACGATTGAGGGAGATAAGGTAAGCGTTATTTGCAGGGACGGGGTGAGGCAACACCTTCATTATATCAACGACGGAATGAAACTCAGTATATCTCTCGGTCGTGACGGTTTTGCCAAAGATGAGCCTATAGTATTCACTGATGAAGCGAAGACAATCAAGTTTGCCATGGAGAATCGTGGTTCAAAAACACATTCTACAGAAATGAAACTGCAAGGTTTGCCGAGAGGCTCATATTCTGTCTTGGCTAACGGTAGATTGATTCAGCGCGTTGGAGTGAGCAATGGCAAGAGAGTTATCCTAAAGGTTCCTGTTCCGACTGGAGGTGAGACTATGGCCGTGGAAATATCAAGAAAGTAGGGCAGAAGTTTCAGTTCCATTGCCCGAAGGGACTCGAACCCTTCTATGAAGCCAGATAGTACAAGGGCAAAATCTTTCGCTGTTACATTTTTTTCAAAACTCCTTCTCCAGCCGTCTGTTAGAAATACTCGCGAGATCGTTTCAGCCTTCTATTCGGTTTCCGCCGTCAATTCCGAAGCAAGCAACGGAACGAATTGGGGTTCGGTCACGGTGGGGGACGGATCGGCTGCCACGGTCGATTCCAGCCGCTTCTTTAACGCGCTGTAATCCAGCCGCAGGACGCGGGCGGTCCGGTTCAGTCCGTACTCCCGGGCCAGTTTGACCGCGGCAGACCAAAGCGATTCCGGCAATCGGGTGCGTTTGGATTGCTTACTTCGCCAGGTGTCAAAACGCTCCCGTCCACGGGCCAGTTTGACCGGTAATTTTGATGTCGATCGGTTTTTCATATGTCGTCTTCATTAACTCGTATTGCTGACGACCAAGAAAATAACACCCGCGACAACTCATGTCATGCGGGCTTGCCGAAAAGACACGCCCATTCTCAACCGCTGGCTCGAAAGCTCTCAAGGGTTCGATCGGTTTGTCATGTCAATTTCTCTTTCTTCTGATGTTCATTGTTTCATCGCGCGAAATACCCTTGTGTTTTCACGATCCGAATGAGCGGTTATTTCGTGAAGATCATCTTCCAACGCAAGGTCTTGGTCACCGACGGCACGACGCGAATCTTGGCGATTTCCGCCTCGTTCGCGACTTCCAGGTCGGCGCCCGCGGCCACGGCGTTCTCGAGCCGAAAACCTTCGGGCAGATGCACGGTCAATACGTAGGGATCGCCAACGATCACCTTGCTCGTTCCGGAAAGGATTTTCGCCTCGGCATCCCATTTCTCGTCGAGCAAGCTGACACCGCCTTGTGAGATGTGACGACTGGTGGAGATCACCCACGGATGAGGACTAACCTCGCGGATGGCGAAGACGTCCATCCCATCGTTTTCGTCCATTGCCGGAGCGGTGAATGAACCCTTGAACCTGCCCAGGAACTCCTGGCTCCAGAACTCGAAAACCAGGTACTCGCGGTCTCCTGCGAGGCCAAGGTCTGCAAATCTGACCTCCTGCCGTGGCAAACCCTTGAAATCAAAGACCCACTCCTTTTCCCGCTTCTGGCCCCACTGGATCCTTGCCAACACCGAGTAATGTTCGAAGGGCCTGTCGATCTCCTGCAACCACCATGGTACGGTCCTGCGTTCACAGCTGTAAAGCTGCCCCGGCACTGTGAACAGGACAGGCGCGCTGCGTTTCATGCCCTCGATGTTGCGATCATCCTGGTACACTTCGAGTTTGTCGCTCAGCATCAGAACACCGCCGGCCATGGTACAGATGGCGGGGCGAATGATGCTCCGTGCGGGCACACGTGACCCTAAACCGAAGACCGGCATCTCAGCGTCCGTGTCCATGAGCCATTCACCCAACACGTCACAATGATCGGGATCGTTGCGCCAGACGACGCCTTCCATGAAGTTGTACTGAGCCAATGTCCGCGGCTGAAACCCATCATTGCTCAGCCTCGCCCCGTCCACCAGTCCGATCACATGTCGTGCGTTACCGACGGTGTGGCAGGCAAGGATATAGACATCGCGTCCCAGTTCCTCGCGGGCGACGATATCCCATTTGCGGAGCGATTCCTCCGGCGTCGTCGGGTTCTCTTCAAAGAACTCGGCGATTTCCTTGTTCTGGTACGCACGAAGCAGGTCGCCGGTGCCGTCTATCTTGACGTAGCCCCAGCCCTGTTCATTCAAACCCTTATAGAGCTTGCGAACCATGTTGTCGACCGCCTCTTCATTGGTCGTGTCGAGCACATAGAACCCACGGTTGGTGAATAGCGAGCCATCAGGTTTATGCACAAACCACTCCGGGTGTTCCTTCGCGATATCGGCGACACGCGGATCACTGGGGCGATGAATGCGATGCACCCAGATGCCGGGTTTCATCCCGGCGTCGCGGATAGCCTTAATCGAGTATTCCCATCCGCCCGGGAACTTTTTCCTATCCCAGTTCAACCAGTTCTCGGGGCAACTGCCGTTGCCCTGCTGGTAGGTGTCGTCGAATTGCATGTACTCGTATCCGAAGTCGGGTAGACGTTTTTCGACAAACAGTTCCAGCATCGCATCGAGTGTCTCCTGTGTGAAGCCGCCACGATATGCCCACCAAGTGCAATATCCGGTAAGCGGGCCCTTCCACACTTCGTACGTCCATGGCGTAAAATGCTCGAGGTCTTTGTGTTTCTGATAGAATCGGGGGCGAAACACGAGTTCCAGACCGGCTCCACGGCACTCCAAGGAGAAGACATGGCGTTTCTCACCGGTGCGCCTCGGTCGAATACGAGTGGCCCCGTCGCCCGGACCGACCAGTACCCAATCCCATCGACGGTCATAAACCGCATTATTCCGGAGATTGCGGCTTAATCCCACGCTGTTGCGGACATAAGGGAAGCGTTTCTGCGCATCACTCTGGGTCTCTGCCGGAAAACCCTCTTCGCTGGCAATGACCCTGCCTCGTAGGATCAGTTCGGCTCCTGCTTTGGCCTCGACCGCGCTGAACTTCAAACGCTGCTCGACTTTGTCTCCCGCAATTTCATTCGAGTCGAATTTGACAGCCGCCGCATTGGTACCGGTCGAGTCCTTGACTGAAACAGTGGCGTCAAGAATGGTGACTCCATGATAGCATAGCCTCAACCGTCCCTGTTCGGCATCCCACTCGACCTTAGCGAGAGCATTTGCTGGCGGCTCCACACTCCGTTCTGCAGCCATCAGCACAGGCTGGATCAATATTGCTGCGACCGCCAATACAAACAGCATTCTCATGTGAACTCCTGTATATGCTATTGATTTCAATGTATGAGATTCTCCGGCGTCTCCCATTTTCGCCGTTCTTTCTCAGGCACAACCGTGTTCCGAGATGCACGTCATCGATTTGTCCCCTCCGTCTTGCCGTCAATCTCCGGGAGTGTCACCCCCACCTTCTCCCGTACAGTTGTAGTCGACTTCAGTCCGTTGCAGGTGGCACCCTCAAACGCGTACCAGTGCGTGGTGGTGGCGTAATCCACCTTGCGATTCGCCTGCCAGTGGAACAGTTCCATATTGAACTTCAAGCGCTTCATAAACGGAATTCGGTCGTGTACTCTGCCACGGACATTTGTAGTATGACCTACACCCCAGTTACCTTTGGCAATGGGCTGAGCGTGAAATGGAGCCTCGAAGGGGTGCGTGTGGTTGAATGCATAGCCGAAGTAGTCCTCGGAGCCCGTCCCAAAGTGGGAAGGGAAAGATTCTCCATCGACCCAGATATGCTCGTCGCCCTCACCCCACCAAGGACCTATCCATCCCTCATTACCCCAATTCATCCGGGGACGATTGTACAGCGACAGTGAATCGCCAACGTAGACACCCTTTCCTTCAATAGTTATATAATTCCACAGTTCCATGTTCTCCAACTCGCCGGCGACAAATTCTATCTGCTTCTGGCCACGCCACGCGGTATGAAAGTACATCGTCCTGTCGGTCCATCGCCAATCCGCGATACCGATATCATCGAGTCTGACCTCCACAGATTCATCGGCTGAGTGGTTAACGACACTTACCTCAGTTGATTCCCTAAACGGCATGGGCCACCAGCAGGTCATCCAGCCGTCCTGGTCCACCATGCGCCACCAACTCTTGTAGGGATTGACGCCCAGCCCGCTTCCGAAGAACTCGCCGACAGGCGCCCAGACAGTCGACTTGTCGTCAAAAGTCGCCGTAATGATTGTCGAACGCATGGCCTGTGAGATATCCTCGGCGTTGATCTTCAATCGAATCTCTGCGATCGCACCTGGGCCGCTGATCTGTCGCCTGAGGCTTCGTCCCGGATTCAGTGTTTGCACACTTCCGCCCACAATCCGTGTGATATTGAGTCGGTGGTCCTCCGGTTGCAGAAGCGCTTGACCCGTGCGCCCAATCAACTTCCGATTGGAGTCCAGATCGGCTCTGCTCAGGCTCTTGACGTCCGTGCCTTGAGGGTACTGCAGATAGTTGATAATGTAGAACAGGGACTCGTTTGTGAAACGAGGCGTCTTATTCGCAAAGTCGGCATTGAGATCAGAACTCTCGAAAGTGATCTTGCAGTGCTCGCAAAAGGGGATCGGCAAGTAGAGATTACGCCCGCCCCCGCGATTGGCCGCTAGCGGCGGACCTGTGATGGCTTCCCCAGCGATCAACTCATCGCCGGTCCCTTTGAATATAGGATCCATGGCTCGATCGAGATAGACTCGTATTGTCCCTCCGCAGCGGTACTGGGTTTCCCACCACCTCGTCACGACACCGGGTCCGACCGCATCCAACATGATCCATTCCTTGCGCCCCTCGACGACGTCGCAACCGTAGAACTGATCGAAGTCACCGCCTGTGAACCAATCGGGTCTGTCCGGCGTGATCGAATGACGATTATAGCTGCTGGACTGCCTGCACACGAAGGCCGGATCAGGATACTCGGCGATCAGGGAACGATCGAGCACGTCCTCGAGAAGACTGCTAAGACCAATCTGGTCAGCGCTGCTCGGCTGTGGATAAGCCAGAAGCAGGATTGAGACAATTCCTATGACGGCTATGCGCCGCAGATTCCGAGATACCAAGAGACCAATCAAAGACATAATGATTCCATGTATTGAACCTTGTTCGTTGTGTCATCCAGACCGTATTCGAACTGGACCTGTATTGACATTGTCTACGGCGTTCTCAAAGGCAGAAGCACATGGGACCCCATTCGTAATTGAACTACGTGACGATGTTTCCTGGGTCTTGCGTCTTGCGCCCATCGGTCTAATCATAAATACTCTTCATCTGCCAGGCGTCCAGCGACCGCAGCCTCACCTCCCGGCTCTGCGCCCGAAGCGAAACGCCGACACTATCAGCCCGACCCGGATAGACCCGCAGCGCCACGCACTGCTTGCCGTTGGCGAACACTTCCACGATCGTCTTGTCGAGAAACACACGGAGCTTCAGCGGCTCGCCCTTCGCCAGAGCCACCTCCGCTGTCTCCGGGGCCCGACTTCGAACGTCCGTCAGGATCGACGACCGCGTATTATCCAGGGAAATCACTCCCGGCACCGGCATGTTCCGCCCGCGCGGGCGATACCCCCGCTCCGGCAGGAACCTGATCTTGGTCAGTTCTTCAGCGCCCGGCGAACGCAGAACGTTTATCTCCACCATCGACGCCCCTTTGGGCTCGATCTCCGCAATCAGTTCCATTGCTGAACCTCGAACCTTCTCCAGCACAACCTCCTCATTCGCAGGCAGCGTCATCGCACCCACATGCTGATGGTCCTTCCGCAGCGACTCGATATCACCGGCCGGCTCGATCCCCAACTCATCTTTGTTGATGAGCGTCAGCCGCCGGGGCAGAGACATGATCTGATTCCACCCCTCCGTCGGCTTCGCCGGGTTCATGTTGAAAATCACAATCACTCCACCCTTGCCATCCGGACACGCCGACGGCGCATGCACCCCTCCCGGCCCACTCGGCCCGAAATTGAAGTCACTGCCGTACGTCACAACGAACTTGTCCCGCGATTTGTCATAATCGCCCAGGAGATACTTGCCCCCACTCGTATGACTGTAGTGCAGCATGATGTGTCGATCCCCGATGGGCCAGAAGTATGGACACGCCCCATCATCACCGATAATGCCGAACCGATCATTCTCCAGGAACGGATGCATATACTCCCACTTCGCAAGATCCTTCGACCGGTGCAGAAACTCCGCCCGCACCGGCATGCCCCCGGGCCCATTCGGCAGCGTCCCTGCCGTCAAAGCGTAATACATGCCGTCCTTCTTCCAGATACACGGGTCGAAAATATTGTACGGCAGCTTGGGCTCGCCTGGCTTGGAATGTGGAATCACCGCCTTGCCCGTGACCTTCTCCCAGTTTAGCAAAAGCGGATCACTGGATACGGCCACCATGCTCCCCACCGTAGTCCCGTGATACATCGCAATCACTCGATCCCCATCGACCAGCGCCGATCCTGAAAAACACGCCCGCTCCGGACCCGGATAAATCGCATAAGGCAAATCCCGCCAGTGAATCAGATCCTTGCTCACCACATGGCCCCAATGCTGACGCGGATCCTCAGGCGGATACCCCTGGTAGAACATATGCCACAACCCCTGCCAGAAGCACAACCCGTTCGGATCGTTGAGCCGATTCTCCGGACTCACGAAATGATACAGCGGAACGTGCGGATCCTTGTGCAGCTTCTCTCGCGACCGCCTGAACCGTTCCAGCAGCGGGTTATCCTCTAACTGCTTCTCCTGCTCGGCCAGCGTATCTGCAAAACGGTACCTTGGCACCTTCGACAGATTGGCGATCTCCTCCTGACCGCCCCCGAACACCACACCACCCGGCATCGCCAAAGCGGCTGCCGAAAAAGCACTCTGCTTGAGAAAATTTCGACGCTCCATTCTTTACTCCTGGCTGACCGTTAACAGTAGTCGTTATAGTGCCCGACAATACACTGCCCAAATATCCGTCGCACACAAGCCCAAGCATACCAATCCTCCCCCCACACTGCAAACCGTAAGAACCAGGCCGACAAAAACCGAACGATCTGTCGGTCAGGTGTATTCGAGAATATTATGTGGGCCGTGCTATTGGAAGATTATATTGGAGTCGATGAGCCAGGCAACAAAACTGCTCGGCCAGATTGCCAGCGACTTTCCTCGACCAGTACCGAGATCAAAGCCGTGGGAGCCTTTGCTGTAGATGTGAAGTTCCGCTTTGACTCCGGATTTGAGTAGCATCGTGTAGAAATCGAGGCACTTGTCGGCGGGAGTAAGTTCATCGACACGAGCATTGATGATAAACATCGGGCAGATGTCTGAGGTGCCATCCTCGGAGTCTGTGTGGGCCGCTATCATCTCACTGATGTCCTCGGGGATGCCTGGATAGAACAAACCAGCAAAATCCGGCCTCGAACTGACTTGGTCTGCCGGCGGCTTTGGCTCGGAGCCGAGCGAACAATTTATCGCCAGATGTCCACCGGCGGAGAATCCGCAAATGCCAATCTTGTCGGGTTTCAAGCTAAGATACTTCGCCTGTTTCCTTAAGATGCGAATTGCCTGCCAGCCGTCGGCACGCACGGCTCGTTGATAGTCCAGCCAGGCATTGGGCCCGCGGAGGTGGGTCGGACGGGTGCGATACTTCAGAACCAGACAAGTGATGCCGTGATGTTTCAGCCAAATCGCCAGATCATTTCCCTCGCGGTCCATCCATACGTCCTTGAATCCGCCGCCGGGACAAATCACAACGCCCACGCCATTCGGATTCTTCGGGCGATGAATGCTGTATGTGGGTAACGATACGGAACTGAACACACGATTCCTTCCGGAGGGCAACCCAGGTGCAGCGTCATAGGATCGCACCTGCTCCTGGTCATCATTGGAAAACGCGTGCGCAGGCGATCCATCCCAGAGGGGCAATTCGGGGGGTAGCATGGCAGCGTGAGAAGACGTCATATACGAATCCTCCCCTCCGGGCGCAAGCTCTTTGATGAAGATATTGCGGTATTCGATGGGGCAGGGA
>JADHXR010000075.1 GCA_016782865.1 Phycisphaerae bacterium
AGGCAAAGATTCTGTTCTTGTTGTACAGCAGGTTCCGCCGGAAATCACACGCCTGGACTCCGCCGAAGCTTATTGCCGCCCGGCTGGCAAAACCGAGCGCATATATGGCCGATGTAATCTCCCGTCCAAAGGGGATCAGCCGTGTCTCCCATCCCAACTGGACGCCGCCCTCCACGAGTTGCTCGGCAAAAGTGGTCCCGTTGCTGTGGGCCGACATAAACACGTACAGGCTGCGTTGCTGAAGTTTTCTGGCGATATCTACTGCCGTTTGGACGTCCGGAGCGGCACCGACTATGGCCGCGAACCCGGGCGCGGTGCCGTCCACGAACTGGATGCCGCGCTCACGCATGATAACATCATCGGCGGCTCCGAGCCAGATCCCATCCACCGGATTGGGGCCGACCAGGTATTTGCATGTCTCGATTATCTCCTCGGCAAAGAGCGTCGCCATGCCGGCATCGAGCGCGTGGCCGAGGTAGGGCACCCATAAGTCGTCATCGACCAGCGGCGGCAACAAATCTTCTATCTCCTTCATTACTTCCTTGAAGTCAGCCAGTTTTTCGACCGCTCGACCCGTCATCGAGTAGATGATAGGAATGTAATATCCCGTGTTGGGCAGGTGGACTTCACAATCTTCGCCTTTTTCCTTGATGGCCTGCGCTAAAATGTCCTCAGCTTGCTTGGCAATTTCATATGCGCCGCGTATGGCTGCTGATGCAATGATTCTTGACATAGACTTACCTTTCGTATCTTGTATCAATCAGGATGTCGAATTTCGAAATCCGACTTCTGAATCGCCGTATTTGCTCGGTGCTCATTCAATGGCCAACGCCCGCCGATCATCCATATCGTAAAGCTTTCGCTCGGCTTTCTTGTTTATTCCGAGAGCATCGCGTTTGGCCTCGATGTGCTCGATTATCATCTCGGCGGCCTTGACAGGGTCGGACTCAACGGCCCAGCGACCGCCGAGATCCTTTTCGATGCCATTGAACAGATAATCGGTCACGTTCTCGCTGCCGAATATCGGCATAACCTCCTTGGCGAAAACGACCAACGCGCCGCTGGCCACGAAATACTGTCCGATAGCCATCGCCTTCTCGCTGACTGACTCAAGGCACGCGCCTGCCACGGGTAGGTCTGAAAGATCATCACCCAGGCCGCCTTCGCGGACCAACTCGCTACATGAGACCAACAATCGGGTGTTGTCGACACAACTGCCGCAAGCCAGAACCGGTGGAATCCCCACCGTTTCGCAAACCTCCCTCAGGCTGGGTCCGGTCAGTTCCAGAGCTTCTTTCGGATTCGTCAGGCCCTGTTTGGCACAGGCTATGGTTGCACAGCCCGTAGTCAGGACCAGAATGTTATTCTTGATCAGCTCGCGCGTCAGGGTCGTGTGTGTCAGGTCTTGCGGAACTTTGGGATTAGTGCAGCCGACTACACCGACGATGCCGCGGATTTTGCCGTTGATGATGTTGTCGTTCAATGGTCTGAAGCTTGCGCGGAAGCGTCCGCCGAGCATGTAATTGATGGATTCGAAGCTGAATCCGCCCACCGCTGATTTCTTATGCTTGGGAATGTAGACGTCCCCACGATTCTTGTAGTTGCCGACAGCCATCATTACGAGTTCCTTGGCGGTCTTATACGCATTCGTCTCGTCCATCGAAACGTGCTCGATGCCGGGCATCTTGGCCTTGTCGGCGGTGGTGACCAGTCTCGTGTGATAGCAGCTTGCCACACTCGTTAGCCCCTGCATTACGCACTGGACGTCGACGGCCATCAGTTCAATCGCGCCTGTGGCGATGACCAGTTCCTGGTTCAGGAAGTTGCCCGCTATCGGTATGCCGTGCCGCATCAACAGCTCATTGGCGGTACAACACGTGCCCGCCACGTTGATTCCCTTGGCTCCAACCTTCTTTGCCTCGGCAAGCATCTCATCGTCTGCCGATGCCGCCGCGATCATCTCGGAGAGAATGGGTTCATGCCCGTGAACGATGATGTTGACCTCGTCGTCCTTGAGCACGCCCATGTTCACTTCGCCGCGCCCGGGATAGGGGGTGCCGAAGAGAATGTCCTGCAACTCGGTAGCGAGCATTGCGCCGCCCCAGCCGTCGGCTAAGGCTACTCGACAGGCATGCTTGAGAATGTTCTTATAGTCCTGATCCACGCCCATAGTGCTTCTGTGCAGCGACTCGGTCACCTCTCGATCGACGGCGCGGGGGGTGATCCCGAACTTGTCCCAGAGTTCCTGGCGCGGTGCCGGAGCCCGCTTAGCCATGAACTGGGTACCTTCCGGCTTGCCGAACTCGGCAAGGGCAATCTTGCCCACATCGACGGCAATTTCATTGACCGCGCGGTCCTTGGTCTTGACGCCCAATTCCTCGGCCAGTGCGAACAGTTTGGTGGTGTCTTTGATCTGGTAATCGGGGGCCTCACCTTTGGCGGCAGCCAGGAATACCTCAGCGACCGTTCGGCCGTGATCGCTGTGCGCGGCTACGCCGGCGGCTACGGCCCGCAGGAAGTTGCGGGCTACGATCGTATCGACGTCCGCGCCGCAAACACCCAGTTTTGCCTTCTTGGTGATCCGGCAGGGGCCCATTGCGCAAATCCGGCAGCACACACCCTGTTTGCCAAAACCGCACTGCGGCATCTGTAATTCGAGCCGGTCCCAGGCGTTCTGCTGGCCCGCCTCGGCCATGCGGGTTATCATTTCCTGCGCTGCTATATCAGAACTACGTTCCTTTGCTTCCATAAAACTTCCTCTTTTTTAACGACAATAGCTGTACATAAATGCGAAGATATTGAAAAGTCCTATCTGTTTAATGGAAATTCAGTACTTTGTCAATCGCCGTATCTTCTTGAATGTGGAAATTGTGTAGATTGTCAAGAATCGCAGTTGTTAGACTTGGCGATGAGCTCCGCCAGTCGACTCGCCGCGTGTTTCAACGCCTGCGTAACTTCGGCATCAGCCCCGAACACGGCGGTCCGTTTGAGGTCCGCCTCCTGCAGAGACCGGCTGTATTTGAGGGTCCCCAGGAGGACCGCATCCTTCAACTGGGATTCTATGAGGTCGCCTTGACTTGGTTCGGCAACCTTGTTAACAATCGCTCCGACGAGCCCGATGCCCAATTTCCTGGCCATTTGCGCCATCTTGTTGGCCGTTTCAATGCTCCTTGCACCCGGCTCAACAACCAAAACGAGCGCATCGATACCCTGAACGCTTGCCCTGCCCATGAATTCAACACCGGCGGCCAAATCGACCATAACTACCTCTTTGCGCTGCAACATGGTATGTGTGAGCAATGCCTTCAGGAATGCCCCTTCCGGACAGGCGCAACCTGCGCCGGCCTGGGTAATCGCGCCCAAGACCAGCAATTTCAGGCCGTTCGTCTCATACCAGTACTCCTCGGGCACATCACCGACTTTGGGATTGAGCTTGAAATACGCCCCCAGGGTGTCTTTCCCGGTGCCCGTACGCTCAGCTATAAGCTCCTTCATCTTGATAAGCGGCTCCGGGCTCTGTTCCTGCGGTATGCCAAACGCCGAAGCGAGGTTCACATCGGGATCGGCGTCGATGGCCAGAACGTCGTATCCGCCTTCGGCAAAAAGCTGCGACAAGATAGCGCAGACCGTTGTTTTGCCAACGCCCCCCTTACCGCCTACTGCTATTTTTGCGCCATGTATTGCAGGCATGAAAACAACCTCTCACCCTTACCAGTCGCGCTGCGGCGCGAGTTCAAGCTACGAGATAGAGTGACAACATAACACCTTGTCGAAAGGCTGTCAAGCTTCCAGACAAAATATTCGCGCGCCGGCCTCAACTATTTTCATCAACGGTCCCCGTCAGCGCTTTGACAGCCAGATTCACGCCTGCCAACAGGGCGTCCAGCGGCAGTTGCTCACCCGTGCTCTTGTCAAACAATATCGACGCTCGGGCCTCGAACTCCTCGCATCGGCGCCAGACCACTATGGTTAACGGTACGCGAGGCAACATGTCAAGCCGGATCGACGCATCTGCGAATTGGCAGTGTTTGGCGCCAAATCGCCCCGAGGCCTCGAGCAAAGCTTGGGGACAATCCCCGAACGTTTCCTCCAGTCTCTGGGTGGGAAGGCCGTGTACACCGCGAAAGAAGAACTGCCCGCCGGGCAAGGCATTCTCACCGACAAGTTTGTCGGCGAGTGGCAAATCTTTGGCGTTGATTAGATAGGCGAGCAGGCAAAGTTGTTCGAGAAAGCCTGTCGGCTGATCCGTCGAGTCAGCGCCGACGGCAAAGATGCTCCTGTCCGAAGGGGTAACCACGTATTCGGTGTTCAATAGCGTAAGCACGTACCGCTGCGGATCATCCAGATACTGACAATCTGCTCGCCGCGCTGTCTCGGCGCCGTCGAGTCCATCGAGCTGTTCCCAAAGACCTTCATGAGCCATTTCGCTTTACAACCTTCCTGTTTTCACCGGTCAAATCGACCTCTGCTGCTTCTTTCGAAATTCTTCGTATTCGGCCATCGTATTCAAGTTCACGAGCCATCCTGCGTCATCCAGTTTGACGTACTTGACTCTGCACAGCGCAAAGACTTCGGCTATCTTACGGCCCCCTGACGACAAGACCTTGTCCATAGCTTGAATCACGCTCTTGCGATACACGGCAAAGAGCGGCTCGTATTTGTCTTCTCCGGTGACCGGAACAACTACATCCACTTGGCTGCTGGCAGCCTCGGCAAGCATCTTTTTGACAAATCCCCACTCGATATGCGGGATATCACAGGCAACAACAAGATTCAGCTCATTAGCCGAGGCCTGCAGAGCCGAAGCTATCCCCATCAACGGTCCGTGTCGCGGCACTTTATCCGGGACAACATCAAAGCCGAGGAACGCGAACCTGTCGACATCGTCAGCGCTTATGAGTATCTGCTCGAAACGGTTGCCAAGCTGCTCGCATACTATCTCAATCATGGGCCGGCCCTTGATGGGCAGCATGCTCTTGTCTGCACCCATCCGAAAGCTGCTTCCGCCGGCCATTACTATCGCGGTCGCCCGCGCTTGTAAGAGCCATCGGCCGTCTTCGAGTCTTATCCGGCCGACATCCAGATCAAAACTGCTCCCATCGGAAACCACAATTCTATCGGCATATTCTTTCACCTCCAAGGCCGACGGTTTCCAGATATTGGCGCCTTTTCTCTCGGTTACAAGAAACACGCCCGGCTCGACTACATTACGCAGTGAGTTCGATTCACAGATCGACGTTACCCCAGGGGCGACTGTATCCAGCAAGGCGGCCAGTCCTTCCTTCAGATGCGTTTTCAAGACGCGGAGCCAGAAAACCCGGCTCGCGCCGGCTGCGAGAAGCCTGCCCGTATCCTTGCCCGAGTTGCTATCGGTTTCCTCGGCAATTGAATATACACCTTCCAGCGAGGAACATACACCGCAGCCTTGGCCGCCGCGAGGGCATTGTCCGTTTTTCTCTTTGATAGTGGTGACTTTTATTGCGACAATATCCCGGCCCTCGCCGCTGAATCTGCGAAGGACCGCACAGGCCAGTTCGGTCTTGCCCACGTTGGCTCCGGCAGAGCCTATCATCAGCATTCGATCGAGCTTGACCATTCTATTCCTCGATGAATTTCACAGCGGCGGCTTTGAAAGTCACCCAGACCTGTTTCCCACAGCGCAGCTCCAACGCGCTGACGGCTTCGTTTGTTATAAGAGCTGCGATTTCCAGAGACTTGCCCTGGCCGATGTCGACGATGACTTCGACCCCGCCTCCGACCGGGGCGATATCCGCAATTGGTCCTACGAAGTTGTTGCGGGCGCTCGTTGGGCTGGCAGCGTTGGTGATCGTTACGTCCTCGCTGCGAACCATCACGCTGCCCGGGCCGGCGGGGCCGTCTGTGAGAATCGCAAAACTCAAGCCGTCAGTGGCAAAATGCTTCAGGCTCGTCCCTTGTGCCTCCGGCGTTTCCAACCGGCCCTTGAAGAAGTTTCTGATGCCCACAAAGCGAGCGATAAACTGAGACTTCGGATGCTGGAAAATCTCCTCCACGGTCCCAATCTGTGCGATGCCTCCGTCCTCCATCACCGCTATGTGTGTGCTCAGTGAAACCGCTTCGGTATAATCGTGTGTTACATGCAAGATTAACTGGCCGTTGACGCTGATCTTGCGCAACAAGGCACGTATCTCCGAGCGCGACGATGCATCCAGTGACGACAAGGGCTCATCCAGCAACAGACATCGCGGCTCACTTGCCACCGCCCGCGCCAGAGAGACACGCTGAGATTCACCGCCCGAAAGCCTCTGAGGGCGAGCTTCGAGCAGGTGGCTGATAGCAAAATCCTCGGCGAGTTTTGCCACTTGCTGATCGACCTGGGACCTTGTCTTGCCGCACCAGCGGAGCGGATATGCGAGATTGTCATAGACGCTCATGTGCGGAAATAGCGCGCTGCTTTGAAACACCAGACTGATTCGCCGGTTCTGCATTTTCTCGTGCGTAATGTCCCTGCCGTCGAGAAGCACGGCGCCGGAATCCGGACGGGTCAGGCCGGCAATGATTTCAAGCAATACGCTCTTGCCCACACCGGTTCGGCCCAAAAGAACGAAATATTCGCCAGGTTGGACATCGAACGATACGTCCTTTATGCCGAAGCCGGGATAGGTCTTGGAAATCCGCTTAACGCTGAGCATCTTTCCTCCCCCCGGCAAGGAGCCTCAAGACAACGAAGAATATCAGGCAAACTGCCATGAACAGCACAGCTACCGTCTGGGCGTACTTCAGGCCGAAAGCACTGAAACGCTCAAAAATTAGCACAGGAGTAACCATCGGATGATATGCGATAATCATTACAGCACCGAACTCGCTCATGCCACGCGCCCACATCATAATCATACCCGAAATAATCGGCCTGGCCGCCAACGGAACCGAAACGGTCAAGAATACCCTCAAGGGGCTTGCCCCGAGACTCATCGCCGCTCTTTCGAGACGCTCGGGGACCGCCTCAAAGCCGTGCCGGGCTGAATTGATGAGGAAGGGAACGCTAACGAACGCCATTGCCAGCATGATAGCCAGGCTGTTTCCTATGAAACTGATGCCCATCTTACCTGCCGCTTGTCCCAACACCGTGCCACGGGAGACAACGGTCAGCAGAGCCAGCCCCGCTGCAACGTGCGGTATGACGATAGGCAGATCAATGATGCCCAAAACAAGACCTTTGAGAGGAAAATCCTTGCGGGCCAAAAGATAGGCGAAAGGAATGGCAGCTATCGCAAATAGAACGGTTGCCGCCATCGACGTCCACAAGGTGAGCGAGATACTTGCCTGAACTTCGGGTTCTCTTGCCGTCTCGGCAAGTTCCGGAAGCGAGCAGCTCAAACACAGGCTTGCCAAGGGGGCAATGATAAATAGCAGCACTACTCCGCCGAGCGCGGCAAAGAGCAACGAAAGCCAATCGGTTCTGGGTCCCCGCGCCGTCGTCACTGCTGAGCCTCCCGCGTCATTGGCAGGGCAAATATCTTCAGAGACTCAGGCAGATTCTCAAATGTGTCTGTCGGCGAGGGGACCACCGAAGGTTGCCCATTCTGCTGAAGAATTGCCCCGCCTGCGTCTGCGTCAAGGAGAAAGGCCAGGAAGGCCAGCGCAAGCTCCGGGTTCGGCGCATTCTTCGGCATCGTCACGCCATAGACTATTGGCTCGCCTACGCGTGTAATGAAGGTCCCCCTTTTTTGGCCGGTGAGACGAACAGAGGCACGCCCATAAAGCTCCGACAACTCCGGCTTCTTGAAATTGATCTCATCGGGCAGAGCAATGAAGGCGAGTTTGTACTGCTCGGCAACAGAGCGGTACGTAAAGAGGTAATCGAGTTCGCCGACTTCCAAAAATGCCAGCAAATCAGCCGACATGGGGTGAATGTACTTTACATCTTTCGCGAGCATCTTGTCCGCCAGGCCGGGCTTACCGTAAAATCTCTCTGCGAGCATTGCAGTAAGCACGGTTCGATACCCGGCGGGGTCTAAGTTCGGGTCAGATCTGCCGAACGTAACATCGTCTCGCATCAGAATCTCGTGCCAATTGTCCTTATCGATCATCTCTGCGCCGCGCGAGTCGGCTCGAAAGGCGATTACCATCTCATTTGCTGCCAAGCGAATGTTCCAATCAGCGTGATCAGGAATGAGCAGAGTCTCTATAACCGCATAGTCGGCAGAAACCATGACATCACAAGGCTTGGCTAAATCTGTGATCTTGCGAGCACATTCTCGGCTACCCGCAATTTCACGGACGATCTTCACGCTGGGGTGCAGTTTCTTGAATTGCTCACATATCTGTTTGAATGGAAGTGCAAGGCTGCCGGCATGGAAAATAATCAGCCGGTCGTGACCCCCCTGCGAACCAGTCACAAGGCGCCACCGGTTTATGGCTGCCCCGAGCCCCAGCACCAGAGCCAGAACGAGAAGCACTGAAATTACCTTCGTTGTCCGGCTCATTTGAAGCAGCCGAGCTGACACTTGCAGATTTTCACGTTATTTTGATTGCAGATACGCCCGACTTCAGCGATTTCCGCGTCGAACTTCTCCGCCAGCTCAAAGGCCTCGGCACACGTCAGTCTTTCTTGTCTTGCCGCTTCTTTTCCGCCGCGAGCCGAAGCGAGAACGGCCTCAACTAACTGTTCCTTCTTATCCATCTGTGTTTGTCCACAAAATGCCAAATGGTGCTGCCCCGATTGATATATCGCAAACTACGCTATTTAAGGATGTAACTACGTTTCTGTCAACACAAATGTTCGTGCCCCGATTCGTTGATGCGGGGTTACTGTGGGCCTGTAAAAGCGTTGTGCGTGGACTCTGCTCTTCGAACGTGGACGAAAGGGCTTCTCGAGACGTCCAGTATCTCAGCAGGTCGTCTCGACCGCCTGGCATTCGGTGGGTTGAGCCGCCATTTGGAGGGGGAGTGTGAAGAAGAACGTGCTCCCGGCGCCGGGTTCGGATTCCACCCAGACGCTTCCTGCGTTCAACTCGACGATCTTCTTCACGATCGAAAGACCGATGCCCGTGCATAGTTTTCTTCTTATCGTCATCTCAGTATTTGCGCCGGGACTTTCTGTGACTGCGGGACGCCTGACTTGGGCACGGTGAAGCAGAGTACATTCTGTTTGGGGCCCGAGCTTTCAGCCCATATACGGCCGCCGTGCAGTTCGACCAGATCTTTGGCGAGTCGCAGGCCCAATGCCAGGTCTTCCCGGCCGGCACCGAACTGTTCTTTGATCCAGTCAGCGCGATTCACGATCCCGTGGATCGCATTACATTCGAGAGGCGGGCCGTCGTCCTGCACCTCCACCGAGAGTTCTTTGCCGGCGTCCTTGACTGTCACGCTAACGTGACTGTCGGCAGCGGATGACTTTATTGCTCTGCTGAGAAGGCTGGTCAGCACCTGTGCTATTCTGTCATGATCAGCGTTGGCTGCAAGCTCGCAAGCGGGCGTTAGGTTTTTCAGATGGACGTTTCGTTCGTTTGCCAGCGGCTGGGCGGCCTCCACAGCCTGCGAAACCAGCGAGACGAGATCGAAGTTCTGCCGCTGTAGTTCCATTTTGTCGGCGTCGATTCTTGAAATGTCGAGATAGTCGCCAACGACCTTCCGAGCGGCCTTGATATTGCCGTCAGCAAGCAATCGCTGCATTGTCTCGCCCAGCATGACGGCAATTTCGTTTTGCAGTTGATTTCTTTTCTTCAGCTTGAGGCCTGCCGTCCTCATTTCATCCTCCATGAGAACGCGATCGGTAATATCTCGAGCTACTGCGACAATCGCCACAACGTTACCGTGCGAGTCTTTAACATGCGATCTCGAAAGGGAAACGGGAAATATGCTGTCATCCTTTCGTCTGTGATAGAAACCGACTCCCCAGTTGCTTCCTGCGGTCTTGGTTTGGAAAACAGTTCGCGTGTTCTTGCTCTGGCGTTTGCCTATCCAGATGATGCCGGCGTTTTCTCCGACAATCTCCTCTTCCTTGTAGCCGTAAGTTCTGCAGAATGCCTTGTTGACGAAAATGATGTCACCCTGCATGTCGGTAATGTAGACGCTGTCCTCTGTGCTCATAACCGCGCCACAGAGCAACTGGAGCTTGTCCTCGACCATTTTGTGCCTGATGGCATTCTCAACGGTGATGGGAATAGCCTTGAGATAATTATGGTTGATATCTTTGGTCAGATAATCATAAGCACCGGCTTTCCATGCTTTGATTGCAGTTTCCTCATCGCCGGCTCCTGTCACCACTATGACGGGCGTGTCCAGTGCCAACGCCAGGATATCCAGCGCCGTGCCGTCCCCGAGCGAATGGTCGGTGATAATGATGTCAAACTGGTTGGCGTTCAACGCCTGCATGGCTTCGGAGACAGAAGCGGATATGGTACAATCGTATGGACTGGCGTTGTTTTCTATAAAACGCTTGAAGGCCATCCGATCAAGCGTGTTGTCTTCAACAAACAATACCTTATATTGCACAGTATCCATGATCTCAGTCTCCATTCGATGGAAGTTTGCTTAAAGTCCAGTACAGGTCGATCGTTTTGATAATCTCCATGAACTTCTTGTAGTCAACGGACTTCAGCATATAACCGGCGGCGCCGAGTTCAAAACTCTTGGATATATCCTGATTTGAGTTGGATGTAGTCAGCACTATAATAGGAATTCTCCGCAATGCCTCGTCCGCTTTTACGATTCTCATAAATTCAGTGCCGTTCATCTTCGGCATGTTCAGATCCAACAGGATAACGCACGGTTTCGCATTTCCATCGTCTCGTAGATATGCCAGTGCTTGCTCGCCGTCGCCGATGGGAACCAGCTCACTCGTGACCTGTATATCCTTCAGGGCACGTTTGACCGTCATCACATCTACGGTGTCGTCTTCAACAAGCAGTATTGGCTTGGAGTTCCGCATTCTCGATTCCTGTTTCCTGCCTCGGTATTGTGAAAAAGAATGTGCTCCCCTTGCCGACTTCTGATTCGACCCAGATATCGCCGCCGTGCAGCTCAACAATCTTCTTCGCCACTGTCAGGCCGACACCTGTACCTTTGAACTTTTCAGTTACCGACAATGCCGCAAACATCTTGAAGATTCTCTCGAAGTGTTTTTCTTCAATGCCAGGACCATTGTCTGCAACGCTGAACTTCCATAAGCCGTCCTGCTCGATGCAGCCGACTTTTATCCAACCCTGCGGCTTGTCCATATATTTTATGGCGTTGCTCAGAAGATTCTGGAACAATTGCATCAGATGTGTCTCTTCACAATCAATTACAGGCATTTTGCTCTCGATCGTGATTGAAATATTCTCCGGCGGAGCCAGCATATCGATAGCTTCGGGGAGGAACTTATCAAGATCCACGCGAAGGGGTCTTTCCTCGGTGCGACCGGCTCTCGAATACTCAATCACACCTTCGATGAGCTTGTACGTCCGCTCCACGCGGTCCAGGAGCAGATTCATTTGTTCGTTGGCCTGCTCACCGAGCCTGTCCGAAGAGTCGTCCAGTATCCAGGTTGCCAACGTCTTGATTCCGCGCAAAGGCGCCTTCAAATCGTGCGAGACGATGGACACGAAGTCCTTCAGCTCCTTATTGACGTTGTCCACAGTCTCGATAAGCTCAGCCTGCCTCTGCTGAGCCTGCTCGCGCTCGGCGATTTCGGCCTTGAGCTGCTCATTGATTCCCGCCAGTTCATCCGTTCGCTCTTTGACCATATGCTCCAACTGGTCAGTCTTCAGGGACGCTTGCCTGGCCAGGACCCATTTTTCCGTCAGGGCGCTGGCCAGTTGCGACACCTCGGCGCTGTCGAAGGGTTTCTTGAGGATCAAGAGGTTCTCCGATTTTCCGAGCCGGTGGGTTATCTCTCCCCAGGAATAATCAGAATACGCCGTGCAGATAACTGCCTGGACGTTGGGATCGATCCGCCAGAGGTGTTCAATTGTCTTGAGACCATCCCAACCCGGAGGCATGCGCATGTCGACAAAAACCAGCTCATAGGGAGGACCTTCGGTGCAGGCCAGTTGGACCTTTTCACACCCTTGTTCCCCCTGAGAAGCAAAGTCGAGCTCATATGTGTTCTTGGCCGTGTGATCGCCAGCAAGTCTTTCGCCGAAAACCTCAGTCCTGAGCGCACTAAAACTCGTGGTCTCCTCCTCCTCAACGAGAATGGTTTCGAAATCCTTGTGAATGCTGGGATTGTCGTCAATTATCAAAATGCGATGAACCATCTCACTTTCCGTGTCACTCATTTTACAGCCTCCTGTGTTTGAAAGGGTAGCTCAACTGTGAAGACGGCACCCTTGCCGGGACCGTCGCTGCGGGCTACTATCGAGCCGTTCAATTCATTTGCCGACAGAGCGGTGCTGTGAAGTCCGAATCCATGTCCTTTTATCTTGGTTGTGAAACCGTGCTCGAATATCCGCGTCAGGTTCTCTTCGGGGATTCCCACTCCGTTATCGCAGACATCGATCTGCAGATGGCCGCTTTCTGTCTCTTTCACATCTATTGTGAGAACCTTGTCCTGCCGGCCGCCTTCTGACAGGGCATATGTTGCGTTGCTGATCAGGTTTGTCAGAATCTGCATAACCTTATGCCGGTCGAGCAAAAGAGTCGGCAGGGTGGCGAGATTGTGTTGGACTTGCACGTTATCTCGTTTCAGCGCCTCGGCATTTATCTGAAGGCTGTTCTCCACGAGTTCGGCGATGGACGTCGGCTCGATCAGGCCCTTGGAGTTGGCGTGCGATTGCTGAAGCTGGATGATGTCACCGACGTCCTGAACATGCTTAGTCAACGCCTCCAGCGATTCGAGGCAGCGTCCTTGTTCGTCGATCAGCTCTTCGGACAAGTTTGCTAGGAACGCAGGTATTTTCTTGCCCCGCGCTTCGGCCGTCATGAAGGTTCCCAGTTCCGCTGCGTGCTCAGTGAGCAGCGCCACAACGTCGGAAAGATAGGAGATTTTGGAATTGCGAACCCTCTTCTGAACGGACTCAGCGGTAACGCTGACGCTGTTGAGGACATTACCCACGTTGTGCAGCACTCCGGTTGCAACCTCGGCCATACCGACCTCGCGAGCCGTCTCGAGCAGTTTCTCCTGCGCTGTCTTGAGCTTGGCGTCTGCCCGCTTGCGTTCAGTGATGTCTCGCGCAATTGCTATGATGTAGTCTTGTTCCTCTTGGGTCACGAGTTTAAGACTCGTCTCGACGAAGAATGTGCTTCCGTCCTTACGCTTGTACTTACCTTCTTTGACAATATCGTTGTTGAGCTTGAGTTTTGCCACCTGCTTCTGCCAGGATGAATCGTCCTCTACGGACTCTTCGATGTCCTTGATGGTCATCATATCGAGCAGTTCTTTTCGTGTGTACCCCAGACTGTCACACGCCCTGTTGTTCACATCCAGGAAGCGGCCCCATCGAGGCTCTATGGCAAAAATGCAGTCGTTTGAGCGTTCTATCAGATTTCGGAACAGTCGTAGCTTTTCTTCAGCCTTTTTGCGATCCGCAATACTGCCCAGCCACTCGGCGACCGCACGCAGCAAATTGTCCTCTTCTTTGAGGAACAGTTCCTCATCGGCGTTGACCTTGCCTCCGAAATTGTAAACCTCGATGATGCCTACGGTTTCTCCATGGGCTTTAATTTCTGTTTTCCGGCTTGATTTGCTCTTCTTGAAGTCGTCTGCTGTATAGCGTATACCGTCAAAGGTGATTCGTACACACATGATGTCGGGATACTTGTGTGCGTTGCGGATCAAAGAGACCGTTTTCTGGAAGATTTCGCCTAATGAAATTTCCTCGCGGTTCACGATATTGGAGAGTTCGTACAGGCAATTGAGGTGCTTGAGTCGCTGCTGCAATTGTCTCTGGCCGATCGGGCGGTCTGAAATCTCCGCGTCGAGCTTCAACGTGGCGGCTGATAATTCTGCGGTGAGCGCCCGCACTTTTCCTTCAAGTCGCCTGTGGCCTGCGCGGAGCCTCTTTGCTTCTATCTCTTTTGCCTCTATCTCTGTATTTTTTACGTGCTCTGCATTTTGTACGTGGTCCGTCTCCGGGAGGAGCGTATAGACGTATCTGTTGTAAAAATACGGAATAATGGCTGCCGTCATTATTGCGATAAGAGCACAATGAGCCGGATCTTGTGTGATCCTCGTTTGTGCCAACCAGTAAACGCCAACAATGATTGCGACAAATATGCTCGCCAGGAGGATGCTCTTGATTGAGCTGTTGTAAAAGTATGGAAGAAGAGCTGCCGTCATGGTGGCGATAACAGCGCAGTGCGTCACGTCTTCTGTGACTTTTTCTCGTGACAGCCAGAAGACACCAGCGATGACGGCGACAAGTAATACCGCCAGAATACCTTTTCTGATGATGTTCTTTATATCCATTCTTATTGTCCTGTGCATCTGTCGCCTGGTCGCACCGGAGCTTTTTGCAAAGATGCCGTCAGACTGTGCAATTCATATATCACTCAAATCAGTACTTGCCTTCACGAATTTGACACCGAACACAATTACCTTCCAATACATCGACTACGAGGCGTTATCGGACAGTCGCCGGGCTTGTGAATCTTTCCCACTTAGCCTTGACCATCCTGCCCAACTGCATCAGATCCAAAGGCTTGGTAATATAGTCATCAGCCGCCAGCTCAAAAGCCTGATCCAAATCTCCTATCTTTCCTCTGTCGGTCAGCATGAACACCGGTATCCCTTGTGTCTTCTTGCTGTGCTTAAGTTCAGATAGCACCTCCAATCCATCCATTTCCGGCATCATCCAGTCCAATAGAATGAATGCCGGCTTGGTCTCGTTGGCGAGTCTGAGCCCCTCCGGCCCGTTTTTGGCCAGATGAACCTGGAATCCGTACAATTTCAGACTGCGTCTCAATGCTTCCCAGACGAACTCATCGTCCTCAACGACAAGAACTGGAATCCACTTACTCACGTTGTTTACCCTTCACGAATCTCCGCTGATCGCCCATGGGATTCTCCAATGAGCCGGTCACTGCCGGACACTCTTGCCGGTGGCAAATTTTAGTGTCCCATAAGTACGCCTTGTTCATTTCATCTTGGAGAATATCGACATATTGAGGGGGCGGTTTCAGAAGAAACGGTTTTTTTTGGCATTACTAGCGAACAAATAGTCCGGCCCGGCGGGCTCAAGGAGATTCTTAAAGCTATAATTGACGATTGGCGATTGACTATTGACCGCTGACCCTTTAGTATTGACCGTCGGTCGCAGAACATGTCCCGATGTTTGGGTTAGGAGCAAAGCATTATGATTGGCAGTGTAGGAGCGAAAACGATCGGGGGGATAAACAATATGGGACGATTCGGGAGGTTCGTCTGGCAGTCGGCGATCGCATCGTTCCGCATTTGTACAAGCCCGCGCGCATACGCGCTGATATGGACGCAGATGCACATCATTGGCGTTCGCAGCGTCCCGGTCGTAATGATAACCGGTGCGTTTGTCGGGATGACATTAGCAGTTCAGACATACGGCCAGCTTGCCGCTATGGGCCTGGAAGAGCGGCTGGGCGTTCTCATCAACATCGCGGTAGTCAAGGAACTGGGGCCCGTGCTGGCGGCGGTCATGCTGGCCGGACGAGTCGGGGGTGCTTTGACTGCTGAGCTGGGTACGATGAATGTCACCGAGCAGATTGATGCCATCAGAAGCATGGGCACCAATCCCATTCGGTATCTTGTCGCGCCACGCATTCTGGCGTGCCTGCTGCTGACGCCGATTTTGATTATCTACGGAGATCTGATGGGTATTGTCGGCGGATATTTTGTCTCCGTCATCCAATTTGGAATTAACAGCCAGGCCTATTGGACCCACAGCGCCTCTGGGGTAGAACTGTGGGACGTAACCATCGGAGTTGCAAAGGGTTTCTTCTTCGGTGTGGCTATCGCGGCTATCAGTTGCTATAAGGGATTCACATGCAAAGAGGGCGCGCAGGGTGTCGGGCGGGCATGTACGGAGGCGTTTGTGGCGAGTTTTATATGCATACTGATGCTGAATTTTGGGATAGCGGTGGTTTGCAAAGCAATCTACAGCACATTTTGGTCACTCAAGACTCTGGTTTGATCAAGGAAAAGAGCGCAAGGTGAAACACAACAAGAAGGAAAATGTCCCACGGGCCAGCGGCGATAACGGCGTAATTGTTCTTGAGAATATTACCAAGAGGTTCGGCCCTAATCTGGTTCTGGACAATGTATCTCTGGTTATCGAAAAGGGCAAGACGACAGTCGTAATCGGCCCGAGCGGATGCGGCAAGACCGTCCTGGTAAAGCATCTGATAGTCCTGCTCAGGCCAAATTCCGGCGAAGTCTATTTCAAAGACCGGAGAATCGACAACCTGAGCGAAAACGAATTGAACAAGGTACGCACACAATACGGCTTTCTCTTCCAGGGAGGCGCGCTGTTTGACAGCCTCAGCGTTGCGGAAAACATAATATTTCCTATAAGACAGCATTGGGAAATAACTGATTGGAGAGAAGTCGAAGAGCTTGTAAAGGCCAAACTGGCGATGGTCGGCCTTGACGGTTATCAGAATCAGTTCCCGGCGAATCTATCCGGCGGCCAACGTAAGAGAGTGGCGTTAGCCAGAGCGATCGCACTGAATCCCGAGGTAGTTCTGTATGATGAGCCGACGACGGGGCTGGATCCCATTCGTTCGGATGTGATCAACGAGCTTATTTTGAAACTGCAGAGAGAGCTCGCCGTAACCTCCGTTGTCGTTACACACGACATGACAAGCGCTTACAAGGTAGCCGATCGCATCATAATGCTGCACAAGGGCAGAATTGTCGCTGACGGCGACGCCGACCACATTCGCAATCATCCCCACCCCATCGTTCAACAGTTCATTCACGGGCAGGTCGATGCAGATGACCTCGCGGTCCTGCGGATGAGCGGAAAGATCTCTCAGGCTCAGTTCCTGCCCCGTGATTTTGAATAGCAGTCGGCCCAAGCGTGGAGGAGGTGATGAGCGAAAAAGCCGAGCAAGTCACCTCTGATTCAGGCCTTGGCATTCAGAGCCGGCAAAACCTGCTACCTGTTGAAAATGTCGCTTGATTTCACGGGATGACAACATTACAATTCAAAGCGAGATTTAGGCACATTTATTAAGGAGTTACGGTCATGAGAAATTGTGCTCTTAGAACCAGAATTGTAGTTGCGGCATTGACACTCTGTATACTTGCCGCGTTGACCAGTACCGCCGGTGCTCAGAACGAAGCTTCTTCCGGTCTGCGGATTCTATATGCCGGTCTGCTGGACACGGATCGTGCAAAGGATTTCGTGGATTTCCTCGACGAGCATTTTGAAAAGGTCGAAACCACTGACTACCTCACTTTCACGGCAGACAAGTCGGCAGGATTCGACGTCACTATTCTCGATCATGACGGCGTGGACACCAGGGCGCCCCGGCCAAGTATTTCCCGCCAGTATTCACGTGCCACCGTTACGCTGGGAGTTCCTGGGGCGGACATATGTAGTCGCCTTTCCCTCAAAACCGGCTACTTGTGAAACTGCATGGGCGATGCGGCTCATGGTGAGTCGCTTGATCATGAAGTTTACTCGAAACCCCTCAAAGTCGAGCCCCAGTTCGAATCCATCAAGACGCCCGACAACTATCGCAGGTATCCCGGTGGGGACAAACTTCCCGACACGATGAAAGTCTGGTGCGTCCAGAATACCGGCAAGAGATTCGGCGGCGTTGTTGCCCGATCCTACGGTTTTACGGACTCGCCCGATGCCGAGATCATTGCACTTGGTGTCAATGTCGGAAAGGAATACGGCGCCGTGGGAGTGGGCAGGCACGGCAACATTCTTCAATGGGGTTATTCGGCTCCGCCTTCGAAGATGACCGATGCCGGGAGGAAGCTCTTCGTAAATTGCATTCACTATATTCGCCGATTCGACGGCAAGGGGCCTCTGGTCTACAGAAGCTCCAGCCATCGTATGAACGCAATCAGGCTTGCTGCGCTGATCGACAGAATTAAAGACGAGAGGTTCTTCTCGGGCACGTTCGGCGACGATCTCAAGAAGAAATACGACGGCAATCCCGACGGGTTGGTGCAGTATTACAGGAACGATTTAGATCTCATCTACCGGGACAAAACGTTTCGTATCGATGGCGAACTGAAATCGCTCGGGATCAATTCCAACCGCGAGGTAAAGACTCTCGCACGGCTCATTTCTCTGCTGAAAGACGCTGCGCACGCCGAAACCGCCCGGCGTTTGCTGGCGCGATATACTAACCAGTCATTCGGGGAGCCGGAGCGGTGGCAGTCGTGGTTCGAGGAAAACAAGGACAGAATCTATTTCACCGATGTGGGCGGCTACAAGTTCCTCGTTGTTCCGCAAGGGTACCTGGACACAAAATAGGCTGTGCCTTGGAAACATTCGCATTCGGTTTCGAGTGCACAGGGTGGATGCAAAAAAAAGCAGCCAAAAAAGATTGACAATCAAGTGCGAATAGACTAAATACCGAAAAGCGTCAGTGTTTGTATTGTTGTTCGATTTATTTTTGCGGGAGGCACAGATTATGAGAACCGTATGTGTTTGCGTATTGTTGGCGGCTCTGTTTGTTGGCGGTTGCGCTTCACAAAAGGGCGAAAGTTTCGCTCTGGCCGGCTTCAATTTCGCCGAACTCGATAAAGTGGCCATCCTCGAAGTCACCGGCGCCGTCAGAGGCGAGACGGTCAAGAATCAGATCGGAAGCTACTTCGAATCGGAGCTGCTCCGGAGAGGCTATTCGCCTATCGAGCGCAGCCAGATCCAGGTGCTGCTCAAAGAGCAGGAATTCCAGGCCTCGGACATTACCAGCAACACCGGCGCCGCCCAGGCGGGAAAAGTCCTGAATGTGTCCGCGGTGATGCTTATTAACATCCCGAAGTACAAAGAGGAAATGACCATGACGGCGAAGATGGTCAACGTCGAGGACGCTCGTATCCTGTGGATAGGTAATGGTTCGGGCACCACGGGCAAGACGTTCGCAACGATTCTTGGCGCTGCCGCCGGTGCCGCTGCCGGGGTGGCTGTTGCCGGTGAAGGCGATCAACTCGTCGGGGGCATCGCAGGAGCTGTCCTGGGTGGCGTGGCGGGCCAGGCGTTGTCGCCGCAACAAGAAGAACAGGTCAAGAAGGTAATCGCGAAGGTTTGCGAGAGCATGCCCGCCAGATTTGTCGGGCAGCGGTAGCACCTACAAGTTCTGAAAAGCGGAGTAAGCATCGCAGATCTTTTCGGCTGAGTCGATTCAAAAAAGGGGCCTATACCGAACAAGCTCAGTATAGGCCCCGGATTTTTACAAATTCTTCCGCCGCTGCGGCATAAGCTGCATCGGAGTGATGAACTCGCGACTCAAAGCATACAACCTGACATCGTCAAGCAACAGGGTGCCGGTGGCGCCGAAACCTTCAACGCCGATGACCAGGCTGGTGACACTTTGGAGATTCGCGCCGACCGATGTCAGGTCAATATTCCATAACTTGCCATCCTGCCTGCGCTAAGTTGGCGGCCGGACCGTCGTACAAGACGGGTCCAAGCAAGGACATTTCTTCGCATCCAGCCCCTGACCGGCCTGCCTCACTTCGTCCGCTTGACGAGGCAAGTTTGGCGTTCTCTGCGAGAACGGCCTAAAAGACCTGTCAACTTGGCGTGGCAGGCTCGATGTCGGTGCCAAAATTGGCATGTCGCCGCCGGTTGAGCTCCGGCAAGAGGCGCCGAGAGTGCGATTTATGCCTCACATAACAGCTTATGGACACAATAGTTAGGGCACAGCAGCCAAAATAGCTTCGTGGAGGTACGAAAGCTGGTATATATTTTGCAGGATTGGTATGAGTTGTATCGAATAAAGCAGGAGCCTGAACGAGCTAAAACAGATACGAAAACAATGTAAGCAATTGAATAACAAAGGATTAACGATTGAATCTATTGTCAAGCAGACTATTTATGGAGGCAAGCAATTATGGCAGTTAAAGATTTGGCATTTGAATCCGAAGCGCGAGCAGGGTTGTTAGCCGGCGTGGAAAAACTGGCTGCGGCCGTCAAGCCAACGCTCGGCCCGAGAGGTCGAAATGCCGTTATCGACAAGAGTTGGGGCGGCCCGACCGTGACCAAGGACGGCGTGACCGTTGCCGAAGAGGTTGACCTCTTGGATAAGAACGAGAACCTCGGCGCTAAATTAGTGAAGGAAGCCGCGAGTAAGACGTCGAAAATCGCCGGTGACGGCACTACCACAGCTACCGTGCTGACCGAAGCACTGTTCAAAGAGGCGTGCAAGAACCTCGCGGCCGGCGCCGACGCTATGGCGCTGAACCGCGGTATGCAACAGGCGGCCAAGGCCGTTAGCGACAAGCTCGTTTCGCTTGCACAGCCGATCAACATCGCAAAAGCCGACGACATTGTCAACATCGCCTCGGTTTCAGCTAACAATGACGTTGAGATCGGCAAGATCATGGCGAAGGCTTTCCAGAGGGTCGGCAAGGACGGCGTCATCACCGTCGAAGAGGGCAAGAGCTTCGAGACAACCGTGGAATTCGTCGAAGGCATGCAGTTTGATCGCGGTTACCTCTCACCGCATTTCGCGACCGACACCGACAACATGGTTTGTGACCTGGTCAAGCCGTTCATTCTTGTCTACGAAGAGAAGATCAGCAATGTGGGCAAACTCGTGCCGCTGCTGGAGAAGGTTTCAAAGGCAAAGAGACCGCTGCTGATCATCGCCGAGGATGTTGAGAGTGAAGCGTTGGCGACTCTGGTTGTCAACAAGCTCAGAGGCATCCTGGATGTGGCCGCGGTCAAGGCTCCCGGATACGGCGATCGCAGAAAGGCGATGCTTCAGGATATCGCCGTGCTGACAGGCGCCGAGCCGATTTTCAAAGACCTTGGAATCGAACTCGAGAACATCAGCATCGACCAGCTCGGCCAGGCCAAGAAGGTGACTATCGACAACGATAACACGATCATTATCCAGGGCGCAGGCAGCCAGGAAGGCATCAACGGCAGAATTAAGCAGATCAGAGACGAGATCGAGATCACGACCAGTGATTATGACCGAGAGAAGCTCCAGGAGCGGCTGGCCCGACTCACCGGCGGCGTTGCTCAAATCAACGTCGGCGCCGCGAGCGAGGCTGAGATGAAAGAGAGAAAAGCCCGCATCGAAGACGCATTGCACGCCACCAGAGCAGCCATCGAGGAAGGAATTGTCCCCGGCGGCGGTGTGGCGCTAATTCGCTGCATCGATGCGGTCGATAAGTTGAAGCTCAAAGGCGATGAGAAGACCGGCGCCGCTATTTTGAGCAAGGCACTCACCATGCCGTGCTACACCATTGCCTACAACGCAGGCGTGACTGCGAATATCGTGGTCAACAAGGTCAAAGAAGGCAAAGGCGGCTTCGGCTACAACGCCAACACGGACGAATACGAAGACCTGCTCAAATCCGGCGTGATCGACCCGGCCAAAGTCACCCGAATTGCTTTGCAGAATGCTGTAAGCATCGCCGGTCTGCTGTTGACGACCGATTGTCTCGTCACCGAAAAACCGACCGACAAGAACGCAATGTCGGCCGGAGGCCCAGGTGGAGACCCGGGCATGGGTGGCATGGGCGGCATGGGCGGCATGGGCGGCATGGGCGGCATGATGTAAGGTCAGCTTGGAGTTTTGCCCTGTTAGTAGTAAGTAAGCGATCAATTAGTGGAACTAATAAAAGACAAGGAGTGAGTTATGAACCTTAAACCTCTGGATGATAGAATCGTAATCAAACAATCGGACGCCGAAGAGAAAAGTACCGGCGGAATACTTCTTCCCGACAGCGCGCAGGAGAAGCCGCAGATCGGCAAGATAGTCGCCACCGGTCCTGGCAAACTACTCGATGACGGCAAGCGGGCTCAGATGTCCGTGAAGAAGAAGGACGAAATCCTCTATGCAAAATACAGCGGCAACGATGTGGAAGTCGACGGAGAGAAATATGTGATTCTCAGGGAAAGTGACGTCCTCGGAATCGTTGAGAAGTAGGCGGCCGCACCGCGGCTGAGGAGCCGCAGGGAAGAGACTAAAACGACAATAGTAAATTATTGATACGAGGAAATAACGATGGCAAAACAATTGATGTTTGACGATACGGCAAGGGCGCAACTTAAGGACGGCCTGTCGCAACTAGCTGCTGCAGTCAAGGTCACGCTCGGGCCGACAGGCAGGAACGTCATACTGCAGAAGAGTTGGGGCTCTCCGAAGGTAACCAAGGACGGCGTCTCGGTCAGCAAGGAAATCGAGCTGCCCGAACCTTTCAAGAACATGGGCGCCAAGATGGTCAATGCGGTCGCCAGCAAGACGTCCGACGTCGTGGGTGACGGAACAACGACTTCGACCGTACTGGCCGAGGCAATCTACACCGAGGGGCTCAGGCACGTAACTGCCGGCTCGAATCCCATGGCGATTCAGCGGGGAATCAAAAAGGCCACAGAAGTTGCGACGCAGTACATCCAGGATGTCAGCGTTCCCGTAAAGGGTCACGACGACGTTGCAAAAGTCGCAACTATCAGCGCCAACAACAATCCTTCCGTCGGCAAGATTCTGGCTGACGCGATCGACAAGGTCGGCAGCGACGGCGTCATCGAGATCGAGGAAGGCAAGGGGATGGAGAACGAGTTGAACGTGGTCGAAGGTATGCAGTTCGACAAGGGTTATATCTCGCCGTATTTCATGACCAACGCCGATACGCTCGAAGCCGTTCTCGAAGATGCTTATATCCTTCTGCACGAAAAGAAGATATCCAATATTCGCGAGATCATCCCGCTGCTTGAGAAGATTGCTCAGGTGGGCAAGCCGCTGTTAATCATCGCCGAGGATATCGAGGGCGAGGCATTGACGGCACTGGTGATCAACCGGTTGCAGGGTGTGCTGAGGGTCTGTGCGGTCAAGGCTCCCGGATTTGGCGACCGCAGAAAAGCCATGCTGGCCGACATCGGCGTTTCGATAGGCGGACAGGTTATCACCGAAGATTTGGGCATCAAGCTCGAGAGCATCGAGCTGTCGCAACTGGGTCAGGCGAAGAAGGTCGTCGTGGACAAAGACACAACGACGATAATCGAAGGGGCCGGCAAGAAGAAAGACACTAAAAGCCGGTGCGACCAGATCCGCAACCAGATCGAAAAGACAACCAGTGACTACGACCGTGAGAAGTTGCAGGAACGCCTGGCCAAGCTGACCGGTGGTGTTGCCGTCATCAATGCCGGCGCTCCAACCGAGACGGAAATGAAGGAGCGCAAAGCTCTGCTGGACAATGCGCTTCACGCCACAAGGGCCGCGGTTCAAGAAGGCGTTGTCGGCGGCGGCGGTATCGTTTTCCTTCGTGCGATCCCGGAGGTGGAGAACGCCAGAGCGAAAGCCAAAGGCGACGAGAAGATCGGCTTTGACATCGTGATTAAGGCCCTCAAGGCCCCGACCATGCAAATCGTGGACAATTGCGGCGAGCATGGTGACGTGATCGTTACTCAACTGCTTGAAAAGGGCAAGAAGATCGGTTACGATGCCAACACCGGCGAGTTTGTCGATATGTTTAAGGCCGGAATTATCGACCCGGCAAAGGTAGCACGAACGGCACTGGAAATGGCCGCTTCGGTAGCCGGGCTGATGTTGACTACCAGCATCCTGGTCACCGAGTTGAAAGACAAGGACGAGGAGCCGATACCTGGATCAGTACGATAAACTCGTCGTGCGTTTTGCGTGATGCGTGATGCGTATTGCGCCAAGGATTAGAGCGTGTCCGGGAAGATAAGAACATATCGGGATTTGGACATCTGGAAATCTGGCATCCAGTTGGTGAAGGATGTGTACAAGTTGACGGAGCAGTTTCCTAAACAGGACATACTACGCAATACGCACGACGCAATACGCGATACGAGACTATGGCCAAACGGGATTACTACGAAGTCTTGGGCGTAGGCAAAGACGCTTCGGCCGATGAGATCAAGCGTGTCTATCGGCGCCTGGCGATGAAGTATCATCCGGATAAGAATCCGGACGATAAAGAAGCCGAGGCCAAGTTCAAGGAGTGCGCTGAGGCCTACGAGGTCTTGAGCGACTCGACCAAGCGGCAGCGCTACGATCAGTACGGGCACGAAGGCCTGCGCGGCGCCGGCATGCATGACTTCTCGCGGATGAACGTTGAAGATATCTTCAGCATGTTTGGCTTCGATGATTTCTTCGGCGGCATATTCGGCGGGCGAGGTGGAAGGTCCAGCCGGCGAACCGGACCCGCCCGCGGCTATGATCTGGAAACCACAGTCGAATTGACGCTTGGCGACATCGCCGGAGGTGCTGAGAAGACCATCGAGTTCACCCGCCAGGATATATGCGGCGAGTGCAGCGGCAACGGCAGTGCAAAAGGAAGCTCGCCGGGCAAGTGTCCAACCTGCGGCGGCACGGGACAGGTCGCACGGGGTGGGGGCTTCTTCCAGATGGTCTCAACCTGCCGCCAATGTGCCGGTGCCGGACAAATCATCACCAATCCCTGTAAGACATGCAGAGGCACGGGAAAAGTGCCGAAGAAGAGAACCGTCAACATCAAGATCCCCGCCGGTGTCCATGAAGGACAGGGCATAAGAGTGGCCGGCGAAGGTGAGCCCGGCCGGGGCGGCGGCCCCAGAGGCGATCTCTACTGCTACGTCAGGGTAAGGCCGCACGAATTCCTGCAGCGCGACGATAATAATCTGATTGCCGTTGTCCCCATAAGCTTTACGCAGGCCGCCCTGGGGACGACTATTGACGTGCCGAGCATCAACGGGGCCAAAGGTTTGAAAATCCCTCCCGGGACGCAGTATGGAAGTGTTTTTAGAATCAAAGGCCAGGGCCTGCCTGACATACGTACCCGTCGAACAGGCGACGAACTCGTGCAAGTCACCATTGAGACTCCGACAAAGCTCAACGCCGAGCAGCAGGATTTGCTCAGACAATTCGCCAAGAAGGAAAATAAGCGCGTTTCTCCCAAATCCAAGAGATTTTTCGAGAAATTGAAGAAGCATTTTGCCGACCACTAATGAGATATAAGAAGAAAGAAAAATCCAAGAGCGAAGATTCGCAGAAGGCAAAGAAGTGCGAGTCGGAGGAATCTCGTGAGACGATAGAGATTCTGCGAAAAGAAAAGGACGAGCTTTTCGGACAGCTCCAGCGAGTCAGCGCCGATTATGCGAATTACCAGAAACGTGTGCCTAAGCAGATCGCCGATACGATCGGTTACGAGAAGGAAAGGGTCATAAAGACACTCCTGCCCGTTCTGGACAATTTCGAGCATGCGCTTCAAAATGCGCACTCGGCGGAGGACATCGACGTCCTCGTCAAAGGCATCCGCATTGTCTACGACCAGTTGCTCGATGTCTTGAAATCGCATAACGTCGAGCAGATAGAAGCTCAGGGTGAGAAGTTCGATCCGGCCTTGCACCAGGCTATGACGCAGAGGGCCGAGCCCGACGCCGAAGATAATACTGTGCTGGAAGAATTCCAGAAAGGATATAGACTTAACGGTCGGGTAATCAGGCCAAGCAAGGTGATCGTCAATAAATTAGAAGCAGTAGAACCACAAAGCGGCCAGCAAGAGGGTGAATCATCTGAGCAGACGACCGAGCAATGTCAGACAGCCGATGAGCGCGAGACGAACGACCAGGAGTAATTGCTATGCCAACCTACGAGTATGTATGTGAAAAATGTGAGCATGAGTTCGAGCAGTTCCAGAGCATAACGGCCAAGGCGAGCAGGAAATGCCCCAAGTGCGGGAAAATGAAGCTGCAAAGGCTGATCGGCGCCGGTGCCGGAATAATCTTCAAGGGCTCCGGATTCTATCAGACCGACTACCGAAGCGAGAGCTACAAACAAGCCGAAAAAAGCGCCAATAAGACCCCCGACCAGGACACCACGAAAAAGAAAGACGAAACAAAAGCGAAAGATTCAAAAACCAGCGAAGAACCCAAAACCGCCGCAAAAGACAAGAAAAAATCAGCGTGAAGTTGTCGCCGCTTGCCCGTCTTTGTCCTCGAAAGCAGTACTTCTGGTTGGTGCGGCCATAATAACAATTCGTCCTTACCAGCAGGCTTGCGACCGCCGGACCATGCATACTGCTTTCATCAGTGTCGCAACCTGTGTCGTAGCAGGCCACATCTCTTCCACAATTCAGTTGCTCCACATTGACTTTGTCTGTCGCAAACGTAGAATATCCTATACTTCGTATAACTGAGCTTATTTCTCGGATATTTGCGATGAATACTAATATGTGGCAGAGAATTCTCCATCTCTTTCGTAGACCGGCAGAGGGCAGTAACTTATTAGTCGACTTCGAAAATAGTCTGATGCTTATAGTTGATCCTGAGCAGCTTACTAATAATCTGCTTGGCAAATTAAGGGAACTGATGGATGTGGAAAAATGCTTTGTCTATCTCGCGGATCGCAGCGAATCATCTCGGACTTTCTCGCTGGCGGACAAAGCTGGTCAAGGCGAATCCCGGTTGCCGAGTCTGGCTGCAAATGGCATAATAGCACAGTGGTTTCGTACCAATCGTCAGATTCTCTTCATTGGGGAAAACAAAGAGGTCACAGACTACCTGCGCGCTGAACTCCAACCATTCCTGGATTTGTCCGTGGATCTCGCATTTCCCCTCATTTCAATGGACAGATTAATTGGCATAGTGTTTCTGCATCTAAGTCAGAAATCATTGAACAGTGTTCAGACTGCAAACCTACAGGTTCTCAGCGGACAGGCAAGCTTGGCTTTTGAGAATGCCCTTCTGTTCAAGGAGCGCTTACGCCAAAATGAACGAATGTTCAGGGCCGAACAATTGGCGACCATGGGACAATTTGCCGCAGGAATCGCGCACGAGCTTCGTAATCCGCTGACGGCGATTCGCAGTACGGTACAGTACCTTGGTGACGAGTTTGATCAAGGCACGAACCAAAGAAAGCTGGCCGACGACATTCTGGGGGAGGTTGACAGACTCAACAAAATCGCAGGTAACCTGCTGTCACTTGCCCAGCCGGCCGAAAGCAATCCCGAGCAAATAGACATTCGTCAGGAAACGGAACGCTGCGTGGATCTCATCAAAGCCAAAGCCAAGAGTCAGAATGTCAAGGTGGAAACCGATTTCGGGGACACTCTGCCGACGCTGACGTTCGACCCGGCGGAGCTTCGCCAAGTACTGTTGAATGTCATGATGAATGGGCTCCAGGCCATGCCCGAAGGCGGAACGCTCTTGATCGGAGCCAGTTGCTTGCCTGAAGATAGCCGCGACTCCGCCTCAGTCGCCGATAGGATACTGATTCACATTGAGGATGAGGGACCGGGAGTACGTTCCGACGTGAGGCAGAAGGTGTTTGAACCTTTCTTTACGAGCAAAGCTGGCGGCACAGGGCTTGGGTTGGCAATCTGCAACAGTATTGTCAGACGATATAATGGGGAGATCTGGATGGAGCAGGCAGAGTCTGGTGGTGTAGCGGTCAAGATTTCCTTGCCCATACGATGAGCACAGTAATCGGGAGTCCAGCCACATGAGAGAACCTAGAGTGCTGATAATTGACGATGAAGCCGGCATACGTTCCATCTTGTCGACACTGCTGCAGCGAAATGGTTACGAAGTCCGGGCAGCTGAATCTGGTGAATCGGGGCTGGGACTATATGCTCAGTTTATGCCTGCCGTCATCCTGCTGGATCTCAAGATGCCGGGGATTGATGGCATGGAAGTTATGGAGGGACTCAAAAGGCAGTTTGACGCGGACTGCAAGACGATAATAATGACCGCACACGGGGAGGTTCGTTCTGCCGTAGAGGCTATGAAAAAGGGAGCTTTTGACTACATCCAGAAACCCTTTGACAATGATGAGCTTCTGGCCTTGGTCTCGCGGGCCGTGGAAATGGTGGCCCTCAAGAGGAGGGTTAAACAGTTGGAGGACCAGCTTGAAGAAACTTACAGATTTGAGAATATTGTCGGTATTTCAGACAAGATGAAATCCACGTTTGCGCTCATGCAGAAATTTGCCCACACGGATGGGACAGTGTTGATCTGTGGCGAAAGCGGCACGGGGAAAGAGTTGACAGTGCGGGCCATTCATCAGGCGAGCAAACGCAAATCAGGACCGTTCGTGGTGGTGAATTGCGGTGCCATCCCTCCAAGTCTCATCGAGAGCGAGTTCTTCGGGCACGAGGCGGGTTCGTTCACTGATGCTAAAGAGCTTAGGATAGGCAAGTTTGAGTCTGCCAGCGGGGGAACCTTGTTTCTTGACGAAATCAGTGAACTGCCTCTTGAGGCACAGGTTAAGCTCCTGAGGGTGATCGAGGAAGGAACGTTTTCACGCGTGGGAGGTAATGAACCCATTTCCGTTGATGTTCGCGTGATGGCCGCTACAAATCGTGACTTGGCGACAATGGTCAAGGAAGGAAAATTCAGGGAAGATCTTTATTGGCGATTGAATGTTCTGAGCCTCAATATCTGCCCCCTTCGTGATCGCAAGGAAGATATTCCCTTGCTCGTTGAGCACTTTCTCGATGGTTACGCTACGCCGTTGGGAATTGAACAGCCCAATCTCTCCGAGAAAGCACTTGAGCTACTTATGGCCTATGAGTGGCCGGGCAACGTACGCGAACTACAAAACTGTGTCTATAGCGCGATGACAGTTACAGCCGGTTCAACGGTCGAGCCATCTGACCTACCAAGGCGAGTCTACTCTGATTCGAGACCGTCCGAGATAGCCGGCTCTGTTTCAGGGCGAATATCGCTTGCCGAAACTGCTGCTCAGGCCACAGCGAGAGCTGAGCAGGAAGCTATCAGGAAAGCCCTCTCGGAGACTGCGGGCAATCGTGAAAAGGCTGCCGAAATGCTTGGCATAGGTAGAAAGACCCTCTATCGCAAGCTCAGACAGTACGGAATTGAGTAGCTGCCTTGCTCGGTGAAAGTGTGTCATGCGTGACCCAAGTGTGTCAGCCGTGACACATTGGCTACCATGAAGGCATCATCCCGCAAACATGCTCTCCAACGCCTATCTTCTTCCTAGAAAAACACTTACGTAGATTCTCAATCTGCTTTCGTTTCCTGGCATGACTCTTGCTAAAGCACAAGCTAGATAACCGTGAAAGGAAATCCGAAACGAATTCGAATCCCGGCGTGCCGGGAAAATGCGAAGTTCAAAGAGAGAGTGCCATGGCGATGAGGCAAATCTGCAGAGCTGTGTTTGTGACAAGCATCGTATTGAGTTCCCCACAGTTGAGGTCGGGTGCTGCCCCTGCGGCCGAGAAGCTTGATCCCTCGCTCACAAAGATTGAGCAGCGTCTCGAAGAGGAAAGCAAAATCCGTCCCTCCGAACCCAATTCGCTTACATATCTCAGGGCAACCGGTGAACGGCCGGCGCGAACGGTCTCGCCGAGAGAAATGGAGGCCGAACGGCTGCTGACTCTGGATGAGTGTCTACAATTGGCCTTCACCAACAGCAACGAAATCGCAAAGGCACGTGAGACAATACTCGAGGTGGGGGGCGGCAAGTATATCACGAATTCACGATTCTTACCTTCAATCGAGCTTATCAGCCAGTACGAGCATTTTAGAAACTTCGACTCCCTCAATACCACTGATGATGCCTATAGCATAGGTGCAAAGATTACCCAGCGGATTCTGGAATTTGGCAAGGACAATCCCATCGATGTTGGTTTTCGTGAGGAGCAACGTCATGCGCTATTCAATTATGAGAATACGGTTGCTGGTGTATTCTCGGACGTACGCAAAGCATTCTTCATCATAAGGCTTAAGGAGCAACAGGTTCGTACTCGACAAGAGCTGCTTAAGCAATTCGAGAAGCAGCACGAAATAAAAAAGCTGAGGATGGAGAAGCACAACCTGAGCACCAAAATGCAGGTTCTGACGGCCTCCCTCAACGTGCTTGAGGAAAGGTCGGCCATCAATACATTGGAGCGTGAGAAATTCGACAGTAAAGTGGACTTATTGCGGCTCATCGGTTTACCCGTTGGGGCCGACAAGGTGGAGTTTGAAGGTCAAATGGACCGCTTTGGTCTTGACGAATTCGATATGGACGGAATGATTCGTCTTGCACTCGCCCAGAGCACTTCAGTGGCATTGGCGGAAGCCGAAGTCGCCGAACAGCAGAGAGTGGTGCACCAGCTACGATACGAATACACTCCGGACCTGCGTCTGAACGGAGGCTATCAGGATGAAAACGGCAAGGTTGGTGCGGAGCTTCTCAATGAACAAGATACCTGGGGCCTGGATGTTTTCGGCCAGCCGAAAGTGCCCGGTTTGAAAGAAGAGCGAACACGGAGCTTGGGTATATATCGCGATGAAGTAGATGTGCGAGGGCCTGACCCCGGCTGGTTTGCGGGCCTGCAGTTGCGGATTCCGATTACTGAAGGCGGACAGCGCACAGGAAAACAGATCAAGGCCAAAGCCGTGCTCAGACGCCTCATTGCTGCCCTCGAAGATGAAAAGGATCTCATCGAACGTGATGTGCGTAAACGATACAAGGAGTTGACAGAGCAGAGATTCCAAAGGGATCTTCAGCAGACGAGAGTCGACATCGAGAGCCAGCGGCTAGCGATACAAACCCAACAGAGAGACATTGGAGCAATCGATGACGACGCCCTGGAGCGGTTCCGCAGAGATTTCTTCCTGCATCAAAACGGCCTCCTCATTGAACAGGAAGAACTCATCCGATTCCAGGAAGATCTGCGTTTGGCTATACGCTTCTTCAAGTAGGGGTACATTCAAAATGGACAGAATCAGAACAATCAGGAACGTTTCATTCACCGTATGTGCCCTGCTTCTGGCCGGTGTCATATATGCACAGCAGGAAGAACAAGGAGCACCCACAATCCATCCTGGCCGGAAAGACAAGACACGTAGCGAACTCTTGAACGAACTCACTCTCAGAGATGCCGTGGTCGTCCTCGAGACGGCCAGAGAAGCTCACGATCGCTTCAAGAGTGAGTACCTGGATGCGGAAAGGCTTATTAAGCAAAACATCATTGCCCAGAAGGATCTCGACGATGCCTGGTCGGAGTACAATCAAGCCCAACAGGCATTGAAGCAGGCTGAGATCCTACTCGAACGGACGAAGCTGGGCTTTCTCGACAATGCCACGCATATTACCATTATGGAAGCCAAGAAGTATAACGATCCCAACGGTCGACGAATGCTCGACCTGGTTCTAAAGAATACATCAAACTTGGCGCTGGCCGAATCGGCATTAGGTTTGACTGCGAGTAAATCGCAATTACAATCGGAATGGCAAAGTCCCGAGCAGATACAGGCCTTGCTTAATATCGAGAATATTATTGTATCGATAGTCGGTAATTCCTCAAGCATTGGCAAGCCCTATGAAAGAATCATACCTGTATTACCTTATGGCAATGAAGAAAGACTTCAGTTCGTACTGCTCACCGACGTTGAGGAAGCGGGAATAAAATTGAAATATCTGACCGAGGAGAGATTAGAGAGCATCTTCCTCGAGAAGGAGTCGCTTCAGAAAATCCCCAGGATCGTCGCCTCACAGTTCGCGCTGGAGGGCTCGCTCGGTAGCGGCGTAGGCTACGCGCTGGATCTGGAGATGCTGGTGACATCCGTGCGCAATTTCTCGGTGGCGGTTACCAACGTGCCGCCCCAGATTCCCTGCACTTTCGTCGAAGGCGGATCGAGAATCACCAGCGTGCATTTCTCCGAAGACGTGAGCAAACACAACGTGATGCTAAGTGCCGCCATCCCGGAGAAGCTCGACGCCGGCATGATCGATAAGCGGATCGATTTCCAGGCCTGGATTACCACCACGGCGCAGCTTGACCAGATCAACAAGCTCAGACGGAAGTACGAGCCCGAGCTCATCCCCGTGCAGGACCTCGATGCGATAGAGGCGGCCCGCGTGGACCTGACGTTGATCCCCAGAGGCACAGGACGGCTGGAGATTCTTGTCAACAACGTCTATGTGGAGATCAAGCCTGATCAGGAGGTGGTGGATTTCAGGGCCGACCTCCGGAACGACGGCACGGTGACGCTGTTCAACGTCACCCCGGAGATAACGTCGCAACCCCTGGATTGGACGGCTCATGTCGATCCGAACCTCATAGAGAAGCTGGAGCCCGATGAGAAGAGGCGGGTGACGATCCATCTGACGCCCCCTGCCCAGGAGGGGGTGGGCGAATACCAAGCCGAACTCGAGGCTCGCGGCCAATCGGGTGATCAGGTCATCGAGGCGGCCTACAAACGACTCACCGTGAAGATCAACGCCAAGACCAACATGATGGCCACCCTGGGTCTGGCGGCCGGTCTGTTCGTACTGATAACCGGCATTGTATTCATGGGTGTAAGACTGAGCAGAAGATAAACAAATAGACAGTAGAAAATGCTCTGAAGATTCTTAAAAGGGTGAAGCTGCCACAAAATGGTAGAGCATTTGAGTAGTTTAGATTGTAAATATTGTCTTATTATTAGATTCTGAAAGGGCGGTGTTATGAAGAAGTGGATTGCTATAGCTGTCATATTGATATGCTGTGTTGTGTATGCAATTGTTAAACTTAGCATGTCAGAATACCAAACCATGTCACAAGACCCAAATACGACCACTCAGGCAAGACAGACGCCAAGTGCAAGACAAACCGATGCTGGCAGCACGGATAAGGCAACACCCGAAAGAGATTCGGGTTCCCCTGATACTGCTGTTCAGACGGATGAGGCGACACTGGAAGAAGACTCCGGTACCCCTGCGACTGCTGCTCAGGTCGAAGCCATCACCAAAGTGTTCAGCGAGTTTCTAAGTGCCATCGAGAGCGAGGATTATGAGCAGGCATGGAAGCTTGTGTCGGAATCCTTCAAAAGCAAGGTGAGCTTTGAGAAATTCAAGGAACCTTTTTCTAACAAGGTGAACTTTGAGCAATTCAAGGAAGTTTTTTCTAAAGTGATGGCTGTACTGGCGGAAACCACTATGGAGTCTACCACTAACATCGACGGTCGTGTGAGAGTACGTATTACGGACCCATCCGGTGACGGGCATGTGCCCTTCGTTCACTTCGTTCAAGAAGATGGGCAGTGGAAGCTGATGCTAAATATGTAGCGCCGACACCTGGAAAGAATGATTCTCATAATGTAAGAGCTTGTCGTCAGAGCGTCCTAGTACTTATTATGTCAAGGATTCGACTGCGTAAGAGGAATCCGATATGATTTGGAGAATCGCGAAGGAAGAGCTTCTGCTGAATTCAACTGAACTGTGAGGTGAAAGAATGGCGCCGGAAGATAAAGTGGAAAGAGCAATCCGAGAGAAGCTCAGTTTCACCGCTGCCGCAAAGCTGCGCAACCGCATGTTGGCTCGCGTCCTGGACGCCCTGAAGAGATCGCAGGGAAGGGGCCAGAGCGTGCTTACACTGATCATCGCAAAAGAACTGCGGCATAGCCTTTTCAGTTATAAGTTCTCGATCGTGACAGTTCTCTCCACGGTATTGATTCTCGCCAGCACATACGTCATGTATCGGGACTACTGTCTGGCCAGGGACAACTATGAGGTCTTACGGTCGGAATCCGACGAGGCTATTGCCGTTATTCCGCCCACACCGTTGTCCATCTTTGCCAGGGGCCTTGATGAGAATCTATGTCGGTCCTTTGGCGTGGGCGGCACAAATATCGAGGTCAGCGAGAAACAGCAGTCGGTGAACGAAATCTTCAAACTGTTCACAGCGCCCGACCTGCTTTACATCATCAAGGTGATACTATCTCTCTGCGCTATGCTGTTTGCCTTCGACATGATTTCCGGCGAAAAGGAGACAGGAACGCTGCGGCAATCGCTCAGCGGGAGCCTGGCAAGGCCGATCCTCATCATCGGCAAATGGGTCGGCGGATTCGCCAGTTTCATCCTGCCCTTCTTCATCGCTGTACTTCTCGGTACGATTCTCGTGACCCTATCGCCTAAGGTGGATATGAGCGCCCAGGATTGGGCCAAGATGGGCCTGTTTCTCTTGAGCAGTACAATCTATTTGGCGGTCTTCTTTTCCCTGGGTCTATTGGTCTCGTGCCTTACGCACCAGTCCTCCTCGTCGCTGGTCATCTCCTTATTCGTCTGGACGACTCTTGTATTTGTTATTCCGAACCTGGGCAATGTTCTGGCCCGGCAACTTGTCGAGTTGCCGACGGTTCAGCAGCTTGAATTGAGACGTACCTATAACAGGCGGAAGGCGTACTTTGAGAGAAACAGGGCGGATGGTCTTGAGAGGAGAAGAATCGGCGAGCGGGCTAGGGCGGAAGCTGATCAAGTTAGCGAGGAGTATCGCAACCGTTTCAATAGACTGGCCATGATATCTCAGAATATCACCCGAATATCTCCGGCGGCGGCATTCACCTTCCTGGCAACCGACACGATGGGAACCGGGATGGCGGAAGAACGAAGGTTGAAGAGGGCAGTCTTGCAATACAACCACACCATAAGGAATTGGCCTGGTAGAAGGGACAGGTACCCAGTTTTCAGTTATCAGCGCAGCTCGTGCAGGGAGGCGCTGGGCCCGGGGGGGCTGGGCAATTTATTGATACTCGTTTTGCTTGGCATACTATCTTGCACAGGGGCGTATGTGGCCTTTATGCGGTATGACGTGCGCTGACTTTAGAAACAGGAAAAGACTATGTTGAAGACAATCATTTCAAAAGAGTTTTTGAAGAATATCCCACGCTTGTTGAAGGCAGGCTTCTCAAAAGAGTCTCTGAAGAATGCCCCACGGTTGTTGAAGGCAACCGTTGCAAAAGAGCTTTTGAAGATTTGCCATACTCTACGGTTGTTGAAGGTAATCAGTGCACGAGAGTTCTTGAACAATCTTCTAAATCTGCGGTTCATCATGGGTCTCCTCCTGTGCGTCGTTATCACCGTTGCCTGTATGGCTATTCTGGCCCATGATTACCGGCAGGAACTGGCCGATTACGACGATCGGGTCAATATGCAGGATGACTTCCTGAGCAATTATGCCACCCATGGAGCGCTTTTCTGGACGAATCGCCATCCAAAGCCGCCGGAAAGGTTCCGGCCCCTCATCATGGGCACTGTTCGCGACAACGCTTTGGCTTCTTTCGATGCCAATCCCTTGCCCATACTCTTTCCGTATCTCGATTTTCTTTTCATCGTGACGATCGTCATGAGTCTGCTGGCGCTACTGTTCTCTTACGATGCCGTGACAGGAGAGCGTCAGAGGGGCACCCTGAGGCAGGTGATATCCAATTCTATATCCAGAACAACGATTCTCTGTGGCAAATTCATCGGAGGCACCGCCAGCCTGCTGATCCCATTCATCCTGGCGCTACTGGTCGGCGTGCTCTATATCAACCTTGATCCTACCATCCAATGGGATGGTTCAGCATGGGCGGAACTTGGTCTGCTGACCGCAGCTTCCATTACGTTCGTCACGCTATTCTATCTCTTGGGGCTTATGGTATCGACATTGTCCCGATACTCAGCCGTCTCGATTCTGAACTGCCTCTTCCTTTGGGTGCTGCTGATTCTGGTGATTCCCAACATATGCCCCTATGTCTCAGCCCAGATCTATCGTATTCCATCGATCAAGGAGACTGAAAGGCGCAATCGGGAAATTGAACGCCGTTCCTTAGAGCTGGCACGGAAACTTCAAACAGAGGTTATCAAAGAATTTCGAAGCAAGTACGGCAAGCTCTTCGCTGAATGGGAATCGATGAAATTGGCAGGCGTCGGGGACGCTGGACCCGAACATCGAAAAGCAGCCCAGCAGCGAGCCGCCGACCCCGAATTCAGGGCCATGATAGACGCTTTTCGTGAGGAGAGTTCGCGGGCAACGCGCCCTGCCTTCCGTGCCAGAGGGAAAGAGGAGAAGATACTTTGGGGAGACCTGGAGAGAAAGGCTGCCCAGCAAACGAAGCTTGCGAGATACCTGGCCTGCATTTCACCTCTGGCAGATTTCGTTTACGTTGCCAGAGATCTGACAGGTACGGGCCTGCGCGCCTTGAAGCACTTCGAACGAGTCGATGGCGAATACAGAGGCCGGGTATGGAAGTATGCGGACAAGAAGTTGGAGGAAGGGAGAGAAAAGAACCCGGCATTTAACAGAGAATCCTTCATAGATTTAAGCAACCGGCCGCGCTTTGCGTTCAAAGAGGAAGCGCTGAGAGACAAACTAGGCGCAGTGCTGCCTTACTGGGGGATACTCGTCGCATTTAATGTGGTGTTCTTTGTCGCCGCGTTTGCGGGATTCATGCGATACGACGTACGCTGATGCAACTGTGTATTAACCAAAGTATAGCTGCTGAAAAGAATGGAAGAGAAGAATGATTGAGATCAATGAACTGACGAAGCGCTATGAGGACGGCGTGCTGGCGCTGGATCATGCGACGTACACGATCCAGCCGGGCGAGATCTTCTGCCTGCTCGGT
>JADHXR010000209.1 GCA_016782865.1 Phycisphaerae bacterium
AACTGCTTCTTTCTAAACGAGCTATTCACAGCATGCTAATGTCCCGATATACTGCGTGCCGATCTTAAACATCTGATGAAATAGTCTCTCGAACAGACTCCTTTGGGGGAGCTATGCCGTCAGGAAAATGAACAGCTACTTCTCTACCTTTCTATGCGTGAATTGCCTGGCGTTGGGGCCGGAGTAGTCGGCCACGATGTGGCCTGCACCTGAGAGTCTCCATTTATAGATCAGGAGGCCTTCGAGGCCGACGGGACCGCGGGCGTGGATTTTGTTGGTGCTGATGCCAACCTCGGCGCCGAGGTTGTAGCGGTAGCCGTCACTGAAGCGCGTGCTGCAATTCCAGAAGACGTTGCCCGAATCGACCAGGGCCATGAACCGCTCGGCCGTATTCTTATCGGCGGTGACAATGCTATCGGTGTGTCCCGAGCCGTAGCGGTTGATGTGGTCGATCGCAGCTTCCAGGCCGTCGACCACTTTTATCGAAAGGATGTAATCGAGATATTCGGTTGACCAGTCTTCTTCGGTGGCTGGTTTTACGTCGATTATCGATGCGGTTTTTTCACAGCCGCGGAGTTCGACGTTTTTTTGCTCCAAGGCGGTTTTGACTTTCGCCAGGAACGTCTCGGCGATCCTGGCATCGACCAGCAGCGTCTCGGCCGCGTTGCAGACCGCAACGTACTGGCACTTGGAATCGACGGTAACGTTGACAGCCATATCCAAATCGGCGCCGCCGTCCACGTAGACGTGACATATACCGTCGGCGTGTCCGAGGACGGGGATGTTGGTGTTGCTCATTATGTATCGGACGAATTCATTCGAGCCGCGAGGTATGATCAGGTCGATATGTTCTTCGAGGGCCAGCATCTCGGCGACGTCCTGCCGTGTCTGGAGCAATTGAATCCACCCTGAGGGCAGGCCCGCTTTTTCGCTTGCCTCGGCGATTATCTCGGCTAAAACCCTGTTGGTATTGGCCGCTTCGCTTCCGCCCTTGAGCAGGACACAATTGCCGCTCTTGAGGCACAGCGTGGATATCTGCACGAGGGCGTCCGGGCGCGACTCGAAAACGACGCCGATAACACCGATCGGGCAACTGACCTTGCAAAGCTCGAGCCCGACGTCAAGTTCGGTGGCGGTGAGCGTTTTGCCAACGGGATCGTCAAGTTCGATCAGGCTTTCTATGCCTGCGATAACCTGAGCGATTTTTCCTTCGTCGAATTTCAGGCGTTTGAGCAAGGGGGCCGCCAGATTATCTTTTTCGGCGGCGGACAGGTCCTGTTCGTTAGCCGCAACGATCTTATCGGTGTTTTGCCCTATGGCGCCGGCGATCCGGGCCAAGGCATTGTTTTTTGCATTTGTGTCGACTGCCGCCAGCCGGATCGAGGCCGATTTGGCGGCCGCAGCTATTTCGGAAATACTCATTTCTAATTTCCTGTTGACGGATTCCTATTGACCTATTAGTATTGAATTGTAAGTAATCAGTAATCAATAATCAATAATCAATTAAACCGCGGGCGTAGCATAGTGGCAATGCACCGGCCTTCCAAGCCGGCTAGGTGGGTTCGATCCCCATCGCCCGCTTTTGTCTTGCTCACCACATCCTCACGGTAAGAGTCTAGATAAGACTTTTGTCGTATACGCCCTGAGAAGGACCGGCACCTCATCTGCATTCTTGCGGTGCATCAGGCATTACGCAAAGAGAAATTACTGCAAATTGTATCGATTATAGCGACGACAAAGAACGTTTTGCGCTGGCGAAAAAGGCTTCAAATCAGGCAAATCGCAATCTTATGCTTGACAAAGGGAGCCTCAAAAGATATAATGGCGCTAACTGGGGTTCGCAACGGTAAGAATGAGGGAGATTGTGCACGTTTTGCCGACAGGGGTGTCGGTGGTTTTACAGGTGCATGGACATACAAGCGATGGCAATTGTCACTTTGTTAAAGGGGACTGGTGATGGAAAATGTAAGAAGGAAACCGAAGGAGCGGTGTTTCAGAAACGTGATCATATATTCGTTGATATGCTGTGTGATGCTAAACACGTCTCTGTCCACAGCACTGGCTCTCGATGCGGTTGACGTCATCAACTCTTCCGGCGCCACCCCCACCCAGTGGGGCGATCACACGATCATAAACACCGACCACGGCGCGATCATCAACTGGAACAATTTCGACACAATCGGGGGCGAGATAGTCGAGTTCAACCAGTTTTTGGGTGGGGTCGAAAGTAGTGCCTCGGCAGTGCTCAACAGGATTACTTCCGCAAGCGCGACGCAGTTTGATGGCGCTCTAAATGGCAACGGCCGTGTCTTTGTTGTCAATCCCGCCGGCATTGTCTTTGGTTCCGGATCAACTGTGAATGTCGCGCAGTTAGTCGCCTCAGGTCTCAATATGTCGAACCAGGCATTCCAGGACGTACTGGATAATCCTGCCAACGATATGGTATTCGAAGGGGGCGCCGGGATAGTAGAGAACTTGGCTCAGATCAGAGCCAACAGCGTCATTCTGGTGGGTAAGAAGGTCCTCACTCAGAACGGGATCGTCGCTCCAGCCGGATTGATTGTACTAGCTGCTGGTGACAACGTATATCTTGCTCAGGATGGCAGCCAGGTCTTGGTCGAAGTCGCAGACGTCGGTGACGGCACTGCCGATGTTGTGAACCGCAGCTTGCTGAATGCCGACAACGGGGACCTTGTTCTTGCCGCTTCTGATACCTTTGGAGCGATTCTCAATAGGGGTTACATCAATGCCAGAGGAGGCACGATAACGGCCCGCGCCGCCCGTGTTGAACAGGCGGGAGTCATAAACGCAAATGCGCCCTATGCAGGCGAGGCTGGCAGTATCACCCTGGCCGGGACGCAAGAGGTTGTCCTGGCTACGAACGAGTCCGGGGGGGGCGGTACAGTGACGGCAAACTCCTATGGAGTCAACGGCAACGGTGGAAGTATAACCGTTGAAAGCGAAGGCACGGCCACGCTCGGCGAGGGGACGCTCACCAGCGCCAGCGGCGGCAGCGCATCAGGCGACGGAGGATCTGTGAAAATCACGGCTGAGCATTTTCTCATTGCCGGCGAGATTGACGCATCCCCTGGAAATACAGATTACGAACCGGGCACGTTGCAGATCAACTCCCCAAATGTCACTATCGCAAACGGCGTTAATGCCGGCGAGATGGACATTATCTACGAGCAGGGTATTGAAGCTCTCTCGGATAAAGGAACGAGCCTTGTTATCAATTCAGAGCAAGGCATCACCGTGCCTGACATCGTCGACGGTGAGATCAAAGGCCGATACGGAAACATAGAGCTTTATGGAACGGGGACGGATAGTTTTGTTTCCTTCACGGACACAACCGACACTGTCAGCACGACACTCGGTGACATCATCATCGGAGCAGGCTCGGGCGGTCTGTCTATCGGCAATCTGGAAACCGCCAAGGACCTTTCCGACACTAACCCCACTCCGGGTCGGATCATCCTGAGCACCTCTAACAGGGGTAACATTACTTTTGAAAATCTACTTATCAAGGACGGATGGGGTCATGCAGAAATCAACGTCAATGCTTCCGGCGAGCTGACCGTAAACGGCAACGTTGTTGTCGGAGGAGATTCTCCAATACTAAATATTCCGAGCGGCCAGGATGCCGAAGCAATGATATTCTTGAAATCCGGCGACAACATGCTCCTCAACGGCGATGTTACAGCCAATGCTCACGGTTTGAATGCAGGCATCGAAGGGGGCATAACCAAAGCGTATGTCGGAGTTTTCGCAGGGACCAATGAAACCTGGTTCGGGGACTTGATCATAAACGGAGACCTGACAGCCAAGGCAATATCGTCGAGCGTGGGGACATCGGAGGCGACAATAGAGACAGACTCATGGGGTTCGCTTACCTGGGGACCACAAGCCGCGGACCCTCTGGCTGACGGCGATGCCGCCCAAGTTCACGTCGAGAGCAAGGAGTCCGCTTCCGACACCAACGTCGACGGAGACATTGCACAGATAATCGTACACGCCCAGGGAAACGCACCGGAAGTCGACGGCGTGCCTGATTTCGGTACTACCCACATGGGCACCCTCGTGGAAGGCGATGTGACGGATAATGACAGACACCCAGAGGGTGACCTGCTCGAAACGAGGGTGATCGCAGGACCCAGCCACGCCAAATCGTTCACAATAACCGGTGGCGGCTATTACAGCTACATTCCGGAAGACGGCTACGTTGGAGACGACACCTTTACATATGTGGCACGTTCGGTACAGAGCGTGGGATCTGAAAGCGATCCGGTCGTGGTTACAATTACCATGACCAACACTGCGCCCGCGGCAGAAGCTATAACGGCGACTACCCATATGGGCGTCATCTATGCGGGCACGGTAGCAAACAACATCTCCGACCCGGAGAATGATCCGCTCACAACAGCCCTGGCCACCGGCCCGGGGCATGGCACGCTAATGATGAATTCGGACGGCACCTACGGCTATAAACCCCAAGCGGGTTATGTCGGTGACGACACCTTTACGTACTCTGTTACCGACGGTGAAATCGGCGCAGAGCCCGTTCAGGCTGTAGTCACAGTTACTATGACCAACACTCCGCCGACCCCGGACGCGGATGTCGCTGCAGCCACTCAGGGCGTTCCGGTTGTCATCAACGTGCTGGCTAACGACTCGGACCCGGAGGGGGACCCGCTTAAGGTGAGTTCATTCACCTACACGGGTGCCGGAACCGTGGCGATCAATGCCAACAACACTCTGACCTACACACCAGGCAAGAACTTCATCGGACAGGAAAGTTTCAGTTATTCGGTAACCGACAACCAGATCGGTGGCACACCCGTTGCGACCACGGTGATGGTGACGGTCGGCCCGGCAATTACACCGCCTCCGGCCTACTTCATGCCGACGGGGCCTGATCTGGACAAGACAGATGTGGGCATATCAGGCTGCCCGGCTTTGACAAAGTGGGCCGCCGAAGAAATCGGTGTCAGTAGAAGGAGGATGGATATTTGGATCGCAAACGGCTTGGCCTCGACCAGAGGCGTCCAGCCGTGCGATGCGTGCACAAATCTTCGAGAGGCAGCCAAGATACTGGCGGATGCCAAAGGGATTCATGCCGCCGCCGTGGCACAGATAATCGACGAATTCGGATCGAGCGCCGGACCGATGACAGAGGAACTGGCCGCGTATATTACCAACGCCATGGCACACGATTCCGGAACTCGCGCACACTATGCGATAGCCCAAGAATACTTCGGTGCCCTTGCCGAGTATATGGGTGTCTTGCACAACGATATGGGCTTCTCAGTGGAAAAAGCCGCACAGATTGTAGCCAAAAAGTACATCGACCCATTGGCTGGGAGCGGCAATGTCGACGTGGCTTCTTACGTGGCAGCGAGATTGGACTCGGTAGCCATGTTTCTTACGGTGGTGCGTTTGAACCGAGGAAAAGAAATGCCTCAAATCAGATATTAATCTGATGCAAAGATTAGAACAAAGAGTCGCTCGCGGCGGGATTTCTTCGGAGAACTCCGCCGCTTTTTCTTATTCTGTTTGGATTCTTGCCAATACTGTCTTATACTTTCCAGAGATGGCGCTTTGCGTGTAGGCCGGTTCCGATAAGGGGGTCGAAGCCGGCCCGTTTAACATTATGTAACGAGGAGGGAAACGAATGGGTGTACGAAATCTCTCAGAAGACGTTCTCCTGGTCACTTTGCCGCAGCAGCCACAGCAGAGCGACGAACTCGAAGCGGTCAACACCATGCTCAGCGAGGCAATTGACCGCGACATTGTGATAGACTTCTCCAAAGTTGAAATGCTGACCTCGGAAAGCATCTGCGGTTTGCTGATACTCGCCAAATTGCTTGCAGGAGCCGGGCATCAGCTTGTCTTGTGCAGTGCTCCTCCGGCAATCAACGATATCTTTGTCCGGACGGGTCTGCTATCGGTGTTCGAGTTTGCCAACACCGAGTCTGACGCTTTGACCCACCTGAAAAACAGAAAAATGTCATGGAGCGAAGCCTGATGGCCGTCCATGTCAGTGTAAGTTTGACAGGATTGTGAGTGCGGTACTCGCAGTCCTCTTGGGTCCCTGTTCTTTTTGGTCCTCCTTGAAGCAGGGGCCCTTTTTCATTCCGCAATCACGTCACTCGCCGAGCCTTGACAAATCCTGCTCAATCTGCGAGCATAGTCACTGTCATGGTTGTCAAGGTATCCAACCACCATTTTCATAGGACGAGACGGAAAAGTCAAAGACGTAAAGGTCGGCTTTCTGTCATTTGCTGACGCGCAAACGAGGTGGCAAGTTGGCAGATTTGAGGCCCGGGCAGGCATACACTGGAGTCCTCGCTTCGGGTTCCTCAGCAGAGACAAAGGGTCTCAGCACCTTGAGGACGTTGTCCCGCGCGGCCGGGCTGGCATAGTCCCGGCTAAATTCGTCTGGAAGGCCTCCTGTTGCGCTCCACACGGTCCGCACGTTCTAGTTGACTCTTACCCATAAGATCATTCCAAAGTGCCTTTACCGCAGTGGAACAATGGTTTCCGAAATTATCGGGCGCCACGGTGATCACCGAGCCGATTATGGCGCCTGTCTCACTGTCCACGATCCGAATAAGCAGTTTCTTTCCGCTGCCGCCCGTGGTCGAGTCGTAGTACGTGCACATTATTAGAGCTTCGACGCCCAGAATCCGCTTAATTTTGGCGCGCGTATCAACGTCCAATCTTCCATCGAGCAAATCCTGCTCGCCGATAAGGTCCCTTAACCGGCTCCTCTCAACAAACGTGATCATCTGCACGGAAAAGGTTTTGGTGTAGCAGGCCATCAGCATTTGTTCTTGCTCGGGAGTCAGACCGAGCACCGCCAGGCGTCCGCGGCTTAGAAGCTCGGGTCTGGTAAATAGAGCTTGCGTACTACTTCTTCTCTGCCCGCACCCCGGAAGGATCACCAAACCTGTCAGAAGAAACAAGGAAATGCTACAAAGAGGTCTAAATCCTTTCTTCATTGTTGCCAATCCCTTAGAAGTCTCTCACGAAAATCCTTTTCTCAAACTGGGCACTGCGCCAAGCCTGTTACATCCAACTGCGGCGAAAACCGCACACATGCGCTGCCGGGACCTGCCTGGCATTCCGCACAACAAGTCAACTCCCGACAGAGCCCCTTAGAGAATAAACGACCTGGGCCATTCTGGCAAGGATCATTTCGTTTTTATCCAGGTGCCAGGGCACAAAAAGTCCCTGTTAGAGCCATGTGCAGGCTGAGATCGTCCATTCCAAGGCCTCTGCCGTAGCCTGAAATGAGGGCCGTGAGGAATCAGATGCACACAGCCCTGATCAGGTTTCGGCCTAAGATTGTTACGGGCAGGTCGCAAGCCACTCGGTCATGAGAGCTATCAAATCCTGAATGTCGATTACACCGTTGCCGTCCACATCTCGACACAGCAGGCAGATTGAACAGGTACGTAGAGAATAGTCGGTAGTCACTGGTGAATAGTCTTTGGTATTTAGTGAATTCGGGACAGCCGCCAACTTATGGTCACAGAAACTAATGACTGTCCCCAATAAGAATAGAATGGTTGATTGTCCCCAATGAATTAGAGGGGGTGGTTCAGGTGTTAATCCATTGTCTTTCTACAGACTGAAAAGAGGAACAAATCCATCATGAATAGCCTTACCATGTTCACGGAGGTCTTCGGCGGACTGTTCATTTTTCTACTTGGTATGAAAAACATGTCAGAAGGCATGCAGGCTGTTGCCGGAAGCCGCCTTCGTAAGATGATCGCTGTGGTCACGGACAATCGGCTCAAAGCCTGCGCAACGGGTGCTGTTGTGACCTCGGCGATCCAGTTGAGTTCCGTTACGTCCGTGATGGTCATTGGTATGGTCAACGCTGGGCTTATGACCCTGACACAGGCGATTGGTGTCGTTCTGGGAGCGGATATCGGCACAACGATCACTGCATGGATTGTCTCGCTGAATGTCATCGATTACGGGCTCCTGATCCTTGGGATTGCGGGTTTTGTCTTCTTGTTCGCCAAGGAGGAACGTGTCCGCTACACCGCTATGGCATTCATTGGCCTCGGTATGATCTTTTTCGGTTTGTATCTGATGAAACATAGACTGGAACCGTTACGCGAGCATCCGGGAGTCCTGGCCTGGTTTTCCCGGTTCTGTCCTGACACGTTCGGCGGACGCGTGAAGTGTGTTCTGGTGGGTGCAATTGTGACGGCCATCGTGCAGTCCTCTTCGGCCACGGTGGCCATCACGATTACCCTAGCACGCAATGGTTTCATCGGTTTCGATACAGCGGTCGCCCTGGTACTGGGGGAGAATATCGGCACGACCATTACCGCCTTTCTCGCCAGCCTAGGCACAACGACAAACGCCAAACGTGTGGCCTACGGTCACATCATAAGTAAGGTCATTGGTGTCAGCGTGATGCTCTGCATCTTTCCCTTCTATATCTGGATTTTGGAACAACTCCTGAAACCGGACCTCGACATTGCCAAGAAGATCGCGTGTTCGCACACCATCTTCAATTTCATGCTCGTGTTGAGTTTCCTCCCGCTGGTGACTGTTTTCGTCAAGTTCTTACAGTGGATTGCGCCGGACAAGCCGGAGAAAGAAGAACCACGCTTGACCGTTCTGGACATACGACTGCTCGACACCCCCGTTATCGGCATCCAGCAGTCCTTTGAGGAAATTCTTCGCATGGGCGCCAGTGTGGCTGAAATGATGGATGAGCTGAGGCAATGCGTAGCCGCACCCAATGGCCTACGCGATCGCGACAGAGAAGAGGGGATCTTTGAGCATGAAAAGAAGTTGGACGTCATGCAGAAAGAGATTGTGGAATTTCTCGGCGATCTGTTGACCGGGACCATTGCCCACGATGTCGTGGATGAAGCACGCAAGCAATTGCGCATGGCAGACGAATACGAATCGGTCAGCGACTACGTTGTCACTATTTTGAAGCTGAGACTCAAGCGGCTTAATGCTGGATTGCCTCTTACCGACGAAGATAGGAAGGACCTCCTGATCCTTCATGACCAGACAGCGGACTACCTCCACATGATCAATCAGGAGGTCAAGGAAGGAAACTCCCACGTCCTGTCCAAGGCGATAAGTCAGGCAGAGACCATTACCCACACCATGAAGGATGCCCGTCAGGCACACATCAGACGCCTTGAAGGGAAGCACGCAGCACCTTTGGTGTCCCTAATCGTGGTGGATATGCTTCAGACCTACAGGAAGATCAATAATCACGCGTTGAATATCGCCGAAAAGCTTGCTGGCGAGAAGTAAACGCCTGATCAGTCGGGAGGCCTATAATGGAACTTGAATACTGTCCCTGATAAAATCCAGTCTGGAGAGTATCGCGCCAGAATGGACGATCTCATCGTAGGGGTATCACATCTAATGATTCCATGTGAGTCCCAAAACTATTTCGTTTTGGACCCGCACCGAGACATGTCGGAAAATATATCAATCATTTGAAGAACCACTGCCAATAACTCTTGACTTTCAGGGGCTGATATGGTACTATATCTCTAACCACTCGGCGGGGCGAATAGTAGTGGAGGAGATCGGTGGGAATTTCCAGTGCGAGACAAATGTTCGTTGCTAATTTGATGGTGTAGTACCTTTGCAACGCATGTTTTCAAGGCACTATTTAGGGGGTAAAAAGGAAGATGAAAAAGCTCTTGTTGACCTATGCCGTAGCCGCAATATGCATTGGGCTATCTTCGGCTGTAATGGCAAATCCTACCTTAGCTCTGACAGGGTCGTCTCAACCCGAATCACCCGGTACTGCCACGGTCACCGAGGACTCGGAGGATTCATACTCCTTTCTTGAAGATTGTATCTATTGGGCCTTCAAGGATATCTTTGGCTGGCACCGGGATGGCCGCAGGCGCTATATCCCTGGCAGTGGCGGCTTGGGCTCTGACCCTGGCGATGGTGACTTGGGCTATGACTCTGTTGATGGCGACTGGGGCTATGACCCTGGCGCTGGCGACTTTGGCTATGACCCTGGCAATAGCGACTGGGGCTATGACCCTGGCAATGGCGGCTGGGGCTATGACTCTGGCAATGGCGGCTGGGACCGCGACCCAGGCTATGGCGACTGGGGCCGTAACGATACGGGTACTTGTCCGGTTCAAACCATTCCCGCTCCCGGCGCCCTTGTGCTCGGCGGTATTGGTACGGGTATTATCAGTTGGCTGCGCAGACGCAGAACATTGTAGCGAGTGCTATCTCCCAGGCTCAGGATCACAAGAGCGATTGTGCAAAACAAAGCCAATTTGCACCGGACCGAATGGGCGCAAGCTCCTTTGCACAAGTGGGTTATAAAAACAAATCACGCCTCGGACTCATTAGTGTTGAACAACGGTTAGATTTTGTAAGTGCTTGTCCTGCCACAAATTAAGAAACCCATATAGAGCTATACTATCACATTTTTAGCCTTTTTCATCCCTGAGAGTGCCTTTTTTAGCTTGTCTTAAGGGTCC
>JADHXR010000210.1 GCA_016782865.1 Phycisphaerae bacterium
TGCCGTCAGTGTGGCGATGGCCGTCTACCGGGGTTTAGCTACTGTCAGAAATGTGCTGATAGGCGAAAGAAACAGTCGAATCGGGAACGGCGGCGGCGGTCTTACCGAAAAGCTCAAAGTGTGTAGGTCTAATGTAGCGCTTTTGTGTTCCGAAAAACGCCGTTCTTGGGGCCGAAAACCGCGAAAAGATTTAGTGAATTTGGTAAAGGGGTATCATAGGTAGGGTTGGGCCAGATTCGCTAAATAGAAGCGTTACAAAAGCGTCATATTGAAATCAGTCATCCAGTGATTCTTCTTGACTGGGAGGCGGCCGATCTGGTATAAGTAGAGTAAGATGAAGTCCGTGGATTTGAGGTCATCCGGATAGGAATCTGATTGCTTTTCCTGCTCTCACAAGGAAGGAAGCAGTATCAGACCGTATGGAGATATCCCTCAGCAGACACGGGCAAATTGCAGTCGAGAGTAGAGAATATCGTGGGTCGTTTCATGTTAACGCTTGCTTGAAGGAGGATTGCTATGTACAGAAGATTCATCCGTCCGGTTGTTCTTGTCTTAGTTCTGGGGATCGCCGGCAACGCTTCGGCCGATCTGGTTGATCATTGGAGGCTTGATGAGGGTTCGGGAGACACGGCTTTCAACAGCGTAGCTGGTGGTGTCGATGGCGCGATCAACGGTGCAATCTGGGCCAACGATCCCCCCCGTGGTGTGGTGCTGAGCTTTGACGGAGTCGATGACGTTGTTACCATGGTCGACTATAAGGCGATCACCGGCGGTGCTTCGCGTTCCATGTCCCTGTGGTTCAAGACCGACGGAGCAGGGACAGGCCCCAATGGCCGCGGCCTGTTTGGATGGGGTACTCCCGCAGGTAGTGGCGTGCGGTGGGAGTTGGCGATCAACATGCAAGGCGATCCAAGAGTCCCTGGTGCGCTGCGGATTAACGCCTCCAGTGGAACGCGCACCGGACAGACTGTCGTTACGGACTCGGAGTGGCACCACGCGGTGGTCACGCTGGATGACGACGGCAGCCCTACCTCAGAGGAAATGTACGTGTATCTGGATGGGGTCGAAGAAACCTATTCGCAGACAAACGCTGGCGTAGCTATCAACACCGGCAGCGATGCTGATGTGCGAATCGGTAACGGTGTAAGGGACGACCAGAACGGCTTCTTCTCCGGCCTCATTGACGACGTCCGCATCTACGACCATGCTCTGACGGAGGCTGAGATACTGGCCGCTATGGCGGGGGGTACGGGAGCATACCCGTTCGCGTTATCTCCTGATCCGGCTGACGGTACTCTTATCGAAGCCGCGTGGGCTAACCTTAGCTGGAGCGCGGGGGACTTTGCAGTTTCGCACAATGTATATATCGGCGACGACTTTGGCGACGTCAACGACGGAGCAGAGGGGACGCTCGTGGGCGATCAGGCCACAACGACGCTCGTGGTCGGCTTCCCAGGATTTCCCATTCCGGATGGTCTGGTCCCGGGCACGACTTATTATTGGCGAATCGACGAAGTGAACGATGCCGATCCCAACAGCCCGTGGAAAGGCGACATCTGGAGCTTCTCGATTCCACCTAAGACAGCCTATGATCCCGTCCCGTCCAACGGAGCCGAATCTGTGGCTTTGGACGCGGAGCTCAGTTGGACAGGTGGCTTCGGCGCAAAATTGCATACCGTCTATTTCGGTGACAATTTCGACGACATCAGCAATGCTGTAGGAGGCCCCGTCCAGGGGGACCCCTTCTTCACGCCCCCAAGCCCGCTTGAATTGGCCAAGACCTACTACTGGCGCGTTGACGAGTTCGATCCCCCGAATACGTACAGAGGCGCGGTTTGGAGTTTCAGGACTGAAGGCACGGCGGCCAAACCGGACCCGGCCAAGGGCGCCGTAGGTGTGTCGCCGACGCCTATTCTCAAATGGACTGCGGCAAGTCTTGCCGCTTCGCATGAGGTGTATTTCGGAGTGGATGCAGATGCCGTTAACAATGCCGACAAAACTTCGCCCGAGTACAAGGCAGCCGCGGCACTCGGCGAGGAGATTTATGATGCCGGCAGACTTGAGTTGGAGACGACCTACTACTGGCGCATCGACGAAGTCAACAGTACCCACACGGGCAGTCCATGGGTTGGCAATGTCTGGAACTTCACCACAGGCGATTTCCTTGTTGTCGATGATTTTGAATCCTACGATGACATTGATCCGCTCCCCGGCGAACCCGGTATTAACAGAATATTCGACAAGTGGATTGATGGCTTCGGAACTACCACAAACGGCGCTCTGGTCGGTAACGATCTTCCGCCTTATGCCGAACAAACTGTCGTGCACAGTGGCGCCCAGTCGATGCCGTATCTCTACAACAACAACCTCAAGACTTCCGAAGCAACTTTGACGTTGGTCTACCCGAAAGACTGGACCGAAGAAGGCGTCACAAAACTGTCACTGTGGTTCCGAGGCGCTTCCGGCAATGCTGCCGATCGGATGTTTGTCGCTCTTGGCAATGCGGTGGTCTATCACGATGATCCTGCCGCGACGCAGATAACCGGATGGAACGAGTGGGTCATCGACCTTACGGAATTTGCGGGCGTGGATCTTGCCAACGTCAATAGCATTACCATTGGTTTTGGCACGAAGAATGGCCCGACAGCGGGTGGCACAGGAACGATGTACTTCGATGACATACGGCTGATTCGGTAGGTTTGACGCAATGATTGAGGCTGCGTGCATTCATGCAGCCGCCATGTTTGGAATTCGGGGCCTGTACCGATTCACTCGGTATAGGCCCCGGTTGCTTTGCCCAGAGCCGATTTAGAGCACGATCTCAAAGAACATATGGTATGCCTCAATGGAGGATCGTCGCCACACGCAAGCACGCGGGCCACTGTACGGAATTCTGTGGGGCTTCTGGGCACAACTGTAAGGCGACAGAGGCATGCGAATTTGGCAAGGGGGTATCATAGGGCCTATTACCTCAATTCGCCAAATAAAAGCGTTCCAAAAGTATCATCGTAGCTCCGCGAAACTGGCAAGACGTTGGCCTCAAACGTTATCGCGAAACACGCTTAGGAGTCCGGCTTTTTCTGAGAAATAGTATCCACCGAACTTGACACGCTTCATTGATTGGCGCACAATAGTATCAGTGGCTTCTAAGACTCGCTTTCAATCGGCTCTTGGAGGAAGGTTGCAAATGGCATTCATCCAGCGTTGTCTTATCAAAGTAATGTTAAGCAGGGGAAGATGTGCATGCCGTGCGCCGTGACAATATCAACAGTTTCTGAAAGGGTGGTAGAATGAAGAAGATAATCTCATTCGTATTGGCTTTGACACTGGCCCTGGCAATGCCAGGATTGGCGCAGGCCGCCACAATTACCGTAGGTCCTGGAGCTGGCTATGATTTTGGCACCATACAGGCGGGGATAGATATAGCGAACGGCGGGGATACGGTTCTGGTGACACCGGGAGAGTATGTAATCACAGAGCCGATCACATTCCGAGGCAAGGCCATCACGGTGATGTCCGAAACCGGGTCGGATGAGACAACCATCCGGATGGGCACGCCGGATGACCCTGAGCGTGCCAGCGTCGTGGTCTTCGAGAACAACGAGACCGACGCATCCGTTCTTGACGGGTTCACCGTTACTGGAGGTAGAGGTTTTCGGTTATGGGTCCCTGAAGAATCTGAATTCGACTGGGGTGGCGGAGGTATCTTCTTCGATGCCTCTTCCGGGACCGTAAAGAATTGTGCCGTAGTGCAGAACAGAGTGAACGACGTTGGCGGTGGAGTGATGGTCTATTCCGGGTCCTCTCTGACCCTAACGAACTGCAATATCAATGGGAACTCAGCTACGACAGAAAGTGGCGGCGGGGTATGCTGCGCTTATGACTCGTCAGTGACCATGACCTACTGCACCATCGCAGAGAACTCTGCGGGACAAGTGGGCGGCGGGGTAATTTCCTACAGCAACTCGGCAGTGACCATGACCTACTGCACTATCGTAGAGAACTCTGCGGGACAAGGGGGCGGGGGAGTGTTCTGCGGGGAAAACTCTTCGTCCGTGACTATGACCCACTGCGCAATAGTGGGCAACACGGCGGGCTTGGGCGGCGGTGGGTTAGAAATCTGGCACCAAGCCTCTGCGATCTTGACCAATTGCATGATCGCGCAGAACACGACAGCAGAAGGTGGAGGGATCATCTGCGCCCCCTACGGCTATCAGGGGTGCTCTGTGACGGTCACCAATAGCATCATCTTGGGAAACAACGCTACTAACGGGCGTGAGATTCGGGTGGAGAATCCAGCAACATTCAGCATCAGTTACAGCAACGTAGCCGGTGGCCAGGCCGAAGTCTTACTCGTTCAAGGCGGCACACTCAACTGGGGCGCGGGCAATATCGATGCCGACCCGTATTTCGCCAATCCGAATCAGGACGACTTCCATTTGAAGTCGCAAGCCGGACGCTGGGACCCGAACGGCCAAAGCTGGATTCAGGATGATGTTACCAGCCCCTGCATCGACCGTGGCGACCCTAATAGTCCGGTTGGCAATGAACCGGATCCGAATGGTGGCATAATCAACATTGGCGCTTATGGCGGCACGCCAGAGGCAAGTCTGTCCATAGGGCAGCTTCCGCCACTGCCGCCGCTGGCCCACTGGAAATTGGACGAGGCAGAAGGCGACATCGCCTATGATAGCGCCGGAGACAAAGCTGGCTTACTTTTTGCTGGTCCAGTGTGGCGGCCTGACGGCGGTAGGGTGGCTGGAGCGCTCCAATTCGACGGTATAGATGATTATGTCAGTACCGACCCTGTCTTGAATCCGGCGGATCGAGCATTCAGCGTCCTTGCCTGGATCAAAGGCGGTGCTCCCGGTCAGGTCATTATCTCTCAGGAGGGCGGTGCGAGTTGGTTGATGGCCGATATCAGTGACGGAGCGCTGAGAACAGACCTTAGAACACCAGAGGTAACCAGCCGGAACGCCAAGCTGGCGGGACCTCCGTTGATTTGCTCGACCGTGGTGACCGACGGCGATTGGCACCGGGTAGGCTTCGTCTGGGACGGCAGCAACAGGATTCTCTATGTGGATGATATCGAGGTGACCCGCGACACGGCCGAGACCCTGGAATCCGCAGAAACTGGTCTGTACATCGGCGCCGCAAGCACCCTGGACCCGGGCGGCTTCTTCTCCGGCCTGATTGATGATGTTCGCATCTACAATCGAGCATTAATTCTAACGGAAAGCCGTGATATGTCGAAAGAGGTTCATATCGACGCAAACGATGACGGCAGCCAGGTTGAGCTTGAGCAAGGCCAGATTCTTGTTGTCACACTGGAATCAAATCCCACTACTGGCTATCGGTGGGAACAGGCCGAAACCCAGGAGTCTATCCTGGAGCAGATAGGCGAGGCAGAGTTCATGCCATCCGAGACGGGTGAGCCACCACTTGTAGGCGCAGGTGGCTGGGAAATCTTCCGTTTCACGGCCGTAAGTGCAGGGCAGATGACCCTTAGACTCGTCTATCGCAGGCCGTGGGAAGAAGGTGTAGAGCCACTGAAGACCTTTTCGCTTCAGGTCACAGTACCTTAAGCTGGCAGGGACATCTGGTGGATTCTCGAAGGCCAGGACTATCCCAGACTGTGGTGGGAGTTGATTGCTGAGAATTGATTTGTGCCAGTCCTTCGATATTTCAGGTGGAGTTTGTCGGACGCTTACTGAATAGAAGTGTTACATAAGCGTCATAGTCAAAAGAGCGAAATTCTGAAGGAGGCACATTGGACAATTCCGCCTTGGTCAGCCGAATCGCCGGATGCGGACCCGCATGTCCGGTGGTGTGGGAGGGGGCCTCAGCGATGGGGCTCCCTATCCCGATAGGCAAAGGTGCCAATAAATTACACTTATGCCCCATTTCTCCTCTGACCTCAAACGCTCCAGTGCTGTGAGACAATATTCAAAATGGATAGTGCTATGCCTAACACTCACCTTTTATGTATCTCTCAAGTTGCTGAATAGTGAATTCCTGATCTGAGATGATCTGCTTAACCACATCGCCGATAGTCACGATTCCGATTAACCGTTCATTTTCTAAGACCGGTAGATGGCGGACGCGCTTAGCTGTCATCAATGCCATACAGTCTTCAATGGTGCTTTGAGACTCTATGTAGAGTACTTCACGAGTCATCAGTTCGCCAACAGTTGTATCCTTAGAAAACCTTCCCTTAAGGATTAGTTTGCGGGCGTAATCGCGTTCGGAGAAGATGCCAACTAGATTCCCTTTGTCTAAAACCAACAAAGCCCCCACATCTTTCTCAGACATTATTTGCAATGCTTCATATACAGTTGCTTGTGGGACAATAGACCAGATTTCGTTACCTTTAGTCTTCAAGAGTTGTTCGACGTAAGTCATTATCATTACTAGTTTCTCCTTTCTTTAATAGTTGCCTAACAATGTATATATGGTTCCGTATAAGAACTCAAACAACGCTGGTCTTGCAGCATAAGAACCCAGCGGCTAGATCGTGATCCAACTGTTAACCACTGTCAACCAAAAAGATACAGAAATCTCTGCGATTTATCCAGGGGTCTTATGCAGATCCGTATAAGACGCCTTTACAAGGCTGCGCTTGAGCGTGGCCAGTTAACTGAAACTGCCCTGAAGATTTCTTTTCAGAGTATCAGATAGACAGACTATCAGAGTAACAGGGTGAATTAAAGGTGTGCGGGTGAATTAAAGGTGGGGTGAATTAAAGGTGTGCGGTCCCAATGGCGCTGTCATGTCTTTGTCGCTGTTGGCGCATAACCTAACCACTCGCACGGTTGATTTTTTCTGTTCAATCAAACGTTAACGTTTTTGCTCCTCTCTGGCCGAGATTATATGTGACCTCTCTGGCTTTGCTCCCATTATTTTAAGCCAGAGAGGTTTACGATGGTTACGAGTTTATCACAATCCGCCAAAAACGTAAGTATTGGTTTCTCAGTGTTTGATCAACTTTCTTATTCGGATGGCTCTCTGCCATTTGGTAACGTACTGTCTGCGGATCACGTCAGGGAAATGTTCGCCGATATCGACGTTCTCTTTGGCTATGGGGAAAACGACCTTTGGAATACGGGGTTGACTTTATGGTCATTTATCGGCCAGATACTACAAGATGGCAAGCAATGCTCATGCAATGCCGCTGTTACCAACGCAACCAGATATATGCTTGAACATGGCATGCCGCCGCCAAGCCCGGATTCTGGTGAATACTGTCGGGCACGGCATAAGCTTAATGCCGAAAATACTTAGACAGCTTGTTCGTGACATTGCTGAAGAAATGTCATTGTCAAACCCTGACCATTGGCTCTGGCTGGGAAAAAATGTCAAGCTAGTCGATGGCTTTACATTTACCATGCCGGATACGCCAAGGAATCAAAGAGAGTTTCCTCAATCTAAAACGCAAAAACCAGGCGTTGGATTTCCCATCGCCCGGGCCTGTGCGGTCCTTTCACTGGCTAATGCTTGTGTTCACAATGTTGCTATTGGTCCTTATGCCGGCAAAGAAACTGGCGAGACAGCTTTACTACGGAAAGTTCTCAATAGCTTTAAGCCAGGTGATGTGATGCTTGCTGATCGCTACTTCTGCTCGTTTTTTATGCTGGCCATATTGAAGTCACGTGGTATTGATGTCTGTATGCGTCTACATCAACTCAGGAAGATTGATTATTCCAGGGAGTGACCGTTAGGACTAGGGACCGTTTAGGACCGTTAGTAGGACCGTTGTAGGACCGTTAGGGACCGTTAGGGTCACCCTGTCCTTTATGCTTTTCGCTCAATATACATTCTATTTTAGACAAAACTACATTAAGCTGCCTATCAGTTTGAAGCAATTCGTTGACACGTTTCAATCGCTTACCGACTGATGAGCACTTGCCTATTCTAAGAATCTCACCGACTTGCAAGCTTCGCAGGCAAGCTTCGCAACAAGCTTCGCAGGGTCAGACCTGGTTATTATGCTTTTCGCTCGTTGCCACGAATGGTTCCGTGGTAAAGATCGCCTCCATATTCGATTCGAAAAGGTCTAGCCATGAGAGCAATCTAAACATAGTACATCGAATTGTTAAGAAAAAGCATAAAAGCCAGGTCTGACCCTTGAAACGCTCAGGTCTGACCCTTGAAACGCTCTCTACTTCAGTTCTGACGCGGCAGGTTTGGGTGCGAGTGCGTACGACTTATGGCAAGTATCAATCGAGCCAGTCGTTGATCTCAACGGCGACGGAATTGTTGACGCCGCAGACATGTGCATTATAGTTGACCACTGGGGCGAAAACTACTCCTTGTGCGATATTGGCCCAACACCTCTCGGAGACGGCATAGTGGATGTGCAGGACCTGATCGTCCTTGCAGAGCATTTATTTGAAAACGTGAATGACCCTACACTGATAGCCCACTGGGCGCTCGACGAAGCAAGCGGCGATGTTGCCTATGATAGTGCTGGTCTGAACGATGGCACCGTACACGGCGGTGCTGTATGGCTGCCGGACACAGGCAAACTCAATGGTGCGCTTCAGCTCGATGGCGTAGATGATTACGTCAGCATGGGCTTTGTTCTGAATCCAGCGGAAGGTCCTTTCAGTGTTCTTGTCTGGGTCCAAGGGGGCGCTCCGGGACAAGCAATCATCTCTGAGCCGGGCGGGTCGGATTGGCTATCACTAGATCCACTGACCGGTCATTTGATGACAGAACTTAGGGGGGGCGGTCGAAATAGCAGCGTTCTCGTGGCCGAGACAACCGTCACCGACGGCAACTGGTATCGCATAGGTTTCGTCTGGGATGGTTCGCACAGATTGCTCTGCGTTGACGGCGTCGCAGTGGCTGAGGATATGCAGGATGCTTCAAAGGGCCAATTTAGTAGCCTATATATCGGGACCGGCAGAGACGTGGCTCCCGGAACTTACTTCTCCGGCCTAATCGACGACGTTCGCATCTACAACCGGGCAGTGAAACCATAGGTGATCGAACAATACCTTAAAACACAGGGGCTGCAAGCATCGCGCTTGCAGCCCTTTTTCAATCCAGCCCACAGAATTTCCTCTTTCCGCTTAGAGATCGTCCATTCTACGCCCGCAAAACACCTCTGAGGGTTGCTCTGGGAGATTGTGTGGGGAGCTTGTAGAATGAAATCACAGTATCCAGGCATCTCGATCATCCAGTGATTCTCCTTGACGGGGAGGTGGCTGATCTGGTATAAGCAGGGTAATGTGAAATCCGTGGATTTGAGGTCATCCAGGCAGGATTGAAGCTTGTCTTTCAGGCCAAAAGGAAGGAGGCAGCCACAATCCGCATGGACATATCCTCATCAGGCGCGGATAGAACCCACTGAGGAGCGAATGCCGTCGTGAATTGCTTTCTGTTAACCTTTTTTGAAGGAGGATTATTATGTGCAGGAAATTGATTTATCTTGTTTCTTTTGCTGTGATTCTGGGCCTGGCCGGTTACGTGTCCGCCGCTGAGGCCGATGTCGAAATTCCGTCCGTGGGATATCCAAAGCCGATTCTCGACGGTGTTATGGATAATGTATGGTTACTTTCGACAGAACAGGTCATGACCTTATTCACTGGAGCAGAACCAACCTCGCCCGAAGATTGCTCTGGTAGCTGGCGGGCGCTTTGGGATGAGGAATACCTGTACGTATTGGTCAATGTCATTGATGAAGCTTTGGTACAAGATTCAGACCCGTCCCAGGGATGGCTCGATGACCGCGTTGAGATTTACGTTGACGGGGACAACGCCAAAGGAGCCACTACTGATGATAATGACTATCAGTACAACTTTCGGTGGAACTTCGGAAACGTAGAAACACCTGTCGAATGGTATAATTCCCCGCGCAGCCTTCAGGGCGTGGAATATGGAGTGGCCACAACCAATTCCGGGTATCTCGTTGAAGCCAGGATGCCGTGGTCAACCATGACAGGTGACATACCACAGGAAGATCAGTTAATCGGGATTAACGTAATGATTGACGACGATGACGACGGTGGTGCTGAGGACACACAGTTCCAATGGTTTACGGAGACTACTACCCCACACGTTCCCAGTTTGTGGGGTACGGCTGTGCTTGTACCGGGGGCGGGTGAGCCGTGGCTATACGTCTCGATACCTAAACCGGCTGATGGTGACATGCTTGAGGACACTTGGGCGAACCTTTCTTGGAAGCCGGGGGGGCGTGCGGTCTCGCATGATGTGTATATCGGCGATAATTTTGACGATGTAAATGACGGTGCCGAAAGCACGTTCCAGGGCAATCAGACCGGAACGTTTATCGTTGTCGGCTTCCCGGGATTTCCTTATCCGGACGGCCTTGTTCCCGGAACTACATACTATTGGAGAATCGACGAGGTCAACGATGCCGAGCCAAACAGTCCGTGGAGAGGCGATGTCTGGAGCTTCTCGATTCCGCCCAAGACGGCTTACAATCCCGATCCGTCTGACGGCGCTGAGTTTGTAGACCCGAACGCGGTCTTTACAT
>JADHXR010000076.1 GCA_016782865.1 Phycisphaerae bacterium
TCAGAGGCAAGAATGCTGGCAAGGGGCCGTGCCTGTACGACCTGAAGAACGACTCACTCCAAACCAGAAACGTCCTTCGGGACTTCCGGGAAGTGGCAAGACAACTGAGGGGCAAATTGGAGAATCATCTGAAGATCGAGATCCCAGGGCCTGCCAATAAAGTTAAGTCCGGGTAAGTAAGGCGAGGGTTTGGCAGCGACCTGTCTGACGTGGTTCCTCAAGAAGGTCCTCCATGTTTGTGAAAGTGGTTTCCTCAGTGTGATCACGTATTTCGTCACAGTGGAATCGGCCACTTCGTGTCCTGACAGTCTCAATTCGGACTGAATTCTGGGTGTTCCCCATGTCGGATCATCTCTTGACATGTGGCGAATCAGATCTCGGATTACTTTGCTTATTTTTGGTCGTTCCACCTCTCACAATTGTCAGATTTGACTTCAAGTCAGGTCGTATCTGAGAGAGCCAAGACAAAAATATCCTATCCTTGTTCTTGAGTTTGGATCGTTTGAGTGTTCGTTGCCGGAAAACTAACCATGCATTCTACAAGTCTCTCAATGTAGATTCTTTCTTCATTAGCGGCTGGAAAAATCCAACCATTCTTTCTCCAGCATATCCTTGTCCATCTCTTGTGATGACACCAAAACCCTGTATTTAAGCGTAAAGCTCTTTCCCTTCTCCAGCACATGCGGTTTCTCATACAGTACGGCAGGACTGAAATACGGCATACTTGGCGTAATATACCATGGTGTCGGATGACGCATATTGGAGGGATGATCTAATACGGCGATTCCGGCATCCTTTCCCTCCGGCGTCTTTCCAACAGTAGCCAGCCATACAGCATCCTTGTCTTTTCTCATATCCCCCTTGACAATTCCCGTCCTATCCATGAATTTCCATTTGCGCGCACAAACTGCCATACGAACAGATAATCCGGCATATCCCCCGTAACCTTGACCATGCGGTTCTCCCACAATCGGGGTCCTGTCCAGCTTGACATCCTCATCCTTAGCTGTAAATGTGCTGGTCCAGTCAATCCGGTAGCATCCATTCTTGTCCGGGGTGGTAATTGAAAGGCTCCGTTTCTCAGCAAGAATCTCCTTCTCGCCGGGCGGATGATAACTGATATTAATGTCCACTTTCGCAGAAAAATCCGTGTTGGTTACAACCTGAACGGAGGTAATCTCGGTCTGCCCCTCGGATCTTCCCGTCTTGCGATCTTCAGTCCAGTAATCCAATTCATTGATAAGTTTCCAGGAAAACCACAAGGCTCAGTGCCATGGATGATCTTTCGGACGCAAACTGGTCAATACTTCTCCATTAATCGTGGCGACCGGATGAAGATAAGGTTTAGCTTCTTCTTTTTTATAGTTCAGTTGCCAGACGACTTTATCATGATTCAAGAGCGCAACAGCATCATCCGTCTCCTTCCAACTGAAAACAGTCTTTTTCAACTCCCGTCCCGATTCGCCATCCTCAGCATTTACTAAAGATGGCGATATCATGACTAAGAAAGCGACTATCTCTATCACAAATTTCTTCATCAGCTTCATAATAATATATCCTATTCTCGATCAGTGCCCCGTCACTAACGTCACTCAAAACAAACAATCTTACCATCAATCCGCAAGTGAGAAAAGAACGAGAAACTTTCCCCATGAACATACACGATTGCTCAGTGCAGGCCCCGAGCTACTTCAGACCCCTATGTTATTGTCGCCCCACATCGCAGTGCGGCGTGGGGCGACAATCCAATGAGCTTCATATCAACACCGATTACGGCTATGGCCAGAGTTGCTCATCAAGCCACTAATCCACCATTTTGATATAGTCGGCATTAATGTCCCCTTCGGGGAATGGGAGAAAATCCCTCGCCTTCAGGCGAAGACTTTAGTATGTTTTTGTCATGGAGCATTATCGCAAATCCAGCCATACAACGTATGATCTCAAGTATCATCTCGTGTGGATTACAAAATATCGCAAACCGGTTATGAGCGGCGAGACGGCCCTGCGCGTCACGGAACTGATACGCGAGATATGTCGTGCTCAGGATGTTGAGATTCTCAAAGGTCATATTTCACGAGATCATGTTCACATCTTCGTATCGGTTCCGCCGCATTTGTCCATAAGCAAGCTCATGCAGAGTATCAAGGGCAAGAGTTCTCGGAAAATGCTCTCCGAGTTCAAACCGCTCAGTCGGGCATTCTGGGGCCGACACATATGGGCCCGGGGGTACTTTGCGGCCAGTTCGGGTAATGTGACTGACGAAGTTATCATGCAGTACATCGAACTCCAAGGTAAAGAACCCCACGATGGGGACTTTCGTATCGACGGTGATCTTTAGCGGGCTTGCAGCCCGCACCCAAAGCTACCGCCTTCAGGCGGTAGTAGTTTACTTATCTTAACATCTGTCAGAACGGCTTGTCAAACGGTTCGGTCCAGCCTGCAAGCCACGCGATTTCCTCTTTTGACAACACGCGGTTGTAGATGCGCACATCGTCGAGCGATCCATCGAAGTACCGATCTCTGTGCGAGGCACGCCGGCCGATGTTGACGTCTGCATCTGGTGTCAGATTGTAAATACTGCTCGAACCGGAGAGGACCATATCTTGCTGGCCGTCCACATAGACGATCGTATTTGGGACCCTTAGGTTCCCGCCCTCGACTACGGTTAAGGCCGCATGGTGCCATTCACCATCGTTAACCGGGGTACTACCCCCGAGACTACTGCCGCCACCATGCTCAACAAGCAATGCAGCCTGATTTAGGCGGAATGTGCAGTATTGACCGCCAGCGGGAGAACCTTCACTACTGCCCCAGGACACCATATCGCCTTCGGCTGCGGTTGTCTTAACCCAGCAGGTAACGCTGAATGCCGGCTGGAGATCATTAGTGGCTGTGATGCCTTTATAGCCGTCAATGTTGACGTAGTCGTTGAGACCGCCAAAGCTAATGGCCTGTCCGATCCTGCCTGCCTCAAAGCCAGGATTGCTCATGGCAGCACCGTGGGTGCCGTGGCGCGAGTTGCCGGAACTGTCGTTGGTAGTACCTTCAAACTCGTAGTGTGCCTGCAGACCGGTTGTGCCGGGATCGACCGGCGTAATCACCTGTCGGTCATAAGAATACAGCCTGATACCGTCGAGTAAAACCACTCCCTGGCCGCCAAATGCTCCAATACGCTCAAAGCCAATGCTCAGCTCAGTGACATTGCTCAGGCTCACGCCCATCGAGGCAAGGTCAATATACCACATCTGCCAGCCCGCCTGCTTTATCGCCTCGGCGCTGCCATCGTATGTCACCTTAGTGCCGTTAATCTTCACATACATCCGCTGCGCAGTATTGGTCGGATCGCCGGAGAACCGCAGCGTCAAGGCTTTGATGCCATGCTTGGTCCAATCCCGGCCGACCTCCAGATCAGTGATACTTGCTGTGACCTCGGAATAAGCGGCAGCGGTGTTGTCATAGAAAAGCGGCACTGACTGTTTGCCGTCAAAAGCAAGGAACTTCTCCATAGAAGGCTGGAATGCTTCGGTATAACCTATGGTTGAACCATTTGTAGTGACACCAAACCCGTCAATCCATGTCTCATATACCAGATTGCTGCCCTCTTCCCCAACAGGAATCTCATTGTATGCCTCGAAATCGTCCACACTAAGATACTCCTGTGTCGAGAGGTCCCAGATATCACCTTGCCAGGTTGTTGGAGTCTCGGCATCGTTCACCTCATCGACCCGCCAGTAGTAGGTGCTGTTCAGATCAAGTGAGGGAGAATAGCCGGCCTCAGTCACGGTAGTAACAGGGGCAGTGCCGTCGATAACAGCCTGCTCGTCGGTGCTAAAGTACACATTATGTTCAGCCGCCTCTCTTCCCGCTCGGAAGCCGAGGGTCACATCAACATCTACGCCTATGGCCCCGGAATTAGGACTTGGCTCAGCTGCCCAGACAGGTACGTAGAAGAAGCGAACCTCACTCAGACCATATTGGTGCACAAAGCCTCCCCAGTTGCTGTTAGCGGTGATCCTGACATATTTTGCCGCCACACCACTAAGATCAACAGTGGTATTGGGGCCATAACCAGCCACACCAATACCCTTGGCAAACTCGTGAGTAGTGCCCAATATGGACCAGTTGGCTCCATCGACCGAGTACTCAATGGTGGCTTCCTTGATGCCGAAGCCGACAACAGGCTCAACAGAACTATTATAGTTCCAGACCAACATCTGATGCAATTTACGCGTCCTGTCGAACTCATATTGGATCCAGGCCGTGTCGGGATCGATGATACTACTGAGCCACATGGCCGTATTTTCGGATGAGTGCAGGTCATCGTCACCCAGCCCGGAACCGTCGATGGTGTTCTCGCACCCCTCGTCGGCCCTGTTCGCACTGGAAGCGGTGACAGTAATCCCCTCAGAAGGGATTGGAGTAGCGAACGGCTCGACCGTGAAGCTCCAGACATCGCCTTTGAATACCGTATAGTCGGGAGCAGCATTTACCTCATCAATGCGCCAGTAGTAGGTCTGCTCAAAATCCAAGGTTCCGCCAACATAGCCGCTAAGATATTGGCGGCCCTTGTATACGCCGACCGGATCAACCATTGCAGTGGCATTGTTGACATCCTCGAACCGGGTCCCGAAGTATACATCGTGTTGGCTGGCAAACTCTCCCGGCAGCCAGCCAAGAACCACATCACGAGGCACATTTGTTGCCTCTTTGACCGGATTGGGCTCGGAGGCCAAGCCAGGAGGTATACCCCTGATGACCTGTGCAATCTCTTTTTCCGTCAGCGCATTGTCATAGATGCGCAGGTCGTCGAGGTCGCCGTCTAATATGTCGCCATCGACTGGGTTGTTGCTGGGGGTCGGCGAGTTGAAGCCATTTGCTTCGGAGTTCTTACCAATAAAGCCGTAACGGATATTGCCACTGCCATACGTCCTGCCCATGCTCTTCGACGGCTCGGGGGAACCATCGATGTAGATAGTCGCGGTTCCGTTGTCAAAAACACCGCATGCGTGGTGCCACTCTCCGTCGTCAACGCGAGTAACGCTGCCGTAGTTTAACTGTCCAGCATCGGTAAAAACATCCCAGCCTATCTGACCGGGACCGGCGCCGGAGCCGTTAACCTCCAGGCGATAGTACTCGTTGCGGTCAAACGAGATAATGTACTGCCAACCCGCATTGCTCGTGCGAATCCAGGCAGCGACGCTCACTTCCTTAAGGCCGGTGGCCTTATACGACATGTCAATAGCCACGTAGCCGCCAGCTTCAAAGTTGATCGCACCGCCGAACTTCCCCTTCACCCACGTTGGGTTGTGGGAGAGGGTACCACCGGGTTCACGGCCGGTGAAGAGGGTGCCGTGATGGTCATTGCCGGAAGAGTCAATGGCAGTGTTACCACCACCGTCATCGAATTTCCAGTGCGATACCAGATCGGCTGAAGCGTTGCTGGCCAGAGCCAGCACCACTACGGAACAAGCCAGCCAAATCAATTTCTTACACATAATAGGCCTCCTGTAATCAAAAACATTATAGTAATTGTGTCTTGGCTACACACCTGAACACCCGTTGTTTTTCATGAAACAACTATTCGTCCTTCGCAGTAAGACTATTACCGGGAACAAATAACATTCTTTTCACTCACTACCCTTGATCTTTAGCACGCTCAGGATTGTCAGACCTAGCACCACCTCATTCCTTACAAAACTCAAACTCCCCATACTGCAGTGTTACTGGTCTCCTCCCTAAGCTCCATAGCCTTAGTTATCGTACAAAAACATCCAGTGGCTGTCGTTCTATTTACAGCAGTGCGGAACTTTGAACGCCCTTCATACCCTCAGATCCACGCGGTCCGGATATCGTGAATATGACATGTAAGATTAGCCTGCTAAGGCTTAGCAGGCCTGTGTCCACTTCTTGAGCCTCTCAACGGACTTCTTCACGTTGTCGGCCCCGGCGATCTCCAGAGTCGTGGCGCCATCGAAGTTGGCGTCCTGCAACGCCTTGATGACGGGTGGAAGATCGATTACCCCGCTTCCAAGAGCCACGGTAGCCATGCCACAGCCAAACTCGGTGCCGCGCTTGGCCTGCCATTCGGGTCCCATATCCTTCCAGTGAATGTGCTTGATACGGCTGCCAAAGGCCTTGACATGGTCCAGAGGCTCGGCTCCGCCCAGCCAACTGTTACCCGTGTCCAGACAAATCCCGACCGTCTGCTCGTGTCCGAGCCTTTCCAGCAGCTCACCCATGGTCTGCACGGAGTCCGTGACCTGGCCATGGGTTTCCAGGAGCAGCTCTATCCCCAGTTCCTCAGCCCACTGGATGGGGGCATGGAGCTTCTCACAGATCGCGAAGATCTGCTGTGCAGGCGTCAGATTGCGCCCGAAATCAGTCTTGGGATCGCCTTCGGTGGTGATCACGTGCTTAATCCCGAGCAGATGCGCCAGCCGAATCGCCTTGATGATCTGGTTCGTGCCGTAGATATCCGGGCTGGGCGGATCGAGCAGGTTGGCATGGGCGCAGAAGCTTGTGAGCGTCAGTCCGGCTGACTCAGACATCTCCCGGATCTTCGCCGGATGGCTGTCCAGGCTCACCGATGCGGCGAATCCATATTCCACGCCGAGCATCCCGCCGTCATGGTTGTCTGTCAGATCCGCATACTTGATGCCCATCTCGGCAATCGCCTGGAACTGTCGCCTCATGGGACTAAATGGCTCGACTAACGCAAAGCAACCAATACGCATGGATGACTCCTTCACTAATAAATGTAGTATGTAGGTAGAATCAGTATAGTACGTTGAGGCGGAGAAATCTGTCAAATTCCATCAGTACGTTATATTGAACACTGCGATGGGCGCCACTTCGCCGGTTTGGGTCGGTGTCTGTGAGCGGCAGGCGTTAACCAGCATCATCCTTTCCAGGCAAGGCTCTACCGCGAAACGCTTTTGGGCTATCTGCGTGATGACGCTTGAAAACGGTGGCGAAGTACTGGCTGGACCCGAAACCGCAGGCCATGGCGATCTGCGTGATGGTCATTTGGGGTTTCTCGATCAACATTTGGGACGCTACGTCCACGCGGCAGCGCTCCAGGAAATGCACGGGCGTCACATTGGTCAATATCTTGCAGTAGTGCCGAAATCGCGTTTCAGCCAGGCCGCAGTGCTCGGCCATGGTCCTTAGTGTCCAGGGCTCAGCCAGATGCTCCAAATCGCTCTGCAAGTCCGCCAGGAACAGCTTCACGGTTCGAGAAGTACTGGAAAGAGAAGGATCGAGCGATATGTCCTTGTGGCGAAGCATCTCCAGGATCGAAACAAACAACTCATTCAGATATGCGGCCAAACGCGAGATACTACTACCTTCTCTGTCGGCATCGAGAGCCCGCGCGATCTGATGGAAACAGTGACGAATGTCCGGCGTCGAGACCCAGACAGGCTGCTCATTGTGGCGCAGCAGCACAGTCAATTCTTCAAGGTCCTGTTCAGTCAGCACGATCCAGCCGGGCCACTTCCAAGGCTGATTAGGGCGGCGGACACCCAGGTCGAGGATCAACCAGTGCAGTCGGCTGGCCATGACATACGGGTCGCCCACCCGATGCGGCTGCCACGGTCGCGTGATTGTCATATCGCCAGGCCGCAACGAATGCTGTTGATCAACCAGCGAGAACTCAAGGCTGCCACTCTCCAGGAAAGCCAGCTCGATCCCTTCGTTGCGGTGCCAGTCCAACCCCCAGTCCTGCTGGTTGGGAGCGTCCCAGTAGGCAAGGCTTCGAACCTGCGGCAGAGCGAAATCCGGCAACCGTCGCCCCGGGTAAGAGCCCCGGCCGACCGCCGCGATGCGGACCTTTCCCGCGTTAGCCGCCGCCACAAGCGGGCTGCATGTATCCGCTTTATATGTCTTATGATCGTCCCGGTAGATCGGAATCTGCATCGCCATGTCACATCCCAGAATATTTTACCTCCGTCACGAAACTCGCGAGCCGCCGACGGACCGCCACGTCCCCTGTCCGAGATAATATGATGAAGTAAATACCCCCCTTGGAATAACCATAGCCGCTCACGGGTTTATTGTAGTACGGGCCAATGCATCCAATGTAAGAATATCCATCTCTTAAATCTTCAATCCCTATGTATAACAAATTCAAATTCATAACACATTCAAGGTCGTAATGCAACTGCGATTCAGACAATATCAGTCCTTTTTCTCAAGCGGAGGGCCTCGTTCACTCGATAATAGTTACAGCAACTGGCTCAAGGACGAAATTTGACTTCCAGAAAAGAACCATTCTATGTCCAACTCACCTCTTGCACCGGGGACGACTTGATGCCAAGGAACGGCAGAAGGCATGCCCCCATTTCACCAAAATGCTGAAGGAAAACTGGAAACTATAGTAGGAGAGAAAGTATAATGAAGCAAATGTATACCATCGCGATTGCCGGAGTCTTGTGTTTCTTTTGTGGCGTTTCTCATGGCGTTGAGGTCACGGAACTGCCCTTGGAAACGAAGGATATACGTGGACTTTGCATCGTGTTGCCAGGCAGTTCGGAATCACTTGTGAAAACGCTGGGCCGCAACGCGTCATCGGCGACGGTGCAGCTTCTCTGCCGCGATGACGAAGAGTTGTGCGCATTACGACAGAGTATCCGGGCATTGGATGTTTACGGGCGCATCTCGGCCATTTCATGGCAAGGGGCTTCCCTGCCTTATATAGACGACCTCGTCAACGTCATTATTGCGCCCTCCCGATCTGCCGCGTCGCCAGATGAAGTCAGGCGTGTCCTTTGCCCCGGAGGTTCGGCTTACGTGTACGAAGACGGGCATTGGCAAAGAGAAACCAAGCCGTGGTCGCAGGACATCGATGAATGGACGCACTGGCTCCACGATCCCAGCGGAAACGCGGTATCGGGGGACCGGAAAGTGGGACCGCCACGGTTTTACCAGTGGACCGCCAAACCGTACTGGTCCAACCACCACGACACCGTGTTGAGCACGAGCGCCATGGTTAGCGCCAATGGACGCTTATTCTATATCGCGGATGAATCTCCCTCCGGAGTTTTCAGTGAGGCCTACGAGGGGCAATGGTTTTTGATTGCGCGGGATGCGTTCAACGGTGTATTGCTTTGGAAGATCCCCATAAGCAATTGGGGATGGAAAACGTGGGGCAAGCGCTACAACATCCGTTTCGCACAGCCCACCCAATTACCCTGGCGACTGGTCGCAACAGGCGATGTCGTCTACGCCACTCTTGATTTTCACGCGCCCGTTTTGGCCATCGACGCGGCCACGGGATCAACTATTAGAACCTACGAGCATTCCAGATGCACCGATGAGCTTCTCTATTACAACGGCTCGTTGATTATCAGCGCGTACGATGAAAGTAGCTTTGCGCCGCCCGCAGAAACAACGTCTCATGTCCCGAAGAGGACAACCAAGCCAAGAGTTGTTCCAAAGACGATCCGTGTCCTGGATGCTCAAACCGGCGATATCGTTTGGGAAAAAGGTGCATTCCTCGGACTGCCCACGCGTTACGACGCGTCAGAAGGCTTCGACCCTGTCTATCTTACCGCCTGCAAAAATCGGGTGGTCTTTGCCACGCGCGACAAGATTCACTGCCTGGATCTGAAATCAGGTGAAACGATTTGGGAGTTTGCCAGACCGGCTCGCGAAGGCTACCGCCTGGCTCTCGGTGTCCGCATGTCGGAGAATTGTACGCTTGTCAACCACAAGGACGTGGTCCTATACGCCCAGCCTCAGAATAAGCGTGACGGCACCTATCACACCATCTATTGCGACCTCTACGCCATTAGTGCCAAGACCGGAAAGGTGCTTTGGAAAAAGACCTGTGGCGCATGGGCATGGGGATCTCCTCCGGATGTGTTTGTTATCGACAATAATGTTTGGGTGCATGAATACATCCCCGGACTGCAATTCAAAGGTTCGGATGTTGTCGATGTAAACAGCGTTCCCTATGCTTTGATTGGGCTTGACCTCTATTCGGGAGAAGAGACACGGAGAATTCCCACCAAGGATGTCTTTCACATTGCCCACCATCACCGTTGCTATCGCAATAAGGCAACGGAACGATTCATTCTTACGGCCAGGCGGGGCACCGAGTTTACCGAATTGGCCTCGGGCGAGCAATCGATCCACCATTATCTCCGCAGCCAGTGTCGTTTAGGTGTTATGCCGGCCAATGGATTGCTCTATACGACGCCTCATCCCTGCGGCTGCTATGCGGGTGTCCTTCTGAAAGGCTACAATGCACTCTGCGCCACAAGAGCGTTGAACGCACTGGAGAAGCCTTCCGAGCAACCGCGACTTGTTCGAGGCACCGCCTACTCCCGAGATATCCGGGCCGGCACTCCATCGGCAACCGACTGGCCGACGCATCGCAGTGACATCGGTCGCAGTGGATTTCTTCCCACAACACTGCCCTCAAAGCTGGCTGAAGACTGGAGAATCCAGTTGCAGGCACCAGTCAGCGCCGCCACGGTGCATGATGGAAGAGTCTTCGTGGCGCAGAAGAACCGGCACACTATTACGGTTTTGTCGGCTGGGGCCGGCGACAGGCTTTGGGAGTTCACTGCTGGCGGCCGCATCGATTCTCCGCCAACCATTCACAACGGACGCGCCTTGTTCGGTTCTGCGGACGGCTGGGTCTATTGCCTTGATGCGTCGGATGGGGCACTCATATGGAGGTTTCGAGCGGCTCCGCAAGAGTGGCTGATGGGGGTCGACAGCCAACTGGAATCGGTCTGGCCTGTCCCTGGAAGCGTTCTTGCGAAGGGAGATCACGTCTATTTCGTGGCGGGGCGTTCCTCCTACCTCGATGGTGGTCTTCATGCGTATCAACTGGACGTCAAGACTGGCCGGGTGATCGCACACGAGAGGGTGTCCCATTCAGAACTCACGAAGGCAGGTGATCCCGCTCTGGCTTCGGCATTCACGGTTCCTGGAGTGACCAATGACGTCCTTGTCGGCGACAAAAACGCCATTCACCTTCAGACACAGCCTGTCTTTGGGCAATCGGGGGAGCGTGCGCATTTCCTCAGTGCAACCGGCGGGCTTCTTGATGATACGCGTTTCAACCGTATGTTCTGGAACCTGAACGGGCTCCCAGGCGCATGGGCCAGCCTATTGGTGTATGACGATGTGGCCTTCTACGGCTTCCGCGCGTTTTCAAACACGAAGCGAGGTCTCTTTCACCTGGCGGGAAGCGGATACGAACTGATTTCTGCCTCAAGAAGCGTCGCCCATGAAGAAGAGGCGAAACGTCATGCGAGGCTACAAAATGCGGATCCGTCGCAACCGAAGACAGAAAGTATTCTGTGGAAGCGAAGCGTCTCGATTCGCATTAGTGCCATGGCAGTCACAAAACAAACTCTCCTTCTTGCGGGAGTTCCAGACAAAGTGGAGCCACAAGACCCCTACGCCGCCTTCGAAGGAAGGATGGGCGGCGTACTGTTGATTCTCGACAAGAAGACCGGCCAGACCCTGTCTGAAATCTTGCTTGAATCACCTCCGGTCTGGGACGGGATGTCCATCGCCGGCGATCGAATCTTTTTGGCGTTGGAAAACGGATCGGTCGTATGTTTAGGAGAATAACCGGAAGTTGTCCTGTGAGTTGTGGAGTCGATTGGAGGATACGTCCGAGAGGCCCGCTCACCAACATAAATCAGTAACAATATAAGCAGGAGAAAGAATAATGATCAGCAATAAGTCAGTTCGCCCCTCGGTGCAGGGCAACAACTTGAGTCGCCGTAGGATATTGGCCAATTCCGCCGTCGTCGCAGCCTTCAGTATAGTCAAGCCCTCCGTGCTTCGCGGCTTTGAGGCAAATTCCCGGATCGAAGTCGGATTCGTCGGACTAGGCGGGCGAGGCAGTCTGATTGCCAGGATGATGACAGGGAATCACAAGGGTTACCATCTGAGGGCTCTGGCTGATTATTTTGAGCAGGTTGTCCAAGAGGCAGGCAAGCGATTTGAGGTTCCCGATAACCGTTGTTTCTCCGGTCTGTCAGGCTACAAGGCGGTTCTTGCCAGTAAGGTTGATGCAGTATTCCTGGAGATTCCACCTTGTTTCTTTCCCGAACACGCTTCTTTCGCCGTCAATGCCGGTGTTCACGTGTACATGGCCAAACCGGTGGCAATCGATGTCCCCGGGGCTCTGGTCATCGGTGAACTTGGAAAGGAGGCTACGATCCGAAAGCAGGTCTTTTTGGTTGATTTTCAGGTTCCCACAGAACCATTCAATATCGAGACCGTCAAGCGTTGTCGCGAAGGCCTTATTGGTAAGACAGGGATGCTCAGTTCCTTCTACACAGACGAAGCATTTCGTGATCCGCCCAAGACTAAGACTATCGAAAGCAGACTTCGGAATCTCGTTTGGGTCAATGATATTGAGCTTGGCGGCGGCTACCTCGTGAATGCCGGCATTCACGCCATTGATGCTGCACTCTGGATGGCAGGTAGGCGCCCCATCAGTGCCATGGGGTTTTCGCGAACAGTCAGGGATAACCCAAATGGCGACACTCCGGATGTCTATTCTATTTCGTACGGATTTGACAATGGTCTGGTCCAGAATCATCGTGGTGAACACCTCAAAAACACACATGGTTTTTCCTGCAATTGCATTGCCTACGGACAGCACGGTTTCGCTGAAATTAGCTACCAGGGCAAAGCCTGGCTTCGTAGCAATAAGGGGGGATATCGCGGCGGCGAGGTAAAGGATCTGTACGTCAATGGCATCACTCGGAACTTGGATAGATTCGAAAAGGATATTCGGCAGCAGCAGTATGACAATCCTACTGTCCAGCCCAGCGTTAACAGCACTCTGGCAACAATCCTCGGCAGTGAAGCCGGCAAACAAAACGCTCTGGTGACGTGGGATAAAATGATCGCCGAGAAACATCGAATCGAGCCTGACCTGACCGGCCTGATACAGTGATTGTGAGGCACACCTGGATTGTTTCGGTAAGGGATACGGTGAGACACGCGATGTTGTTATAATCTTCAGGCGGCAGAAGGGTTAACTCGGCTGGGCAGCCTTGGCTCATCTGTGGTCACTCAGCCTGTGTTGATTCTGCTATTCGATCCAAACGGGGCTGCTGATCGCCTCTTCACCATTTGTCTGGACGACGCGAACATAGTAATAGCTTTGCTGACCACTATCGAAATCCGGGTCCTTCCAATCCAGTTCGGCGATCCGCCCGTTTGGCTCAACCGTGTGGACTACAGAACTGTTCTTCTTGATCTCAACTCGACTGATCGCTGCGGTTCCAGCTACTCTAACGGTTATCAATGGGGCCTCGTCGGTCTTGTATTCTGAGCCCATGATATGGCCGTCACATGCAAATTCGAGTATGATTCGGTCGCCGGAAGTCGCGTAGCAGTGGCGGTCATAGAGGGCTGTAAAGATGGATTTACGAGTTCGTTCCGGGGCATACACCGCTATGAGCGCCATCCCGACTTCGGCAGGTCTGAAAGCTACATCGGTTTCCTGGCCTCGCTTTAGGTAGCCATAACCGGGATTGCCGTAGTGGTTGTCGGTGCTCGCCATAATGCCGATTCGATGGCCTTCCTTGAGAAACTCGTTCGCCCAGGGTTCGCTCCGGAAGTGCTCGCTGAAGATTTCAATCAAACGCTGTGTCTTCGGATCGTGCCATTTGGGATTGCCCGCTCTTCCGCCGCGGTGCGGAATACAGAATACGTTCTTGTCAACGAGATGCTCTCTGAGCTTTGACAAGAGTTCCCCCACGTGTTTTACCTTGGGATCAGGACCATGATACATTTGCAGATTTAACGGGTGGTAACCTGTTATCGAACGATAGATTGGCGGATCGTCGCCCAGCCAGTAGACGTTGTGATCTCCGCCGGAATTCGATTCTCCACTCCACTCATAGGCGTTAAAAGTCACGAATCGACCGGGCTTGTTCGCCTTATTTGTGACAGCCTTAGACTGATTCCACATCTCGTCCGGAATTTCGAACGCATGATCACTGACCGCACAGAAATCCAGAGCAGCCACGCGTTCGGCGAAATCATAATACTCCGAAACGGTCCCTCGACCGTCGGAATTTAGCGTATGGCCGTGCAGATCGCCCCACAGCAGCGACCTGGAAGGACGGCTTGCAGTTACGTCAACCGGATTGCTGCGATCGTGGAATGTGCCGCCTTCAACAAAGATGCTTTGGCACCCTTGCGTGTTAAACACAACGTTTTCAAATCGGTGTACGCCCTGATCTGCTTCGGTGAATGTGTACGGATCCGGCAGCCTAGCCTGGGAATCCGTCGCACTGAGGCTGATGGTCCCCCTGTATTGCGTAACCGGGTTGCCAAATCGGTCTTCTGCTCTGACAGTGCACGCGATTGGTCTGCCTGCCACTGCGTCCGACGGCGGTAGAACGGTTAGCTTGTGAGTCTTTCCGGCGCATATAGTTACGGCAGGACTGTTGGTCAGCGGCAGATACTCACCTGTGCCAAGGGCATCGACATACATCTTAAACATGTAACGAGACTCATCGAATGGTTGTACCAGAAAACCCGGTGAGCCATGTGCCCTATCTCCATACGTAACGCGCAAGGTCTGACCTAGTCGCAATCCGGCTTCGCCGACTATGACTTCGACGATATTCTGCCACGCAAAATACGGCCCCATGAACCGCTTGCTCCAGTTGCCACATTCGACCGAAAGGGAAATCGGTACGTTGTCGGGAGACTGAACGGTCAGATAGCCCGCAGCCTGCGGATCTTCGTTTTGGACGGCGCTCCAGAGATGATTCAGTTGCCGCAGTGCGATCCTGATGCCGCCACCCGGCTTTACTCCGGCTCTTCCGGCCGTGTAGACAACTACCCACGTTTGATAGGTGGATACTTCCGCAAGTTTGGGACCTTCCAGTATTGCCCCACCTATACCAAGCTCTGTGCCCCTCGAAGTGGCTTCCTCCTCACTTGTGAATCTCGGAGATGCTGTTGAATCAGATGATGGCACTGCCGAAAAAGCAACATCTCCATCGTGAATGAGCGTTGTTTGGGCTAGAAAAAGGGTGCCCAGAAGTATCAGTCGTTTCTGAGGTTGTCCTGTGATCATCCAGTTTTCCTTATGTGAGTCAATTAGCTTCATCAGGTTTTCTCCTATGATGAATGTCCACTTCATCGTTGTTTGTTAGCCTCATCTGTTCGCCATAACATAGCCGTTCACAGGTATTCTTATGGGAGGTATCCATACTACACTACATCTTGCACTTACTTGCGTCAGATAGATACCCTCTTTCATAGTATTGGACAACGCACCCAATGTCCACCGTAAGGCGTTCCCGAGCGGAAAATACCCATTTCTTAAATCCACAGTAATCCACCGGCTTTGCCGGTGAGAACTGAACTCGAATGCCAGTCAACATTTCTTACCTCAACACCATTTATCCCGGCTTGATCTGAACCGCAGCGGTCAAGAAAGCACAGCGTATCTTGACTCTGTTATAGTATCCTCGCCTCCGGTTGCTGTCGTTTCATTTGGCACAGTGCGGAACTCTGAACATCCTTCATGCTGAATTCAGCCTTGGTTGACAAGCCAGAGTTTCGCCTCAAGGCCGGGCATCCTGTATTGTCCGACATTTTCCACGTGCCGGGTGTATGATACATTCAAGGTCATAGTACAAACTGAAATTTCATTTTTGAGCCATTTTCCTCTCTTGAATCGTTATGTCCCCGGTGCTATAAACTTGCATATGTTGAAACCACACATCCTATCATTCGACCTGAGGAACCTGCCAATGTCCGACACGAAGTGCCAATTTGCCGTTTCACTCGCCTTGATGACATGGGCCCTGTTGCCGAACATGCAGGCTGTTGCGGCCGACACTCCGTCGCCTTTCGCCATCCGCGGCACACTGCCATGGCACAATTTCTTGTCGGGGCCAACAGCATGGAACGACGACGACTACCGCGAGTATCTTGACGACCTTGCCGCGCGCGGGCTGAACTTCGTTGGCTTCCACTGCTACACTGGCGGCGCGGAACGATACGCGCCGTACGTCGAACCGCTCATCCGGCTGAAGTATCGGGACGTCGTGCCTGAGGCGGGATTCGACACGTCGCTGACGGCGCGCTGGGGCTACCGGCCGCTGGCCGTTCGCGACTTTGCATTCGATACGGGCAAACTGTTTGCGCTGCCCGCCGGTGCAGAAGCCTTCGGTGCCGACTGCGCGGTGACGGCACGGTCGAATGACGAACGCTACCGTAACGCCCAGGCACTGATGAGACGAGTCGTCGAAATGGCTCATGCCCGCGGCATACAGGTAGCAATCGGGTTCGAGTTCGGTGTCCATCCACCGGAACTGGCTTCGATCGTGCCGCCGGAGTCGCGCATCTCGGGAGCAATGCTGCCGGATCCTACGCACCCAGCCAACATTGAGGTTTTGCACACGGCGCTCGATGATCTGCTTACGGCTTATCCCGGTCTGGACTGGGTTTGGCTGTGGCTGCACGAACACTCGATGTTTGTTGCGCAGCCCAAACTGGCCGGACGGTTTGCTGATTTCTACGAGCGGGAGAAAGCCCACTTCAGCGACGCGCAAGATGAACATGACGTGTTTACAGGCGTATGGTCACTGGCATACATCCGGCGGGTGTACGACTACCTGGCAAAACACTCGCCCCAGACCCGGTTGGCTATCGGTGGCTGGGGCGGCGGCCCGCAACTGCCACCGGTGCTGCGAGGGTTGGACCGAGCGTTGCCCCGGGAGATTGTCTTCAGTTGTCTGAATCCCGGCATGGGCGCCACGGGGCACGCGCCGGTGCTTGCGGAGGTCGCCGCGCATCGGCCGACGTGGGCGATCCCGTGGTTCGAGGGAGACGGCTGGTTGTGGCACCTGCAACTGCGCGCCGCGTCGGTCAGCGAGCAAGTCAAGGCTGCGTACGCCGACAAGCTGTCCGGCGTCGTCGGCATCCATTGGCGCACGGAGGAGATCCGCCCGAACCTGGAAGCTTTCGCGCTGACGGCTATAGATCCAGAACATGCGCCGCCCGGAGAAGAACTGTACCGGTGCCACTGCGCCGAACGCTATGGTCCCGCCGCTGCCGAGGAACTGGCGCCGTTGTTCCTGCGGTTCGAAAAGGAAAGCCAACTCGGCTATCTCAGTTCGCCGGAGTTCTATCCCTACAGTCCCAAGTGGGGCCGCATGTCGCCCTCGCTGGCCCAGAAATTGCGCCACGCGATCACCTTGATCGGTAAGCTCAAAGAGCAGACGCCCGCACCGGAGCATGGCAAGAATCTCGACTGGCTGGCTGACAACTTTCGCTTTGCGTTGCTGCTGGACGAGGTCGGACGGAAGATCGAGTCCGCCTACGCACTCAGGGACAAGTACCTGTTGGGTGAAGTTGCCGGCGACGGTCTGGTGCGGCAAGCGCAAGCGGCGGGCCGCGAATTGGCGTCGGCTCCGATGCAGGACCTTTTCAGTACATTCGCCCGCCGCGTCCGCTCGCGCGGCGAACTCGGCGAACTGAGCGCGCTCAACCAGAAACTCTGGCTGCAATATCGCGAGTTGGACCGGTTCCTCAAGAAAGTAACGGATTCGTCACCCGTATCCAGCACGCCGGAGACGCAGACCACGTCGAGTTCATTCGTCCGGGTTCCGCCCTTGACCCGGTGATGTCGCGTATTCGCGCCGCGGAAGGTCCGTGGAACTCCGCTCGCCGCTTTCTCCTGAGGGGCCTAATAGATGTGATCATTACTTCTGCGGAAAGCCCCCCCCCATCCTTGAAGCCGAAATGCTGATGGGCGTCGTGTACACAGCACCTTCATCGGGCGGCAAGAGTTTCAGCCGATCACACACGACGTAGTCAGGACCCGCCATATATATGCCTCATTGTTCATCCGCCAAATTGTATCTCGTAGTTCTTCAGGCCGTCCTTCTGCGCAATGTCCACCGCGAAAGCGACGGCACCCTGCCCGACGGTGTGCGGGACCGGTTTGCCGTTGACGGTGACCGAGACACTGGCCAGACTAAGTCCTCCCGGTAGAGCCACAAGAACCTTTCCACCACTGCGACCCACAATCCGCCCGAGAATCCGATTTTTTTCCATCGTCGCACTCACACCGAAATCACCGCCGGCACGGCGCAACTCAAGACCGTCCATGCCGATTCTGGTGCCTTGGAAGAGCGCCAGTTGATTCGACCGGGCATAGCCATAGTTTCCCGAGAAGACCACCGTTCCTTGTGTGATGTCTTCAGACTTTTGCGAGGCGAAGACATACTCGCCGTTGACCATGGCGCCAAAAGGCGTCGCCACTGCAGCAACCTCCGTCGGGGCTACGACGGTAAGAAAATCGCCCTTGCCGGAATAGGAAAACACTTTGCCGGTTCGAATCTCCGGACGCCCGGGCCTGACCTTGCGAGGCGTCGGGTCGCTGGTCACCTTTTCTTGTACGATCGCGCCTGGCTTCAGTTGGTATATTTGCGGAGGGTCAAAGAGGGTAACCCAATTGAAAGTGCCTGGGACAGCAGCATCCTGGACCTCGTCGGAAAGCACGAGGTAATCGTCACGCAACAGCATAACGCCGCGGGCACGATAGGCTTCACCTGCCTTCGCTGGCTGGCGATAGAACTGCGCGAAATCAAAGTCGTAAAGGAGTTGGTCGGTGGGAGTGGCCTCCATGCCCTTGCCGCTGACGTTGAAGGCGCTGACCTGGTTCCAGTCGAATTCGTCGCCATTGGTTTCACTGGCGTTATAACTCCAGACTTTGCCCTTGGCTCCGTAATAGACGATGCCTGCGTGTGCCCAACGATAGTTCAAGCCGTTGATGTTTTGCAGGTGGGCGTAGCTTTCGTGCCCTCCGCCGAAGTCGTAATGGAAGACCAGCCCATAATCGGTGTAAAGCGCCGACTGGAGGTCAGGTTTCTCGCCCTCCTTGCCGTTGGTCTCAATCCAGCGCATTTCTTGCGCGAGCTGCGGATCGTCGGGCGCAAGTTCCGCACAAAACTTAAAGAAGGTCTCCCAGAAGTGCCCGCCCGGCTCAAACGCGATAGAATGCGCGCCCTCGGGTGGGATCCTTCGCACGCCGTCGTGTGGCGACATGAACGAGTCGCGCATCCAGCGGATCAGGGCGAACAGTTGCGGATTCTGACCCAGTGACGTGCCATCGTAATATTCAAGCGATTGTTGCGCCACCTCAAGGCCGGTAAAGCATTGTCCCACATAACAGGCGATATTCTCCGTCCACCGCCCCCCCTTGGTGTTGAGTTCGGGAACATCCTTGCGATCGTATCTGTCGAGCCATTCGTCGTAACAGCTCATGAAGGAATCTCGCCAGGATTTAGCCCGCGGATGATTCGGAAAGGTGGCGCAGGCGACGGGGAGCACGGATTTGATATCCATCAGAAAATTGGGATGCCCCGAGAGCATGCTGTGATGGGGTTGGCTGGCGTCTCCCTCGCTCGAAGCGGCGAAAAACAACAGAACCTGGCGGGTGCGATTCCTTTGTTCCTGCGTCCAGGCATCGCGGCTTATCGCATAGACTCCAAAGCGAATCGGTACGTTGCGGTAAGCTACCGATCCTCCCAATCCAAAGTCCCAGGAATAGAGGACTATCTGCCGAAAGAAACCCGAGTTTCCTCCCCACTTTGCATCGTAGTCGTCATAGCTGCTCGGCTTGGAAAACCATTGTTCGTAGTTGGCCTCGGAGAAAAAATTCGGGGCGTTGAACGGAGACGCTGAAAGCGTTTCCGGCCAATCCACTGCTCGATCCTTGTAGGCGTTCAGGCTCCACTCATTGAGTTGGCTGAAGAGCCGCGATTCGGGCCCGGCCCCGGCCTTGGTTATCGCCCTTCTCCACGGGGAGTTCGATCCTTCGGCTTGCACTTCGGGGCTTGTACCCGTCACTATCGGTATCTTCACCTCATCTCGTGGAATCAAACCCACCACCCAGAACCGATTTCGGCCGGCCAGTCCCGCGGTCATGTATTTTTGACCGTCCTGACTCAGACTGTAAAAACGCAGATTTTCGGTCGCGCGGAAGCTGGACCACAGCGCGCGTTCATGGGTTTTCCATTCCGTCAGACGATTCAGCGCCAGCAGAAGTGCCTCCGTTCCTTCTTCGCGGAAAAACGCGGTGGCATGCATAACAGCGATCTGATTCGGGGCGAAGAGCCCCAGACAGTAACTGAGTCGTGGCTCTTTGGAATCGTCCTTTTTCGGATCGTAATCCAACCAGCTTGTCGTGCTCTGCCAGGGCATAAAGCTCTCGTTGGTGGAAACGTGTTCGTCATAGCCTCCCGTATATGGGGCGCGGCGCAGTGGAAAGTACCCGCCATTGGTCGCCACAAGGCATCGGTCGGGATCGAGAAGCCCCTTGCCATAGTTGAGTTGCAGAAAAGCCTGGTCGGCGGGCGTGAAGCCGTTGACTGACTCGGCAATACGAACGTACGACTCATTGGCGCGAAGTTCAAGAGTAGCGGTGTAGGTCTTCCCGCCGCCGAGCTTGTAGGTGACTTGATACGTCGCGAAGAGCGGACCGCTTTCCACCATCCTTGCGTCCATTGAGTCCACACGCAGCGTACTCGGCGCCGAAAACGAGCCGGTAGCCATCCACGGCTCGGGCTGGGCCTTGCGCGCCAAGCCCAGGATGGGAGCGGGAACCTGTGAGAATAGCTTGCTGACCGTAAAATCATGCTGTCCGATGGGCACCTTCACCAGCAGCAGGCTGTTGCCGAAAATGGCTTCGTGCGGGCCGGTGGTGGCCTGCACGACCGGAGGCTGGATGGTGACAACCGGAATGTTCTTGGAAGCGAAACCCAAAACCAGCCGGAACAAACGAGTGGCGCCCTGCGGCAAGTCAGTGCGAAAGAAAAGCGTGGTTCCACCCTCTGCATCTTTGGACAGTTGAAAAGGAATCACATGGACGTCATTACCGGCAAAAGCCAGCAATTTGAGACCGTCGGGCTTGATCCCTGCGGGAATTTCAACCGGAAAGCTGACCTGTTCCTCGGGAAAATCGTAGACCTTCATGTAATCCGTCAGCGTGAAATCCTGCTTCCACGGAGCGGAGGCACTATCAGTCAGCGGCGTGGCCGAGGCCTGTGCAACCACGGCTTGAAGCAGGAATACGAAAACGAGAGAACGTAATAAGTTCATAGAAATCCTAACAAGAATCTTGATTCTAATTGCTCGACCTTTCGCACCAAGACCACGTCTTAATCGTTGGCCATGAGTGTGGAATGGAGGATGACCCCATCCTCACGCGATTCTACTTTCACCGACGGGCACCCGGATCCCGCTCGGCGAATACGAAATCATCCACCCACGCCGTGCCCTGGCCGTTGAGTCGGAAGGTGATCCGGCCTTTGCCAAGGAACTGGGTTCGGGTTGGAGTGACAGGCAGGGGGATTTCCAGCAATGTCCAGTCGTTGGTGCCGGTGAGCTTGGCCGAGCAGTACTTGGGGCCGAGCTGTTCCCCGCCACGCTGGAAGCCGCTCTCCAGGTAGAAGCCTTCGCCGGTGACGTTGCTGGTCTTAACCCAGGCGAAAATCTTGACCTGCCTGCCGGGCGTCACCATCAACTCCGGGCCAGTCAACACCTGCCCGATGCCTTCGTCGGTTACGGAGACAAAGCGGATCGAGCTTTGGCCCGACCGGCCGATGGTCGTGTCATAGGCAATGCCGCTACTCGGCTTCCGTGGGTTCAATGCCTTCAGCGGAAAGTAAATGTGCTTGACCTTGCCGGCCAGGACATCGGCGGTGTGCTCAAAGTTGTTGACCACATTCATATCGATGGGGAGGTAATTCTTGAAACTGTCGGCATACGGCTCCAGGGATACCGTCTGGGCCTTGGCCAACAGCGAACTGGTTTCGGCGGCGTTGATCCAGTACGCCTTGTACTTGACGTGGTAGCAGTAGGGTGGGCCGGGGACTGCCGGCTCGCAGCTAAATCGCGTTTTGGGCCACTGGCTGCGATCGACATGGTAAACTTCGTCCCAAATCAGATGTGCATCGAACCAGCATAGGCACATATCCACGCGTGTGCGAGGAGTCGACTCCTCGACGATGATCACAGGATTGCCGTCTTTCTCGTCGACGAAACCCACCAACCCGTTGGGCGGCAGGTGGATGGGCCCTGGCTGGGGCTTTTGGACGCTCAGGTAATGGGCCTTGAGCTTGTCGCTGTCATCGGCGTCCTGATACAGCAGGCGGTCATAGCGATTGACCCCTGGGCGAAAGTCGCCCAAGCCTTGCGCGTAGAAGTTGCAGTATTCGCCACCCCCGGGCTGGTTGATCTGCAGGTCGGCCTCCACATGCATTACATACCGCGCCAGGTCCCGGTCGTAATCGATGCGAACGACCTGCGTCCCGAATTCGCTGGCAGACTTTCTCCAGGACTGACGGATCGTCAACTGCTCTGGATCGCTACTATCCAACGACAGTTCGCCTTGCACATCCTGGAGGTACTTGTTGGGGTACATGTTGGTCGTAATCATGAATTGCGCCCACAGACGCAGGCCCGGAACATCGGACCAGATGTTCCGATTCTGGGCGTCAGACACCACTTTCTCATCCATCGCCTGGCCGGGTAATTGCCGGAACAGCCCGATCATGGACCGACGCAAGAGAGCGATCTTCTTCCCGTGATCCAGGACCCAATAGTATCCGAGTTCTGTCTTGACGGTCGAGAACTTCGGCACGTATGTCTTGGACTCAATGGGCACAGGCCATGGTTCAGACTTCACTGAAGGCTGATAAGCAATGCCAATGGGCAGGGTCAGCTTGGTCGTTGCGCCCGAGCGCCCGGCGCTTATCGTGTAGCTCTTGGGTCCGTCGGATTGCGAGATTTGCACATCAAAACGGATTGCACCGCCCACCAGGTTGTGGGGGACGACGACACCGTCAACCTTGACTTGGCAACGTGAGACATCAAAGCCGACCGGTGGGGTCAATTTGATCGTTCCGCCCGAGCGTCCCACGATCCGGCCGGCGAGCGTGCCATCGGCCTGCTTGGCGGCGCTAATGCCGAACTCGCCGCCGACGCGTTCGACCGCCAATCCATTGAAGCCTACCTTTGTGCCTTCGAATATCGCCACCTGGTTCTCGCGAGCGTAGCCGGCCCTACCGATAAAGACGGCCGGACCGTCGGTAGCCTTCACTTCGGAATCGGAGCAAAAGACATATTCCTTACCGTCGATGACCGCGCCATAGGACGTTGTCTCCACTTTGTGCGCCTTGGGCGCGACGATGTGCAGTTGATCGCCCGCGTCCGCTTTCACCGGGTAGAGTTGCGGCATCACCAGGCGATTGAACGCGTTATTAGTGTTCGGCGGAACCAGCTTATCCGTCCCCCACTTGACGCTGATGCGCGCCGGACCGGTCCGGTGGATGAACTCCACCTTCACATCGATGAGCTGGTTGCCCACCAGCCGAACCGGAACCGGCTTGCCCGCGGCGATGTCGTACGCCAGTTGGTTATTCAGCCAGATGCGGGCGGAATCGCCGGCGTTGACATCGGCGAGGATGGAGTACTCACCGGTCGTCTCCGGCAGGAACATTCCCGTCCAGCGAATAGAGAACGGCCCGGGCTTCATCGACTCCAGCGGCGCCTCATTGCCCCAGTCCCAGGTCAGCGGTAAGCGCTGGCGCGGCACGTACGTCTTCTTCAGGTCCGTAAAGTCAGGATTAGCGAAGTAATGCGCCCGAAGATTCGCCTCGTAGTTGCACCACTGAAACTTGCCGATGGCCTTGGGGTCGGTTACGTGATCGTATACCGCCAGGTAATCATCACGCAGCATCATCACGCCGCGCCATGGGTAAGCGGGGTTGGCCCCGGAAGCTTTGTAGAACTGAGCGAAATCGAAGTCATACAGCAGTCCGTCCACCTCGTGCGCACCCAGAGATTCGCCGTCGAGATTGAAAAGCGGAATCAGATTGATATCGAAACGGTCCCCGTTCTGCTCGGCGCCGTTCCAACTCCAACGCTGGCCTTTTGTCGCGTAGTACAGCGCGCCGTTGCTTTTTCCCGTCCAACGATAACCAGAGCCGTTGAGCTGCTGGATGGTCAGGAACGCCTCGTGCGGCCCGTCCGGATCATACCACATAACCGCGCCGTAGTCGGTGTACAGCCGCGACTGGAGATCAGGCTTGGTCCCCTCCGCGCCGTCCGTATAACACCACAGGAGCTGTTGCGCGAGCGTGGGATCGCTCTTAGTCAGCATCTCGGACGCATACCGAAGCCGCTCGCCCTCGACCTCGCCGCGAGCATGGGCCCCGATGGGCACGAGCCGCCGGCAGGGTTCCTCGCTGGGCGCCAGTCCGTCGAACGTCCAGCGGATCAGGTCCTTGAACAGCGGATGGGCGTAAATCTCGGTGTTATATTGGCTGCGCATTGCTTCGGCCGGATAAAAGCTTCTCATCAGCGAGGCCATCCAGTAACAGGCAATGTTCTCCGTCCACCGCCCGCCGTAAGTGTTGAGCCGCGGATTGGCCCGCCGCGTGTAAACATCAAGCCACTCGCCCCAGAATCGCGCGAACTCGTTCTTCCACCGTTCCGCGTGTGGGTGCTTCGGGAATGTCACGCAAGCCACGGGTATCGAGCCCTTGGCGTCGAAGACAAAATTCGGCTGTCCGGCCATCATGCTGACATGCGGTGAGAAGCTGTCTTCGACCAGGAAGTTGGCGGCGAAGATAAGGATCGAGCGGATATGCCTGCGCTGCTCGGCGGTCCAATCCGCCCGGCTGTTAGCGTAAGGCTCGAATCTCTTTCCGAAGGCGCTCTGTAGATCGCCGGAAGCGTCCCAGTAGCGCTGAATCAACTTGTACATATAGCCGCGAAGGTTCCCGAAGCCGGACCCCATCCAGTAATCGTCGTAACTGCACTTTTCTCCCTGAGGGTCGTAGGGCGTCAGCGGCTCGTCGAAATCGAAAACCATGTCCTTGTAGGCGTTGAGGCTGAAGTCGGTCAGCTTCTGCCAAAGCCGAACCTCCGGCCCGGCGCCGAACTGCCCTCGCGATTCACCCGCATAGCCTTCAAGGCCCTTGCGGACGGCATACCGCCGCGGCGGTTTTTTCTGCTGCGCCCGCGTCTGATCGGAAGGCGTCACCGGCAGCTCGCTGATCACCAGCTCATCGCGCGGGATCAACCCCAGCGCCCAGTGCCGTTCCCGTCCCACCAGCGAAAGCCTCGCATAGGCATCTCCTTCACGCTGACAGAAGTAGAGGTTCTCCGGCGCACTGATGCCGCTCCACACGCGGCGTGCGGCGGTCTTCCAATCGCGGGGTCGGTTGATGGCGAAGATCAGCGCGTTTTGGCCGTTGTCTTTGAAGAACACCGTCGAGCGCATCACGCCGTAGGAGTTGGCGGTGTAGAGTCCAAGCTGGTATGGCAACGCCCCGTCCGCCCGCAAGTCCAGGTCGTACGCCCCGCAATATTGGCCGCGCGGGCCGGCGTTGTACCCGCCGTTGCACAGCACCAGACGGGCATCCGGTTCCAGACCCTTTTTGTACGAAAGCTTCCAGATCGCCGCTTCTCCGGGACCGAAGCCGCTGAGCAGCTCGTCCACCAGCACGTGTTTCTCATTGTGCTGGACTGTCAGGTCAACCTGCCAGGTGCGATTGGAGTTGAATATGTAGAACAAGCGATATTTGATGAACAGCGTCCCCTGGTCCACGATCGTTCCACGCACACTGGTGAGCGTGATGCCTGGCGGCAGCAGCATCGCCCCGCCGCCAATCCACGTCCTACCACCATCACGAGAAATGCCCAGGATCGGGGCCGGCTTGGTGGAAGCCGCTGCGCCGTCGGCAGGCACGCGAAGCTGTTGAAGGTTTGCACCGATCACTGCCGTCCCGTCAGAATTGGTCTTAAAGGTCACGCGCGGGGTGAACTCGGCCGTATAGGCCGGATCGTAGACGAGGCTGAAGAGCTTTGCGGAGTTACGCGGCAGATCGCTTCGGAAATGCACCGTGGCGCTGGTCAGATACCCCCTGCTCTCCACAACGTTGGAGAGTTGGTATTCTACCGGCGACTCAGCGCCCTCGCGTTCGAGCTTCAGATGCTCTTTGCGCACAGCATTGGCTGGGCAGGTGAACGGGAAGCCGACCAACTCCTCGGGGAAGTCATAGATCCCCATGTAGTCGACCATCTTCATCTCATGACGCCACCCCACCTTCTGAGCGCACAAGGTGCTGTTGGTCAGGAGCACCATTCCACAAATCGCAGCGATACAAGCCTTCATCATTGTCGTGCCTTTCTGTAATGATTAATCGTAACAGTTCACGGGTACCGGCATTGGGCAACGCACCCAATATCCGCCGTAAGGAAATCCACCAGCGAAAGCACCCATTCTAAATGTTTAATTCAATTCGTGATACATTCAAAGTCGTAACACAAGTTTAAGATGTCCCCATTTCATTCTGCTAATAGAGACTCTTTTCGAAGCACAATGAGACTGCTACCATTCGGCGGTAGAACAACGTGCAGATTGAGTCCGCCCTTGACTGACGTGATTGGTACGGAGGTCCCACTGAAAACGTCAGCCGCAACATACCTGGCTTTGGGCATCTTCACGTACACGCTCACTTCGCCACCGGTGTACTTAAGGTCCTGCAGGACCAGGAAGGTCATGCCTTTGGCCTCGAACGCGTACCCGCCGACGCCGTCGGGCAGCGTGACCGGATTGCCCGCGGCCCAGTTGACCGCCCGGGCAAGCTTGCGCGCCACGTCGTGATTCCAGCCCCAGTTGAGGTTGCCATTCATGGAACTGAAGACTGCTCGGCCTTCTCCGGCCTCCACGCCGCGGAGCAGAACGCGGTTGGTTAGTTCGCCTTTGGCCTCGATGAAGTCCGTGGCCCGGCTCCGGCCGGTCGACACGTACTGTGGCTGACCGTAGACCTCGGCGAGATAGGGTTGATCCGGCAGATTAGGCCCAACCCGCATCACCCCATGCGCGTCCTTGTCCACGGGTGCGTACTCCACTCCGAACAGTCTCGACAGTGCGGTCTCCTGCTTCTTAGTGCCACCGGTGCTGAAGAACACGCTTGCGTACCCGCCGCTGCGCACAAAATCGGCTATGGGCCTGGCTTCGGCGTCGCCGGCGCCGCTGGGCATGATATAGAGCGCGCCCTCTCCCGGCTGGAGCTTGTCCGCTCGGTCGGGTGCAACCACCCCGCCCCAGAGCGCGCCATAGTTGCGCAGCACTTGGGTCAACACCACCTCAGGCTGCACATTTGAGATAAACGTGCCGAACTTGATGGTTGTTCCGTCCAATTTATCCTTGCCCACCCGTTCAAAGCTGGGCATCACGTAAGAGCCGAGGACCCGCTCCGGCTGGATCAGGTGGTTCAGGTGACTCGTAACGTCACGCACCATCAGATCGACAGGCAGACTGCTGCTGCTGGTCCCCCGGCGGTTAGTAGTGAACAGTGGGATCGTTGCCTTACCGAAGAACCGCGGCGGCAGGTTGATCATCGGCTGGATCCCGCCCTGGTCGTCGCGGATGGTCATCAGGCCGTAGTCAAGGTACATCAGCCGCGCCCACTCAGGCGTGGAGAATACCGAGCCGCTGCTGCCCCAGGCTCCGCCAATCGTCTGCGAGTGACCGGCACTGGAGAACCATTGGAGGTCGGCCAGCAGGTAGGCGGGATTGATAGCACGGAACGCGCCGAAGGTTATCTCGCCGCGACGCCGCAGATTGGCCGGCTGTAGGAAACCGCTGTTGTGGGTCTGCAGCACGGCCCGAATTGCCTGGAGATCGTCTTGCAAACGGCCGAACCTGTAGTTGTTGGCTTCGCCCTGACTAGCGTTTATCGAGTGGGGCGGCAGGCCGGCCATATATTGTTCGCACCAAGCCAGGTAGGCATCGCGAGTGAAGATGCGCCAATCCTCCCCAACCGCGGGGTCATCCTGGATAAGTTGTCTCACCTCGCTCACGGTGCTGACGCGCAGCGGCCGGCCCTGAGCACTCCGCCAACGGAGGAAGTGAACGACGTTCCGCTCGCGCAGGGATGTCGAGCCGCAACCCCAGTAATCCGCCACTTGCATGAGCAGCGGCTGTGTACCGCGGGTAAAGCGGTTGTATTCGCGGCTGATGCCGGCATACAGGAACTCCTGGTACTGGGTGCCGTCGGGCAGGTAGCCCGCATTGTCGAGGGCCAGCCCTCGACTCTCGAAGATGGAATCGTACGGCCCCCAGGCAAAGTTATTCTTGCCCCTGAACCCACCGAATCCGCCGCCGTTGCCGGAGGTGTCGACTAACTGATCGCGCCACCAGTCAATGCCGCTGTACCAGTTGCCACCTTGCATGCTTGACCACCAGTAATGCGGTAGGTCCGCCAGCGATTCGAGCGACGGGGTGCGGTAGAATTGAGCCATCTCGAACCCAGCCGGCGCGCCCTGCTGGCCGGGCGGCCGCTCGGAGTACGACGCAAACTGCTTCCACGGCCGAACTGCGATCAGGGGCAACTCACTTACCACGGTATCACCAGAGCGCGCAACCAAGCGACCCGTCGTCAGTGCCCCAACGGCTTGCCGGCCAGACGGCAGCTCGCGCAGCGGCGAGCCATCGTCGTCGGGCAAAGCAGTGAAACGCATGTCCGCAACATGGAACCCGCAGGGCAGCAACTCGGTACGCTGCTCATATGGCGACAGGGTAAAACGCAGCGTGCGCAACGCGATGCGTCTGCTCTCCATCGCACCCTCCCAGGCCAGGTTGAGAGCAACCTGCTGGGGCTGGGCCGTGGTATTGCGGCACATCGCACGCACCCTGATTCGCTCGCCAGGCACCACCACGGGATTCGCGGGCGATTCTTTCACCAAGCTCCACGTGAGGTTTCGCGGACTGTAATTCGGAGCGCCGGGGATGCTTGCCGGCAGATCGCGCTGCAAACCGTCAGTAGGCGATAGAAGCACTTCAACCAGCGGCCGGACATCCACCCGCGCTTCAAGATAGTCACGCACACAAGCACCGCCGTTGTCCAACAACGCGGCGCGCAGCCACCGGTCGGCACGCAGATGGGTGGTCAGCGGGGAAGGGTCGCCCGTCGGCGCCGGCACCACCACACGCTCCGACTTCGCAGGCACAGCCAGCCGGCCCTCGGCCAGAACCATGCCCGTCCAGTTGCGAAGCTGGTAGCTCAAAAGCCGCGGCGCAGGCGCCGGAACCAGGCGCACCACCGAACCGCCATCGGCAGCCGGCGAAACACCAAGTATATCGGATCTGCCGCGCAGGAGGCTGGCGGCAACCTGCGCCCCATCCGCCTGCACCGGATCACCCGATGCATGGGTCACGTTGTGTAAGTTGAATGGGTCGAGTTTTTCCTGGTCACGTTGGAAGCCGTCCGTGGTCGCCGCCCAGTCGATGCGCACCGCCTCATCAATCCATCGCGACCAATCGCGCGACTGGTCGCTCGTCGCAAAGGTGACGTTGCCGACCCGGGCGACTGCGGGAACGCCATCGCTGAACCTGGCCAGCACCGCCGCTCCAGCCGGCGGGGTCACCAGTTGCCCGCGGCGCACCAGCCCGGAACCACCGAGCCTGCTTAGCGACCGGGCCCAGACCACCGCGTCCAGTCGGCCGGAGAAGTCCAGTTTTGGCAACGGCACGGTCCAGCCGAACCCTGCCGGCACGGCCATGCGCATTCCGTATAAATTCTGGAGGTCCGCCGGGAAAGCCAGCCAGTTAACGCCGGCCTTAAGCTTGCCCGACAAGACAAAACTGATGGTCGTCTGCTTGCCGCGATCCAGGTCATAGCGCTGGGTGGACGCAAACTCGATCCGCGCCGGCACCGGCTGGTCGTTGACCCAGATAGTCTTGATCAAGTCGGTCGGTACCACGCCGCCGGTGGTGTCGATCACCAGACGCGACGGGCCACGAACTTCCGATGCGGAAACGAGAAACGGCGCGGCGAACCAGTGCGGCCGCTCGTCGAGTACGCCGCCGACCGTGCCGTGTTCCGGGTCGGCCGTGATGGGCGTCCAGCCAGCCGGGGGCGTCTCGCCGGCCAGGGCGGAGGGCCAGCCCTGCGCCAGCGCCTCGTGGGCCGGATCATCGCGACTATACCATACACAGTTGAGCCGCTGTGCGCCCGGCACATTGACCGCCACCGGTTGCATGGATATCTGCGCCAGACGCGTGGACGGAATCTGCTTACTCTTCAGGTTGCCCCAGACCATCAAATTGTCGTTGACACGCCAAGGGACATAGAACAAACCGCTCGCGCCGCTTGATATCAACTTGCCGTTGATGTACAGGACGGCCTCGGATGGCTTGTCGATCTGGATCGCATTCCATCGGCTGTTCGCGGACAAACGCACGTTGGCCTTGCACCAGATGCTGATTTTCGGAATCGTATTCGGCCCTGTTTGGCTTATGACCGGCCACTGCAAGCTTACCTTCCTTTGGCCCCAGGGGTTATAGTTGGCTGCGCCAACACTCGTCTGCAGCGGCCAGGCACGCAGGGCGACCGTGTGCGCGCCCGCCGCCAGCGTACGCAATTCCACCATCTGACGCAACGGCTTGCCGTCAAGAAGTGTGACAAACGACGTATCACCGGACGGAACCAGCCACTGATTCGAAACCTCGGGATTAACCAGCGTCAGCTTCGCCCGTGCCCAGACCGCTCCGGCAAGCAGATTCTGCGCCGGCATTTCTTGCCCTAGCAACTTCGGCGGCGGCGGGTTCTGACCGAAGGGCTGTTCCGCCCATGTACTGTCGTTGTAGCCCGGCCGATCCCAGCCCTCGACAAAATCACGCCTGTCCAGCAGGTTGCCTTCCAATCGCCAACGGTAGGTCTTCGACCAGGATATCTTAGACTGGGACGCATCCGGCGATAACGGCGGTTTCAGCAACGGATGCTCACCCGAATCGGCCAAATCGACCGCCCATGGGACACGCGACGCGCCTTCGTGTGTGAACCATTGCTGGGCCTCGCCGACATTACCCACATCATTCGCCCAGACCTGATCGCGCATGGTCTTATTCTGGTTCTGCAACGCTTTGCCGTCTACCCTCGGCTTTTGCGGGCCAGTCGCTTGTCCAACAGCGCTCGGCGCGGCGGCAGGCGCCAACAACACCAGTTCGCTTAGAGGCGCGACTTTCAGCGCTTCCGGATTAGCCACCACTATCGGCTTGCCCGCCTTGGCCAGCGCTGCAACGGCTTCTGCCTGTCCCTTAGTGGGCACGCCATAGACTACCGCGCCTGCAGCGCCTGCGGCCTGATCGATCACCCGCCAACCCATCCGCTGCAGACTATCCTGAACGATCCAAGGAAGCCCAACGCCGTAAATGGCGGGTTCTTCCGCTCCGGTGGCGATCACTGTCTTGCCGCCGTTGTCGGACAGCAACCATTGGGCCAGGTTGCCGATAAGAGTCTTACTGCCCGGCCACTTGAGAAACGCCGAGTCGAACAGCGGCACGGCCGCGGCCGCGCACCGACCAGCGCCATACTCGGCGGTCAGAAGCAACGGACGCTGCTCGGGGTCGTCGCCCCAAGCCAGAACATGCCCGTTGCCCCACAACGGACTCTTGTATTGGTCCTCGCTCCAGCCAAACATCAGGTGAGTGCCCTGCACGATAGGATGAGTCGGCAGGACCATAAAGCCGTGCTGTGGGAAGGTCGGCGCCTCGGTCAGGTCCACACCCTTTAGCAGCGGACTGTCAACCTGACGCAATACCCGCGTGGGGCCAAACGGATTGCGGATACCAGCATCCTGTTGGTCGATCATCGGCACCTGGGTAAAAGGGAGCACATCCCACAGCGGCGAAGGGCTGGGCTGCTTTCTGTTGACCCGGCGGTAGGAATCCCACCAGAAGTTGGGGTTTGTCGAGGTGTGGATGACCAGCAACCCGCCGCCGCCGCGCACCAGCGCAGCGACACGGCCAGCCAGTTCGTCCGGCAGCGGCATGTCGGCGCTGAGAACCACCAGCCGGACGTCAACCAGATCCACAAGGCCGGAAGTCGGCGGGGGAGGTATCACGGCATCGAATCCAGCATCACGCAGCGCCTTGGCCGTGGAACCACCGTCATCCCACGCCAGTACAACAGCCTTGCGCCCCGGCGCGGCGCCGAACGCGACCGCCGACAACAACGCCAACAATAACAAACCTGCCACCGGCGCTTGCATGCGCCATATCTGCGTCTTAAGTAGTTCAATCATTGTTCTGTCCCTTTCCGCAGAATTGACTCGCCTGCAAGATCATCGAAAGATTCCATCAATACGTAACGGCCGCGGGCGGTCACGCGGGTCCGCGACGATGACTGATGCGGAGCGGCGCCCGGCTTGTCCCACTCGCAGACGAACGCGTCAATCTCACCCGATTCGGCCAGATACCAGCCGGGGTCAGGCTCGATTGTGAACCGGACCGGGTGGATCGGGCCACCCGGTATCTTCTCCGGAGGGCTTATCTTCCCTTTCTTATTCTTTTGGCCGTAGAGTTCCTTGCCGTTCTTTGTCCGCCAGGCCCGGAAGGACATCGGCTCGCCCGTCACCCAGGACCACTGGTTGGTGCGCCAGTCGCCAGACAAACCGAGGAAGGTAGTTGGGGTGCTTGCCCGGTCGAGCGCTTTGCCCAGCGCGTCCTGCTCCCCCTGCGAGCTGAGCGTGATTAGATGGCCGCCCAGTTTCTCACAGAAGTTCCTGCTCTGGTCCCAAGTCAACCACCCCTTGAAGCTGGCGCCGTAAACCGCATAGCTGTGACCGCCAAACTCCCAAACCACCGTCTGCGGCTCCGGCGACAGATTCTTAACAAAAGCTTTGGCCGCTGCTTTGGCCTCGTCGGCGCTCGCACATGTAGCGATCAGCAGTTCGTTGCCGCTGGCCCGGTTGGTCGGGTAGCTGTCGAAAAATCGAAACCCTTCCGCCACGCGATACTTGAGTCGCCACAGCCTCTGCGGCCGTATGCCGGAGGCCTCATAGAAACCGCCATAGAGATGGCTGCCGGGCATCTGCTGACCCAGGTACTGCACCCCGGCCGGCAAGTCCGCCACCGGGGCCCAAGCCGGCAGGTCCGTGGCCAACTGCTTCGGTCCCAGTCCTTCAAGGCTCCAGTCATCCGGCAATTGCCTGCCCGCGCCCGGCACCACGCCGTTGAGTACACCGTCTTTTAGAAACACTTCCACCGCCTTGACAACTCCGGCCGGGCCGGTTCCCGTCAGGTCCGTTATGAAATACATCTGGTTGGCCGGAGAATCATCGAAGGGCCGAGGAATCCTGGTGTTGTAGACTGTCTGACCAGGCACGGTGCGCAGCAGTATCGGAAACGGGTTACGAACAGTCTGAACATACCCCACATCGGCGCCGTCGAAGTCGCCGTAGCCGAAAGCAAAGAAGTCATGCTGCCAACGCCATGCTTGAGCAGGAATCTCCTTCTTCCAGAGGTCCGTAAGCTCGATGGCCCGACGCTCGCCCTTTGATTTCCAGTCACGCTCCTCTCGCGAGTTGGCCCAGTACCCCCAGGTCATACGAAGAACCTGGTTATCACCCCACTGGCCGACGCAAATGACGTGGTTGGCATCCAGAGTTGCATAGTCGGTCGCCAGTGCATCGGGATCGAGCAAAATGGCCCCCGGACGGACCTTGCGGAGTTCGGCCAGTACCCGCTCTGCCGCACGCCGAACCAGCGCATCGGCTTTCGGGCTGCAGCAGACCACGGTCCGATCGCCCACGGCGCCAAGCCACGGTTGTGCAGCATAACATGGCAAAACCGCACTCCACACCAGACCGCACACACAGATAAAAAAGAATCTCAGCTTCATCAGGTTTTCTCCTATGATGAACGTCTACTTAATCGTTTTCTTATTCGCATGACCCATTCCCGCTCACTGGCCGGCGATTATCGTGTAGCTCTTGGGTGCTTCGGATTGCGATATGTGTACATTGAAGCGAATCGCGCCGCTCTCCAGCTTGTGGGGGACGACGGCACCGTTGACCTTGACTTGGCAACGCGAAGTATCAAAGCCTACCGGTGGGGTCAATCTGATCGTTCCGCCAGAACGCCCCACGATCCTGCCGGCGAGTGTGCCATTGGCCTGCTGGCTGGCGCTGATGCCGAACTCGCCGCCGTCGCGACGGATGGCCATTCCATTGAGGGCCAAGAGCGTGCCCTCGAAGAGCGCCAACTGGTTTGGGCGGGCATAGGCGGCGGTGCCATGGAACCGAAGCCCGTTCTCATCGACCTTGAGGGGCTTGGGAGAAAGCAGCACGTACTCGCCGTTGACAGTGGCGCCAAAGGCCTTTGCCCGGGCCTGAACCGCGACCGGGGCGACGACGGTCAGGAAGTCGCCTGTCCCGACGTATTTCCGCTGGTGAGAGGTGCGCGGTCGCGGGGCGTCCACGTGGTTCGCCGGCGGAGTGGCTTCACGGGAGGTGGTTTCGATAGCGGTGGCGCCCGGTTTGAGCTGGTAGATCTGGGGCATCTGGAAATTGGAAGACCATGCCCGGACCCTGAGCGAGAGCACTGATCGACTGGTTGCCGATGCCAATCTTCACGCCGTCGCCCGTGGCCACCATAGTTCCGTCTTTACTGGCGTTGTCAATCTCGACGGCGTTCTTATACAGGCGCATGACAGGATCGGCCGCGTCCCAAGTCACCGCCACGTGGGTCCATTCATTGGCCGACAATTCCGTGCCCTCAGCAGACAAATACGAGGTCGTGTTGCCGACATCCGTTCGCAGACGGAACTGAAGGTTATCTTCGCCGGTACCACTGAGAACCATCGCCCAGTAGTGAAGGTTGGTCGATCCGCCTTCCGATTTGGAAATCATCCGAGCGTCGTCCATGAAGGTGATCGGATAGACCCAGGCTGCCAGGGTAATACCGCTGCCCATCACGTCGAACGACTCAACTGTGATTCGATCGCTATCGCCACCGAATTGCATACACGAACCGGTACCGTCCCAGCCCGGACTGGTCCACGCGGGAGCGCCCTCGACCATGCCGTCAAGACCGTTACCAGAGCCGTCAGCGGCTGTCGTACCGGAACCCTCATCCAAGTCCCAGAGTGCCACCAGATTCTTCTTGAGGGGGTCCACAAGCACGGCTTGCCCAAACAGGCTGGCGTCTCGCCAGGAATCATTGTTGTTGCTAAACCAACGCATGATGGTTTCACGACCGTTAGCATCATTGTCATTGACCTGCATTTCGAATCCGAAGACGTTGCCCGGAGTTATTTGCAGCACATCCAGCGGGAAGGAGGCTTCGATGTTGTAGCCTGAGTCGGTAAGGATGACCTTGAAGGCCGTCCCTTCCTTGGAGATCGAGCTATCGGTATCCGGCAGATTCACATCGTCCACGGTGATACGGATCTGGGTGTCGTTGACGCCGTCGTATGTCGCACCCTTGCTGTTGTCGCCATCGAAGAAGATCTCAACGCCGTCATCCGTGTAGTCGGAGATCGTGCCGTTGATGAAACTGTCTTTAACAGCCACGAAGACGTAGATATTATCAGCATCGTACATAGCCTTGAACGTGGCAGACAGGTCGTTCGGGCCCTCGGGCGTGGCACTGTCGGCATTGACAATGTTGGTAATCCGACATTGCGTTTCCTCGACGTCATCCCAGATAGCATCCATCTCACCGTCGATAATCGGTGCGACGGAGGTCATGGGAATCTGGAGAGGTACCGGCCTCGGGATTGAAATACTAAGCGTGTCGTGTCCAGAGGCAGTAATACGGACACCCTGCGCGGGTTCGACCGTTTTGAAGACCACACCGAAGGCGTTCTGAATCGGGGTACCAACGGCGATTCCCGTGTCGGCATACGGACCTCCATTCGAGGCTTTATCTAATGTGACCGGTTCTCCAAGCGAACCATCGGCAAGAATCGCCTGCCACGTTCCGGCGTCGTTGCCGCCCCGCTCGAACACAAAGATGGTGTCGGTCAGAATCGGAAAGATCGTCTCCTGAAAGTCAATCCCGTCGATGGACGACATGTTGGTGGCCCCGTCCAAACTGAACAGGAAGTTATCGGCATTGGAGCCTACATCGCCTTCCTTAGCGTTCGACGTTCCGCTCACAGTGTCCGCCGGGGCCGGGTCGCCTTCGACCCACAGTGTTTTCACACCATCGACGATGTACCAACGGGTCGTCGTACCCAGCATCAGATCCTCATTGGCGACCACGTACTCGGTGTCGTCATACCGAAGGCTGACGATGGCATCGTCAACAACGGTGATGTCCGACAGACCGCTGAGCTTGTCGGGCTCGGCGGCTGTCAGAAGGGCGAAGCTGTCCGGGTCCAGCTTCACGTTCGAGATCGCGACGCCGAAGAGGATTCCATCCCATTGCTCGCCGGAGGACCAGCCGGTATTGGCGATGCGGAACTGCGTCGTCGCGCCGGCCATATTTGCAG
>JADHXR010000211.1 GCA_016782865.1 Phycisphaerae bacterium
CGTCTATCGCCAGAACCACGGACGCCGGAATATATCTGCACGCCGGCCCGGAGATTGGTGTCGCCAGCACAAAGGCGTTCACGGGCCAGGTGGCGGTCCTGACAATGCTGGCAATCGAGCTGGGCCGAAGAAGACACATCAGCAGCAGCGATGCCGGCAGACACGTTAAGGAACTCGCAAAGATCCCGGACAAGATCGACACAATTCTGGCACAATCCGGCCGGATCAGGGAAATAGCCGCAGCGAATGTCGATAAGGACAACTGGCTCTTCCTGGGCCGCGGCTTCAATTACCCGGTTGCCCTCGAAGGGGCCTTGAAGCTCAAGGAAATCAGCTACATCCACGCCGAGGGTCTGCCCGCTGCGGAGATGAAGCACGGGCCGATCGCTCTGATCGCCGACAGTATGCCGGCGGTATTTATCGCCACCGCCGGGCCTCAGTACGACAAGATCATGGGCAATATCGCCGAGGTCAGAGCGCGTGGGGGCAGGACAATCGTAGTCGCTACCGAAGGCGACGAAAACATCGCCGAACACGCCGACCATCTGATCACCATTCCCGATGCTCCCGAGTTTCTCCAGCCGATGCTGACCGTAGTACCCCTGCAATTGCTGGCCTACCACGCCGCCGTTCTCCGTGGCCATGACGTAGACAAACCCCGAAATCTCGCCAAGAGCGTTACAGTCGAGTAGTCGATAAAGACAATAGGCGTTTGCGCGGCCGGCAAATTGTCGTAGCCCCTTGGTTTTTCACCGGCTGTTTGGTACAATGACCGTGCAGTCTAAATGCACTTATGTACCCGTGTACTCCATATTTATGGGGCGTTAAGGAACAATTTATGCGACGCAAGATAGCAGTAGTGCCGGAAAGATGTTCCGGCTGTCGCGTCTGTGAAATGGCTTGTGCCATACACAGGCAACGGGCAAATAATCCCAAGAAAGCCAGAATAAGAGTGACTACCATATACCCGCATCCGGTGGTGCGCATGCCCGTGGTGTGCAATCAGTGCAAGGATGCGAAGTGTATGTCGGCGTGCCCGACCGACGCGATATACAGGCGCAACGGCGTGGTGAGAATACGCCACGACGACTGCATCGGATGTCACGCATGTGTGGACGCCTGTCCTTTTGGCGCGATGTATATTCACCCGGATATTGATGTACCGCTCAAATGCGATCTGTGCGAAGACAATGGCCGGCCGCAATGCGTCAAGATGTGTCCGACCGGCGCGATATTATTCATGCCCGAGCATGTGTTCGGCCAGGCCCATCGGCTCAACAATGTGCTCTCTTATACGCACATGAAGGAAATAGAGTACACCGAGGGCGGCAAGCCGAAACGCCTGCACTACGCCGACAACAACGCAGCCGAAGGCCGCGACGGCAAAGGAGGTCGAAGATGAACAAGCATAACGGCGGATATTTTCGACAGATACTCCACATTGACATGACCAGCGGGGCGAGTAGGACTGAGGCGATCGACGATGAGTTCATCGCCAGCTACATAGGCGGAAGAGGCTTCGCGATAAAGCTCTTGTGGGACAACCTCGAAAAGAACAGCCCTTTCGATCCGCTGGGGCCTGAGAACATGCTCGTCGTAGCGGCCGGACCCCTGACCGGCGTTTACCTGCCCAGTTCGGGAAAGAATTCATTCGCATCGATTTCTCCCGCGACCGGATTGTTCGGGGACTCCAGCATGGGCGGCGGCTTCGGCGTCGAATTGCGCCAGGCCGGTTATGACGCCGTTGCGGTCGTTGGAAAGGCCGAGCAGTTGAGCTATTTGTTCATCGACGACGATCGCATTTCCATAGTGCCGTGCCCGGAATTGAAGGGCAAAGGAAACCTTGAGACCGAAGGAAGGATTCGGGATATGCTCGGCGATCACGACGTCAGGGTCGCCTCTATCGGCGTGGCGGGTGAGAACCTCGTGCGTTTTGCATGTGTTACCAGCGACTGGAGCCGAAACGCAGGCCGGACCGGTATCGGTGCGGTTATGGGAAGCAAGAATCTCAAGGCAATCGCGGCGCGGGGACATCGGGATTTGCCCGTGGACAATATCGATAAGGTCATCGAGATCTCCGAGCAGGCGTATAAGGAACTCGGCGCCCACGACATGATGGGCCATTGGCAGAAACAGGGGCTGATGGGTGTGATCGACTATGCCAATGTGATGGGGATTCTGCCCACGTACAATTTCCGCGACACGCATTGGGAAAAATCAAAGAGTATCAACGGCAAGACAATGCTGGCGGGCCATAAGATCGGCAACACCGCCTGCTTCGGATGTCCGATGTGTTGCGGCAATATCAATCTTGTCAAAGAAGGCAAATGGGCCGGCACCGTCACCGAAGGCCCCGAATACGAAACCGCGGCGATGCTTGGCTCTAATCTCGGCGTCGATAACTTCGCGAGCATTCTGCGCGGAAACTATCTCTGCGACGACCTTGGCCTCGATACGATATCGACTGGAAACCTGATTGCCGCTGTTATCGAAGGCTATGAAAAGGACCTTCTGACGCTCGATGACCTGGACGGCAAACCGATAGCATGGGGCGACGATGATCGTATAATGGAGCTTATCGAGCAGATCGCCAGGTGCGAATCCATCGGCGCGACCATCGCCCTGGGGGCCAAGGGTGTGCTCGAACGCTGGCCTCAACTGAGCCCCATCGTGCTGCACGTAAAGGGGCTCGAACAGTCGGCCTACGACTGCCGGGGCGCAAGCTCGATGGCACTCGCCTATGGCACTAGCGATATCGGCGCCCACCACACCAGGGCGTGGACCGTAGGCAAGGAACTCGAGATGGGTGCCGACTGGGGTATCGCAGAGAAGGTCGATCTGGTAATCCACCATCAACACATCCGCTCATTGTTCGACATGTTCGGCGTCTGCCGGCTGCCCTGGATCGAACTGGGCTTCCACGAGGATTTCTACGCCAGACTGTACAGCGCGGTCGTGGGCAGGCAGTACAGCCTCGACGATCTGCTGGTCAAGTCGCAACACATGTACGATATGACGCGGGCCATCAACTGTAAACTCGGTGCAACTCGAGGCGATGACTATCCTCCGGCGCGAACGTTCATCCCCATCCATAGCGGCCCGCTGGCCGGCAAGGTCTGCAACAAGGAGGAATACGAAAAGATGCTCGCGCTATACTACGAAAAACGCGGCTGGGACGAGCAGGGCAGACCACAAATAGCCTGTGACTGATCCAGGTGCGCAGTGCTAAGTATTACACGCCGCCGTTGCTGCTCGGCAACAATGCGCCCGCATCATCGGTTCCAAAGGCCGGCCATGCCTTCCTCTTCTTCATTTTCAAGTCACACCCATAAGTGAAAAGTTGAGAATTGCATGACATCTTGGGATAGAATACAATACCCTGAACCTATGCCGATAACATGAAGCAATTGACGAATTTGGAGACACGCTCATGAAAAACAATGTCAAAAGCGCAATATCTCGCCGGAGATTCCTCTCGAATACCGCTCTGACCGCATTTTCTTTTCATTTCGTTCCCGGTCATGTCCTGGGGGCAAATCCGCCCAGCAACAAACTGAATATCGCCGGTATTGGCATCGGCGGAATGGGCGGGGGCAACCTCAGACAATGCGAACGTGAGAATATCGTCGCCCTGTGCGACGTCGACAGTAAGTATGCCACCGGGACCTTCAAACGGTACCCGAAGGCGAAGGCGTACAAGGATTACCGTATCATGTTCGATAAGCAGAAGGATATCGACGCGGTGGTGATTGCCACGCCCGACCATACGCACGCCGTGATAACCATGGAGGCCCTGAAAAGGGGAAAGCATATTTACTGCCAGAAACCGTTGACGCACACAGTCTACGAGGCCCGCAAGATAACCGAGGCCGCACGCGAAGCCAGGGTCCAGACCCAGATGGGCAACCAGGGGCACTCCTCCGAGCAGATCCGCATGTTGAAGGAATGGCTCGCCGACGGCGCGATCGGGGATGTCACCCAGGTTTTTGCCTGGACCGACAGACCGGTCGGCGGCGATCCCTGGTCGGATTTTGCCGTCAGGGCAAGACCCGAAGATACGCCGCCTGTGCCCGAATCGCTCGACTGGGATTTGTGGCTCGGCCCCGTGGCGTACAGGCCTTACCATCCTGAATATCACCCGCTCAAATGGAGGGCATGGCTTGATTTCGGAACCGGCGCTCTGGGCGATATGGGCTGCCACATAATCGACCCGGCGTTCTGGGCCCTGGATCTCGGCTCTCCCGAGAGCGTCCAGGCGACCTCGACCCATTGGCGCAAAGAGGTCAGCTCGGAGACTTTCCCCAGAGCGTCCATCGTTCGATACAAATTCCCCGCGCGAGGCAATAGGCCGCCTGTCAAGTTGACCTGGACCGACGGCCGGATTCTGCCTCCGATTCCGGATGAATTCGAGAAAGGCCGAAAACTGCCGGGCAGCGGCGCCCTCATTATCGGCGACAAAGGCTGTATAATGCACGGTTCACACGGCGCCGGCGGATTGCGAATCACCCCCGAAGCAAAAATGCGCGAATACAAGCAGCCTGAAAAAACAATCCCGAGAGTAGTCAGGGGCAACCATGAAGGCGACTGGTTGCGCGCCTGCAAAGACGGCAAGCCGGCCAGCTCGAGCTTCGAGTACGGCGGCTCACTGACCGAGATGGTCCTTCTGGGTATGGTCGCAATTCGAGCGAAGGATCAGAATTTGGTGTGGGATGCGAAGAACGTGAAGTTCAAGAACAACGACGCCGCCAACGAGCTGCTTCACATCCAATATCGCGACGGCTGGCATCTGTGAGACAGTGGGCCTGTTGAAGAATTGCATCGTGGCTCAGTGTGCCGTGAGCTCCCGGCCTCTGTTGCCGATCACATAGGCCTCGAAGATCTCGTCGAGATTCAGGGCGGTCTCGGTCATGCCGTTGGCCGACATCTCTTTGAGGCGGGCCTTCTTGGCAGGGTCGCAACCGTCGATCGCGATTGAAACACTTTCGCCGACCTTGAGCGCATCGAGAATTCCCGGCACCTGGCTGAAGTCAGCCCCGGGCGCGGGCGTCAGAGCAAACTTGCGAACGCTCTCTCTGAGCTGCTCGGTCTTGCACGCTTTGATGATCACACCGTCGTTGAGTATCGCGATGTGATCGGCAACAGGTTCGATCTCATAGAGCAGGTGACTCGAAAAGAATACCGTCACGCCGTTGCTCTGCAACAAGTCGATCACATGCCGCAGGAAGTCTTTCCTCGCTATCGGATCGAGCCCGAGCGTCGGGTCGTCCAGAATCACAATATCGGGCCTGTGCCCTAGTGCCAGGAGCAGTGCGAGGCTCGAATTCTGGCCCTTGGAAAGCGCTTTGACCTTTGCGTCTTTGGGCAGCGAGAGCACCTCGGCCAACTCGTCGACGAACTTGTCGTCCCAGTTCGGGTAGAACCCAGCCACCCACTTGATTATCCGACTGACCGTCATCCAGCCGTACATCTGCTGGTCCTCAGCCATGAAACCGATTCTTCTTCGCACTTCGAGCGTGTCGGTGACGCTGTCGAGCCCGCCGACAAGGCATCTGCCAGCCTGAGGTTTTTGAAGTCCGAGCAACGTCTTTATCATCGTCGTCTTGCCAGCCCCGTTCCTGCCGAGAAAGCCGAATATCGAGCCTTTCGGCACTTCCAGGTCCACCCCCTTGAGCACGTGCTTCTTGCCGTAGGAAAAGTGCAAACCTTCGATCTTTATTGCCGGCTCAGTCATTTTGCGGTTCCTTACTTGGGATTCTTCAGAAGACACAGATATCTCTTTCGAACTTCAAAGTGGCCTGCACCCATATAATCAAGCCACTGGGCGCTTAGCAGCATGTTACCGTCGTCCAACACTGCGATATCTTCAATGTTCCAATCCATGCGGACAAAGTGCCCGAGCTTTCGTATCCCGCGACTTACCCGAACATCAAAAACTAACAACGTGTTCTGTCGAGACAAGTACAGCTTTCCGTTCTCGACAAACGTGCGGTCATGAAGACTGGAAGCCGCCCAGATCATGCCCTCCAAAATCGTGAAAGGGCGCACGCTGGTGAACTTGCAGTAGGCGGTCTTTTGGTCCCAGCGGATCACATCAAACCAGGCAACACCCTGCTCGGAAACGGAAAAGAAGGCGATCTTGCCATTATGGGTATCGACCATGGAGGATTTGTAGATGTCGTTGCGAAAATAGGAAAATCGATACCTCAGATCGATGCTGAGCTTTATTCTTTCTTCTATGCTGATTCCTTCAACCGGTATGATAGGTATATCAAACTCGCTCTGCAGATCCATGTGTCTCAACGACCAATTGCCCTTCAACGCGTCGAGTCTCTTGTCAATCAGCCTCAAGTCACCCGGGTCGGTTACATCAGCCACGACGTAACTTTGATTTACGCACGCGACCAGTGTGTTGTCGATGAGCCGCATCGCCATGCGAAGATAATTCACCCTGTCGCCAATGAAATCGGATATGTTGAGTTCGTCGACCACCCTCCACGAATTTCCGACAAGCTTGTAGCTTCTCAGATAGACTTTTTCATGGACCTTCTCCTTCCGACTTCCTTCTCCTTCCAGCCGGAAATACGCTATAATGCCAAAGTGGTACGTGCCATCTTCCGTGTCCATGTAAAGAGCATTAAGGCGTCGAGGGTAGCTTGTGGTTATGTAACCTTTCGCCCTTGGACCATAGATGACCTGATGCCCCTGTGAATTCATGCCAGTGTTTCCATAGAGCGGAGGATTTACAACGCTAGCTCCATTTGAAACTATCTCATGCAGTGAGATATCTCTCTTGCCAACGTCAACATAATTTAGGCCCTCGAATATCAGCCGGTCTCCGACCTTGTCCAGTGTACCCTGTGCCCATCGGGACCCATCGACTTCCTTTTCATCTAATACTCTGATGTTGGCAACCTGGCTGCTGAACAGTATCAGTAAGAGAAAAACCAGTCCGGTTCCTACCCATAGCAGTTCCCGGAGATTCGTCTTCAAATGCCAATCGTGCTGAGCCGCGTAAAGAGCGAACACAAAAGCCGCCACTGATGTGACAAATATTGTCGCCGGATAGAATCCAAACGCCCGGAACCCAATATCAGTTACGACATCCTTGAAACCCAGAGGAAGCATCAATGGAATCACCAACGCGAAGCCGGCCAGAAACAACCCGATGAGCCATGAGCGTGCGGTGTTGCGCACAAGCACGTTGCATCCGAAGCACAAGCTGTATGTCATCATCGCCACAACGATGGGGACCGGCACGTAGTGCTTGAATGTCTGCCAGCCCAAGTCTTCGCCGCAGAGAGCGGTGCTCACGAGTGCAAATACGAGCGGGCATGCCACGATTGTCAAGGAGAGGGTCAAACCTACGAAGAACTTGAGGGCCATCAATTTCTTCACGTTCGCGGGCTTGGACCGCCAGAAGATATAGCGCTTCTCACTCAGATCACCTTGGACATTTGCGCAGGCGATAAGACCCGCAAGCAGGGGGCTGAACGTGATAACTGCGTACACCATCCGAATGCTGTGAAATCCGTCGCCTTCCCACAGACCGACCACAGCTTCCTCTATCGGCAGGACCATTATCAGTCCCGCGCAGGCCAGCAGGTGCCATCTGAGTTGACAAATCTGCTGATGGATGATGGCGCTGGTCCTCATAGATACCTCCTGATGCCAACGTATCTGCGACAGGCTATGGCAAGAACCGCCGCAGAGATCAGGCTCTGCAAGATAATCGCTACGACAGGGCTGCTCTGGGTAAGCTTGGCAAGAGAATACGGCGTGAATGGCACAGCCCAGGAAACCTCGCATGTTGTAGCCCAGAAGAAGGCGATTCCCCAACCGACAAAGACGCCAAACATGGCTACCAGAGAACCGGCTTCACTCCGGCTCTGACAGCCAAAAGCGCAGAACCATGTGAAAAGGAACAGCCCGGCTGTCCCACATAGCAAATTGGTTTTCAAGAGGAACAGAATCCGTGCCTCCCTGCCGTGAGCCATCAATTCCATCAGAACGGCGCTTATCGCGAATATCAGGGCCATCCCGAGAGCCGAGACTAGATACTTGCTGAAGAAGATCATCCATCGTTTGACCGGTATTTTGAAGAGCAAGTGTATCGTCCGGTTGCTTACTTCTCCGGAGAAAATGTCCAGCGCGTAGACCACTGGAACGACAAACATCTGAATAAGTGAGATCAATATGCAATTGCTGACGTCCGGTACGATTCGTATCCTGAAAAGCATGACTGTGAATACCACACTGGCCGCCCCGCAAAACCACAGCTTCCAGAGGTTTTCACGCCATTCTTTCCACAACAGCATTCGAAACATATCACTTCTCCGACGGACCCGTCTTTATTTCTGACAGGATTGACAAAGATGAATTATCAGCTATATCCTGTCTGCATCATTTTTTTCCCCGACCGGCCTTTTGCGAGACGATATTCTGGTATTCTTTCCGCAGCAGCTCGCCGGCCTGCTCGACCGGGAGCTCCAGTTGGACCGCCAGGGTAGCGGCTTCGCGCAGAACGCTCGCGACCGCTTTCTTCCTCTCGGCGACCGAGATGCTCTGCTTACTGGAAGAAACGTACGTGCCGTCGCCCCGCTCCACCTTGAGCACGTTCTGGCGGCAAAGCTCGTTATAAACCTTGAGGATTGTATTTTGATTGACCGCCAGCCTGCTCGCCAGTTCCCGCACGCTGGGCACCTTGTCGCCTTCCTTAAGCCGGCCGGTGACCACCTGATACCTTATCTGGTCGATGATCTGCCGGTATATCGGCACTGACGAAGATGGTTCGATCCGTATGAAAATAGTCAAAGCTCCTTAAAAAGCACTACTGTTATATGTAACTATAACAGTATATCGAAATGCGTCAAGGAGAAAATGAAATTTTCTCATATTTTTCTGGCTCGACTGAAAGAAAGTCGCCGGAATGATGAGAAGCAATCCTGCCAACTCCGTCTTATTGAAACCTGAAAACCACATCCTTCAGGGGTGGTCATAGTTGAACCGCTTCGCGGCGATTGTTTAGCAGATTCCTCGACTTCGCTCGGAATGACAAGACAGTATGGACTGATTCAAGACATGCTTCGCTTGACTTTGTCATCCCGAGCGTGGCCGAGGGATCTATTGAAACAGTATCCGCCCCAGCGGATTCCATTTGTCAACCCCTCCAGCGGGCAAACTGAAGCCATGTCCTCCGAGCGTGGTTATTGACTCAGCATACGAAGGCAACAGGATGAATCCTTGAAATTGCCGAAGATACTGGTATGTTAGTTTGATGTCCGAGCGCATGCATTTTCTTGACGGGGGCGCCGGCTGAACAGAACGAAAGAAAGAAATATAATGGGAGCTTGCTATGAGCAAATCAGAGACTAAAGCCGGCGCGGCCTCAAAATCGCGCCGCCAATTCCTGAAATCGTCCGGGCATCTCGTCGCTGCCTCAGCCTTGGCCGGCGTGATCGGGCCCCGATGTTACGCCGCCGGAAACTCGACGATTAAACTGGCCCTGGTGGGTTGCGGGGGCCGGGGGACCGGTGCAGTGGCCGATGCGCTATCGGCGACAGGCGGCCCGGTGAAGCTGTACGCTATGGCCGACCTCTTCGAGCCCCGGCTCCAAAGCAGCATCAAGAATCTGACGAGAGATTTTCAGGACAAGATCGATGTGCCGCCCGAACGCCGGTTCGTCGGCTTCGACGGCTATAAGAAAGCGATAGACACTCTGTCGCCGGGCGACGTCGTGCTCTTGACCACTCACGCAGCCTTTCGCCCGCTGCATTTTGAGTACGCCGTCAAGAAGGGTATAAATGTCTTCGCCGAAAAATCCTTCGCGACCGACGGGCCCGCCGTCCGCCGATGGCTCAAGGTCGCCGGGGCCTCCGAGCGCAAGAATCTGAAAGTCGGCGTTGGCTTCATGTGGCGTCACTCCGAGGCCCGACAGCAGGTGATCGGGCGGATTCACGATGGAGTTATCGGCGACGTCCACACACTGCGCATCTATCGGGTGCACGGTCCGGTCCATTGTCCGCCGTTGCCCGCCGGCGCCAACGAGGTGGCCTTCCAACTCCAGCATCCGAACAGCTTCACCTGGGTCTCGTCGGGATTCTTCATCGACTGGCACTGCCACAATATCGACGTGGCCTGCTGGACCAAAGGTGCGTGGCCGGTCTCGGCCCAGGGCTTCGGCGGCCGTTGCTTTGAGCAGGCGGGCAACCAGTTCGACCACTACACAGTGGAATACACCTTTGCGGACGGCACAAAGCTGCTGGCCTTCTCGCGGCACATTACGGGCTGCTGGGAGACCTACGCCGACTATGCCCACGGCTCCAAAGGCTCGGCTGTCATCATGGCCAGCCTGGCTGCGCCAAAGCCCAAGATTTACAAGAGCCACAACATGG
>JADHXR010000005.1 GCA_016782865.1 Phycisphaerae bacterium
CCGCCAAGATGAAACCATATGTGCGATGCACTCAGTTGCTCTCGGGCCTCGGGCATCAGAAAAACTTGTTCAGCTCGGTGCCAGGGCCACTCGACTGTCTCTGGAGCTAGTACGGCCATGACCACATCCGAGTCGAATACCTTGCCGTCGCTGGTCTGCGCTGTAATCCTTATGGACTGAACGGCCACGAGCACTGCGGACCACGGCCAGCCCCGGCCGAGCTCTTTGCCTAACTTCACCTCGACTTTGTCCACAGTAGGCAGATCGGCCCAGCTGTATCCATCATAGAACCGCGAAATGCTCACAGGTACAAAAGGTTCATTGAACTTGCCAATTGCCGCTAACAAATGTGCATTTGAGTCATCGGTATCACAAACACCCTGATAGTTGCCGTCGAATCGGTAACACTTGGCCAATGGTAAATCCTTTGGCATCGTTACCTCTATGGGCTCGGGTGTATCGCCGCTGAGAAGGCCCACATCGAATACGGGCTCGGCCTCGGGCAGTTTGACACCAAGCTCTCTGGCGCGCTTGTATTCGGCGAAGGGAAGTCTGTGAGAGCCTCGTCTTTGTATATGAAGATAGGCCTCGATTTCTATAATCGCTTTAAGCTGCTCAAGAGCCTCGTTCTCAACGAGCATTGTCCTTGCCGGCAGCATCAGCCTTATATCCGTAGCATCTCCGGTCAAATCCACCAAAAAGCCAAGGTGCTCATCGGTCACAGGCGAATACTTGAAAGCAATTACCTGTCCGTGAAAATTGACCAGGATATCTTTGGAATAGTATCCCTGCCTGAAATACTCGTGCCATCTGTTGAGAGTCTTCTTCTCGCGTACTTCGACCTTGTAGCCGAGAGTAAGATAGTTGATAGCTTTGTCCGAGCAGAATTGCTCTCTCGCACATTGCTTACGGTCAACGGTAACTCTCAGGCCCGTAAAGACAGCGTGCTTTTCCACTGCGGCAAGATCCCACGGCTCATCCTTGAAGATAAGCGATGTTCCTTTTGGGCAATTGCCATTCTCCAGGATTGGAATCGGCTCGCCTGTCCATGCCTTCTCGGTTATACAGACCTTCTTGTTGCCACTGCTGATAGTCACTTGCCGCGGCGCCAGGCAAAATACTCCGACACCTGCGGGATCTTCGGCCTTTTCCATTGCGTCATCCCAGTCCGAATCTCCAAGATCGAGCAGCTTTGAAAAATCCTCGATTCCACTGCCGTTGTCACGGACTGTGATCAGTTCATCTTGATTTGTGATTGTCACTTCCGCTGCACCTGCGCGTCTGGCGTTCTGCAGGATTTCGATGATCCTGCCATCCAGTGTGCCTGTGAAAAGCCTGTCGGCTTTGGACAGTAATCTTTTACTGACTTTTGCTTGTATTACAGTTTCCATTTTGAATACCTCCATTTCATTAGAAGGCGATGGCACGCTCTACGCTAAAAGAGCGTGCCATCTCGGTACAATTCGTGTTACTTCTAAACTTTTATAGAAAACAGGCTCTCGTCGACAGAGATCCTGGAAAATCGGTTGAGAGAACCATCTAAGAAAATGTGCGGCTGGCTTACGCCAATCCGCTTTTCTCGTCGGGGAATCGCTTCATAATGATGCGGGCCGAAGCCCGGTGCTTTTATGTGCGGGACTTCCCACTGCAAGTCATTTCATAGCTGAAAGATTTGCATTTTAGTGTGTATTGAGGAGGGAAATAGGCATGCCTATTTAAGTTTTTCGGTTTCATAGGTAATCGGACTGCCTTGTACTCGTCCGATCTTGAAAACCTGTTTGCAGGGCCTTTTGTCTCAATGCATATCGTTCTTTGCTTATTCTGATCGCGTAATCACGAAGCTGTGTGCCAAAGACCTTCTCGATGAACAGTATGGTCTCGAACGCCTCCACGTATGCTTGGCTAAACAGATGATGGAATCGCCATCGTACTCCCTGTCTCGTGACGCCAAAGCTCTTATGCATCTTCTCACCGTATGTTCCTTTTAGAATCATATAGCTCGGCTCACCAGGCTTGAGCTCTACCCGCAGGTCCTTCGAATCCATCAGCTTCTTCAGGGTTTCCAGGAATGTCTTGTCCTTCTCGGTCATCATATCTCATCACCCATATGGTCTGGTCTTGTTGGTTGACACTCACTAACCCGGCATGATCTAAGAATATCGCGGCTATGAACTTCCAGATCAGATCCAATCGCAGGTTTTCTGTGAGCGGTGGAATGGCCCTCAAGTCTTTTGGCTGTGCTCCCACATGGGAGGTAATGTGCTGCTGATAGCGGCTCAGGTCAAACTGGTTTCTCAATTCAGGAGGTATGGATGCCTCAAGGTCTTTTGTCAGGCTATTCAACGCTCCAATAAGACCGGGCACGGAACTCAGGTCAGCCACATCAAGACTCAACGGCTCAGACCGACACTCCGACAGCATTTGTTGAACCCGCTGTTTTTGTTCCTTTTTCCGCTGGCGGGATTCGCTCATCTTCTTGCGAAAGTAGTCGGTATCAAATGCGACCCCCTCGAACAAGAACATCGAAGTGATATCATTGCCGCAATCGCTGCATTGATATCGTCTCACTCGCAGCACCGCCGTCCCGCCACAATGCAGGCACCTTTGAAATACCACCGTCGGATCAAACTCATACCGGCACGAGCGGCACGTGCACCGGCCTGCAACCGTCATGGTCAACGGTCCGTTGCACTTCGGGCAGCGGCGGCCAAGTAGCATGACCAGGTAGTAGAACCGTTTTGCCTTCGTGAAGAACTGCTGGACGGCGGCGGTCATATCGGCGGCGAGTTTTCTGATGTCCATTATTCCGCGGCATTCCGTTAGGTGGGCTTCTGGTTCTTTGGCGTGAATTTCCTGCCGCAATTCTTACAGAGCTTGATTTTGCGAGCTCCCATCATCTTCGTTTTCCTAACTCCCTTGCTCACCGTATCCGTAGAACCACAGCCGGGGTAGGGGCACTTGAACGGTCTTCCTCTTGCCATGAATATCACCTCCGCGATACCTCTGAGAGGCCTGAGTATATAAATCTGCGCAACTACCTCCAAGTGACAGTCCACCCAACAACATAGTGTGAGCCTCAGAGGATTATCTCAAAATACCAGTTGAAGACCTCGATATAGAGATTGAAGAACTTCGCACTCTTTGTGATTCTCGTGTCCTTGGTTCTGCCGATATATACGCTTCGCATTCTCATCACCCCTTATCGAATACGCTCAGTCTATGATGACCACTTTCCCATCGTCCACAATGCAGCGTTTCGACTCCCTGTTCAGCCAATACCTTCCGGTATCAATCAGATCGAACTTCTTGAAGAATTCAAAGCGCTGCCTTTCAGCTTCCATGATCTCTATTGCCTCGTCGAGGGTCTCGCCTGCATCTACGGAATCCTCGATAGTCTCAACATCCTCCGGCAAGTCGGCATACGCAAACGACCTGTTAATAAAGAATTTCCTCTTTGTCGTCTTTGACTTTTTGTCCCATTTCTCCTCTATAAATCCCACCAGCGACACATCTAATTCTTTGACCTTGTATGTCTCGGACTCAAGGAACGGGACTGCGTATACGATGTGACGAGTTCTCTCGAATTCCTTCATCTTGAAAAACTTCGGGCTGTGGCTGAATTCCTCGCCGTCTTTACACTTGATATCATTCTTTCTCACGAATTCAGTCAGATTCATTCTTATCACCATTGATCGCAAGCCCAGCTCATCCTATTGCTGGGCTTGCGTAAAAAACAAAACAATTAAATACTAGTAGCCCCATCAGGTCCCGTATGAGGCTTGTCAATCCCTTTGAAAACCTGGGCATCGGCCAGTTGTTTGAAACTTTACTGCCGGATTTTGTTTTAGCCTTTGCCTTTTTTACCTCTGTGTGCTACGCGGTTCTCGGTAAACGTTTCGGCCAGCAGAGACCCGCCATCGCAATGTCGGCGACAATTGGTTTTGCTTTGGCTGTCGGACTCGTCTGGTGGGAACAGGCCAATGGACTCTCCATAAGGCATTTAGGGCCAATTGCCGTAGGCTTTGCAATCATTGTTCTGGCCTTTGTCATGTACCAGGCCATTGGCCAGGTCGGCGGCTCCTGGGCCGGCGCCGGTATTGCCCTTGGGGCAAGCATACTAATCGCCAAAGTGCTCGGGCTACATCTACCGCTTGATCGTGAGGTTATTCTGACTGTAATGATAGTAGCCCTGGTCGTAGGCATTTTATCGTTTCTGTCTCACCGTCATCACAATTACCCGAAACTGCAGTACAGTCGTCCCTTCGTTCGAGATATTAAACATGATATGAGCGATCTCTATAAGGACAAGCGTCTGTCCAATCGGTTAACCAAAAAGATGCGACACGTTCGGCGAGAGGCCAAAACACTTGATAAGCATCCTGAAGAAGCAAGGGAGATTTTACAGCAACTGAGAAAGATCCTTCCCGCCGAGGGCTGGCTCACTCAAAAAATGACGCAACTGCGCGCCAAGGCTCACAGGATCCGAAACGGCCATATCGCCAGATTACAGGAGACCCGTAATTCGGTTGCCAAACTGCCGACATCCGCTAAGAAAAAGGCGTCCGCTGATTCGGCTGATCGCTACAGACATATCATCGGTATCGATACCCGTTTGGAAAGACTTGACAAGGCCGTTGCCGAAAACGAACGCAGGATATGCCAATTGACCCGCGAGGCTCAGAAATACACTGTACAGTCCAATCCCCGAAAACTCCGCGATGCCGTCAAAGCCGCCGAAAAGCTCCAGCACCATAACAGCAGACTCTTAAAGAAAATTGTCAGCACCGAAGATAAGCTCACCAGGGCTGCTATGGGGGTAGTGGATAAGACCAAAGAGGTTAATGGAGGAGGGGGATGAGGAGGTTGATAAAAAATGAAAACAAAAACACCAACGCCGGACCTTGAATATTATATGGGTAAACTTGACCCTGAGTATGAATCCAAAGGCCAGGAAACAATAGGCCGAATGCTCGATGAATATCGGATCCCGTTCTTCTATAAAAACCCTATTTTGGTCTGGGAGGATGGCGAGCGTCGAATCAAACGGCCTGACTTTACACTGCCTACTTATAATAATACGGTGATTGAGTATACCCCGGTTCCTGATGAGGCCGCCAGGGAAGACAGCCGCATCTATAAGGAAAATCGCATAGCAGCGCTGTTCCTCAAAGATTCCGATCTGACCGGACCTGACTGGCAGCAGAAACTCTATGATAAGCTCGCAGAGAGATATCATCACCCACAGAGCTTTTCGATTGACAGGTATCAACCATCCTAACTTAGATCAAACCAGCTAAGCTGTTCGATCTGCGGCGATTGGTCCCGCTCGGTCGAATCAACGGCTTTCTGACATGCAACAACCGCTGCGGGGCAGGTGGCGACCAGGACAATCCTGTCGAAACCCGCGTTTTTGATCTTGTTCAGATTTACTTTGATATTCGACTTGCCTGTTTCCACCTCGATAGCGACCCGTGTGCCGCCCTTTTCAGCCAACAAATCGATCGCGCCGTTTCCTTTGACCGGATGCTCGCGGGAGATGTCGTAGCCTTCTCTTTCAAAGTGCCTGGCAGCGCGACTGGCCCAGAATGAATGCTCAAGACTCTCACGAGACCTGGGCCCGGGCTTGATCCCTGCCGCAGAACAGGCCGAGCGGCCGAGGTCTGTCAATTGATATAGCACAACCTGGCCGGATCGGGTGGCGATCGCAGCGGATTCTATAATGCCGGCGGAGGCCAGATGCTGGCGAATGGCGTTGCCACGACGACGGGAGAGATGTAGCCGCTGGTATCTCGATACCGTTGTCGATAACGGTCGTTCGGCAACATCAGCTAAGAATCTTATCTCTTCCCGAGTCATCGTCTTATTGGGAGGTTTTAGTTTGGAATCATATACTGATTTTGATTTCTCATATTCAGTTTCTGATTCTCTGGGGGATGGTGGGTGGGTATCTTTATTCGTTTTGTTATTGTCAGTGATTTCACTCTTTCTATCCGGGAGTGGAATAGCCGGGACTACCCCGGACAAAGACTGCGTAAACCTGTTTGAGCTGGAATCGGTGTGATAACATGCCATCCGCTCCTTAACAACCTGGTCAGAGACAGAGCCTTCGCTAACAGCAGAAAGGGGGATTCTAACCAGAAATGGCTCAGGATGCTCATCCGCCAATCGGACTACTGCCGAACCTACGGGCAGAGTATTCAGAGCCTCCTTCTGTTCGTCGCTGAGGTTCATCGCCGATGCCATTGCCTGGACGTCGCTGCGCAGCTTCTGGCTCAGGGCAATCGTTCCATACGAATTGGCAAATGCCACCTTGCTCAGAAGCGATGCCGACTGGTCGACGAATACATAGCCCAATCCGTACTGCCTGACCATTCTTATGGAGGTTTCGAGTATCGACTCTTTCGATTCCGAGGCCTTTTTCAACAAAAGGTTGTGTGCTTCCTCGATTATGATAATGTTGGTTAGTTTCTCCTGCGGTCCCTGCGCCAGGCGGTACCTGTACAGGTAAAGCGTCAAGGCCTCTGAGAACAGGGTTTTATCCGATGAGCCGGACAGGCCGTCCATCTCGAGTACGGCATTTTGGTTCAGAAGCTCAGCCACATGGCTATTGTCCTGAGTATTCAATACAGCGCCGAACTCACCGTAGGTCATCGCCAACAGTATCCTCTCGGCAGAGGCCTGCCACATGGCAGCCCTGCCTCTTAGCTTCACGGTCCGCAGCCAGACCAAAAGATCCTGTATGGTCGGCCAATGGGTCTGCTGTTTATCGAAAACCCCTGCTCTCGAATAGAGATGGTCCAGGCCCGCAACCAATAAGCTGATAACTCCTTCTCCTCCGAAATAGGCGCCGGCGATTACATCGACGATCAGCTTGATCCAGATATGAGGCTCGCAGCCGGCCGGCGGGATCAGCGGGTTGAACCTGAACGGTGAAATGTCTCTGCCGATCGTGTAGACCCTCAGCTTGGGATATAGCCCCATCAGGTCCCGGTACCCTCTCTTCCAGTCCAGGGCAAGGACCTTAATGCCCCGGCCCATAATCCCTTCCATGAGCACAAAGGTAAGATTGGTCTTTCCCGAGCCGCTCCGGCCCGCTATTAGAATATGCTCTTTCAGGCGGGGGCTCTTCAAATAGAACGGGTACATCTGAATGTCTGCATACGAGACGGTCCCCACCTTAATATCGCCGGATTCTGCAAACTCACTTGAGGGCGGAGGGAACGGAGAGCGGTCTATATTGTAATCGGCGCCCAGATGTTTGGCCGCCAGCAGTTCCAGCGTTTGCTCAACGTCGGCCTTGCCGTCCGCATCAGATTCGGCTAAGTACGCCGACCACAGTCTGTCGATCTTCCTGCCCATAACAGGTTTGAGCTTCCGGCATAACTCCTGGACCCTGGTCATCATGGTTCATCACCTTTTGGATCTTCAAGGATCGCGACCTTTCTGTAGCCTCTCAGATACTGATGTGCAGTCTCCGGCAATAACAACCGCAGTTTGGATACATCCCGCCAGAGATTTATGCGTTCGTCCCTCTGGCTCTCGTATAAGCCATCCAGCCTCTTATTCACGGAATACTCTACCCTGCTGTCTGATGGACCGTGCCAGGCTTCATGAGTGTAGAAGGTGTTTATCACCGCACACTTGGCTACTTCAATGTCGTAGATATTCCCCCGGTAAACCTCATACCGGTTTCGTATCTGACCGACGATATCATCGAGTCCCAACCATGCGGTATGCTTTCTGTCGGAAATAATCGCTGTTTCCGGCTCTGACTTTGGAATTGAAAAATAGCCGTTGCGAATCACATCCTCAACTGTTTGCTGTACGGGCCACGTTGGCTTGCGGAACAGATCTGATGAGAAGTCGTATACAGCAGTCGGGCCGTAGTTCGATTTCGTTAATAGGTTCTTTTGCCGCTGCTGGTATTGTGTGGAGAGCCCCGACTCGTAAAAGTATACGACATAGTCCTGATCCGTTCTGGTTGGAAGTTTTGTTCGGTTGTTTCGGTACATTTTACCACCTCGGGTTCTCTCCTTTGCAGTGGTAATACGTACTTATATTTAAGCTTTACGCTTTTCGTCGCTACTTGTCGGTGATGTTTGCGACGAGGGTGATGGGGGATGAGGGTGGGGGGCGCCGGGGGGAGGGAGAAGGGATCCGAGAATAGGAACCTTTATATAGCTGCTGCGCTTCCCTCATGCCGGTGATAAACAATGGGTGAACTCAAGGATCGAATAATACGTCTTATTGAGCAAAATGCAGCCAGGAAGGCATCTGACCTATCGGGCGAGTACGTTCAGGCGAAATCCGAGGAAAAAGAGGCCATACAAGCCGGTATAGACACCGAGAGGTGGCTTGCTGAGAGCTGCCGGGAATGCCTGGGATAATGACAGTCCATTATCAATCTCTGCAGCTCATTTCACATACCCCGGACCGAGGGTCAAAGTACCAGCATTCTGAACAGTCTTTAATGCATCCGGGTATGTCTTCTTCTATGACTATTTCAGTCATTTAAGATACCTCCGAGAAGCCCCTTCTGCTCCTGTAATTTGGCCTTGATCTCCTGCATGAATTGGCTATCCCAGTTCTCGATACAGAACATAATCAGCCGCTCCTTGAGTAGGGAGTTATTCTCTGCTTTTCTTTGTTCCTTTGGCGTGTCACCTTTGGAAAAATACACATCCAGCTCCTCAGTTCCCTCGTCAGTCTCTTCCCACACTTCCCAGTTATTGCGGTTGCAAAGGGCTAAGGTCTGCCCGTCACTGTCGGTGTAGTTCACATAGAACTTCCTGCCGGCATGCAGGATTGTCCAGTCCCTCGATATTTGATTCATTTGCAATTGCATTTTCGACCCTCCGACCGAGATGTCCTATTGCGTAAACGACGGCACAATCCAGTCCATACACTGCATGCACCGAAGCGTCTGCTGCTCAAATGCCTTTGAGATGATAACAGCCATCCCGCATTCGCCGCACCAGACAATACCGGTCCGCCTGCACATAAGCCGGCCCTGCTCGCTGTCAAAATCGACAAAGCTGTGTTGGTTCTCAATATCTCTGAACTGCCCCAGCAGTAAATCGGCGAAATACCTCGCCGGCCCATATTGAACTACCGGCAGCACCCTTGGTCCTTCAACGACCTGTTGTCTTGCTCCTGTCATTCTTATCACCTTCGCATAGAATACTGTCATAGAAACGTGTCAGATTTCCCTGCAAGGCTTACAAATACCCCCCACAATCTCCAAATTTTGCTCACAAACTCTTTGGTCGGTATTACAGCAAAAGCAATAATGGCTTGGCAAATCCCTGCATTCATCGCACATATCTTCATCTTTGAGTTCAACTCCCTTTTCTGCGGCCTCTTTGTATTTGGCCAGACACTCATCGCAAAGTGGATTAACCTCATCTGCACTTAAGCACATCTTTACCCCTCCGGGCCATTCAAAGTGGCTCCACGAAGTATCGGAGCCACTTTTTGTGAGCTAATTCAGTTCGCCTTCTTTTCTTCAACCCTAACCAGCTCCTCTGTCAATTGTGCAATCGGCGTTTTCAATATCTTCTGTGCCTTGTTCTGCAGCCATGTGTCGATTTGAGGCCTCAATCTACTGCCGGCGCTGCTGACGTAGTTTGTCACGGCATTGTAGAAATTCCACCGGGTCACACGCCCGTCCTCGCTCGACTTGATTCTGGATAGAATCTCCTTGACGTGATAGTTCTTCTTGAACAACCCCTTGGTCAAGAGTCTCAGGGCCTGCCACTCGACGCTATCTTTCATTGCGATACTGACCATGGTCGCCAGCTTATCGTCGCCGGTGATGATGTCCTTTATCATCTTGTCGATAAGCCCTTCCACGGTTATCTTCAACTCTTCCGTATACTTAATCCTTTTGGGCTTTACGATGTCGTTTACAATCATGCCGTTTGAGCACGCCAACCTCGTGACCCGGGCGGCTATCACAAGGCCCGCTACCTGGCTGTAATCCGAGACCACCCTGATACCCGTGGTAAAGCTCTCTCCGACCTGCGTCAATTCCATCTTCGATTCCGGGAAGTCGAAATCAACCTGTATGCCGTGCCTGGACTTCTTCAACTGTGCCTGCGCCGTGATGTTCAGGCTCGACAGCGCCTCTATGAGACACTCGGTGGCGTACCTGTGTTGAATGACCATATAGCTCTTGGGAGCTATGCAGGCCAACTCGTTCCTATCGACGTTCCATATACCCATGTGCCTTTTGCTCAGATAATCCTCGCCGTCCTGGACGATATGGACATCTCGCATCTGAGCCCTGTCAAAACCCATACCCAGGTTCTTCAACTCGGCCAAACCCATCTTTCCTTCAACCATTCTTTTCACCTCCGAGCCAACCGCCTCCAGCGATAGGCCCTCTTCGTACCCAAAAGAAGAGGGCCGTCGAAAGAGACAAATCGTATCTCCTCGGGCATTATTCTTGTAAACCGCCGGAGGCAATCTCACCGAATGAATTTGTAGCCTTTTACGCTGTCGTAATTGCTCTGCCAAATATCTCTGTTCTCCTGCCGCCAGCCGCTCATTAAATTGGAGCCCACGAAGATGTAGTTTCTGCACTCGTCGCAGGCCACATAATGGCCCCTGTCGATGTTGAACAACCGCGTCTTGTGGCCAAACCGGCATCTGACATCCGCGAAACAATCCCCGATGTCAAAGTTACCTAAGGCTTTCATCTCAATCACAGCTTATCAAGGTCAATGACCACTCCCTGTTTGATGTAGATGACGTGTCTCCGGTGTAATTTCGTAAAGTCCTCCGGAAAGAACATCGCATCCTTCACGGGCACCGCCGCGGTTTGCTTTTTCCTTGCCATCTTCAGTGCACCTCCGAATCTCCCTACGCCCTCTGCCCGTCTTTGCCCACGTCTCTCAGAACCCAGGCAAGGCTCTCTGAAGCGTATTCGGCGTTCCTTCTGCTGCCGAAGCCACGTTTGGCATCCAGGATATCATGGAACCTCCTCAGAATATCCGCTATATCGGGCTTGCTTTTCAGGAAATCATGGAGCTGGCGAAACAACAAATAGCTGGACCTGGACCTGATGCGCCGGATTCTTCTGTCTTCCGGATTAGTGCCTCTTCCGGCAGGTTCGCAGACTACTCGTTTCGTTTCCATCATGCTGCAACACCTCCAAAAGACTCCCTCACCTAAATACCTCGTCAACGCTATTGCCATTGCTGTTGCCGCTATCTTCGCCCTGCATCTCGATTATCTTCTCAAAGGCCTTTTGCAGGCAGTGTATCGCCAGCGGTATCTCATTGCGGCTAAATGACCCACTCGATTGCCAATCACCGTTCCTAGCCTTGAATCTGCGCTGAACCGTTGCCTTCAATATCGTCACAGCTGCGCCTTTGACCTGCACCTGGTTCTCCCAAAGTGCCGATGAAACCTGGCCGGCCTTGAATTTCGCGACCGGCATTTGTTGTCCTGCCATTTTTTCTTACCTCCGGACCAATCGCCTAAAGCGACAAGGCCCTCTTTTCGACGAAAAAAAGAGGGCTGTCGTAAGATATAAATGTTGCTGATAAGTCTGATGGGGCCTGACATTCTCAGCACCTGCGTAGTCCTTACACCGATGCCCATAATGTCTCGGCCTTCCGCTGGCGGCGCCGCTCACTGGCCTCCCACAGCTCGGCGATTTCTGTCCGCATCCTCCTCGCCCGCAGGTACAACCTTGCCAGAGCCCGCATGTCATTATTCTCGATGTGCTCAAGCTCGATGATGCCCATTCTCAGGTACTTCAGGACCAGATACTTTGCCCTGGTCTTAATCCTCTCATTCACGATGCCAAGCAGAATGAGCAAGTTCTTAAGCTGCTCTCTGACCTTGTCTGCCTTGTACCTGACCTTGTCGAACCCACCGCTGCAACGGTCAAAATCAACCGTGCCGAATGCGCCCCAGTCAACACTGCCGTCCTGCTCAATGTTCGGCCTCATGGAACACCTACCGCCCGATACAGGCAACGCCAATACAGGGGCAAACTCTTGCCTCAAGACCTGCCGTTCCAGCTCATCAGGGCCAGCCAGCTCGCTGTCATCCAAGCCAGGAACACTGCCATACCTGTTCTTGCGTTCTCTTCTGAGCAACGCCGACTCAGCTATAACCACATCTCCACACGAAACCAATCTTTCCTGTTCATACATCTCAAACACCTCCGTCTTTTCGACATTTTGTTCGAAAAGACAGAGTCAGGCAGAAACTGCCCAACCAAAGCGGAGGCCCTTTAAGCAGACCTCTCGATAAATCTTTCGGTTGAAGACCGAAAGATTTACGATAAGAGGTCTGCGTGGGCCGGAGCGCGCACCAACCGACGCAACTCTCGGGGGATCACGCCCCGCTACGACATGTCTGACCGAATCTGCTCTAACGGCTTCAGTCTTTCCACAGATGACTCAGCATCAACCATCGCAGATAGCTCCCTTTCAATATGCAACTGCTCCCACCGCGTCAGGCACTTCTTCGGCCCAAACCATCCCGTCAAGTCCTCTGCCGGGCCTCTATATCGAAAGGCCGAGTATTTCTTTGGAACAAAGCAACGGGAAATCAACCGCTCACTAAGCTTTCCCATCCTCCCCTGCCCCACACAACCGGCCATCAACCAGCTCAACCAAGACATCTCCATGACACGCCAAAGGCTTGCAGTAGCATCCAAGAACCTTATCTTTCAACTGGCCCAGACAACTCAGCAACTCATCATTCCTCAAAATCCGTTCTTTGTACTTCGTAATTACCTCTTCTCTGGAACCATCTCTGCCAATCACGAACCTGTTGCCCCACTTGCTTCCTCTGCCAATATACACATCATATCCTTCTTTCCTTAAATTCACCACTTTTGTAACCATTCTTAACGCCTCCGTCTTTTCGATACACTTTTTGAAAAGACGGGAGAGGCCTACGACAATACGAGCGGAGGCTTCAAACAGCAGACCTCTCGATAAATTTTTAGGCCGTAAGGCCGACCCGCCCGCGGCGGGGAAAAGTTTACGATAAGAGGTCTGCGGGGGCCGAAGCGTGCACCAGCCGGCGCGACTCTCAGGGAATCACACCCCGCTAGGACATGTCCGACCGAACCTGCCCCAATCGCAAAACAGTCGACTCAGCTTCGATTATCCCCTTCAACTCTCTTTCGATATACAACTGCTCATCCATGGTCAGACACTCATTCAATCCAAACCATCCCATAAGGTCATCCACTGGTAGAATCTGGCCGAATTCGTCCGTAGGTAATCTGCCCTGATTACGAATCCAATCCACAATCCTTCTCAGTTTGTATACATTTGTCAGAACTACTTCATGTCGCATTTTAACAACTCCAGTTGAACCACTCTTTATGGTGGTTCACCCGTTCTTTGGTGAACCACTACAGTCCAAGCGGAGCCCCCGAAGAGCAGACCTCTCGATAAACTTTTAGGCCGTGACGCCAACCCCGAAGGGGGAAAAGTTTACGATAAGAGGTCTGCGTGGGCCGGAGCGCGCACCAGCCGCCGCAACTCTCAGGAAATCACACCCCGCTACGACATGCCCGACCGAATCTGCCCCAATCGCAAAACAGTTGACTCGGCTTCGATTAACGGCCGCCAACATATCACAGTACAGATTGACCGCCCCGGCAGCTGCTTCATGTGCTCAGCAAACAACAACAGCCACCGCGCCAAAAAACCTACTTCGATAGTCAGACATTTCAATAAAACTCCATTTTGAGGAATCAACTCTACAGAAAACTCTTATGTCAATATTCCACATGGCCACGGATCTTTAGCCTGAAAAAAGACCTTATGCTCCATTAATAATTGCCACCAAGCTAGAAACTCCAACCGCTCAATATTACGCTATCATCAGACTCCGACGCCAACTGCCAAATCGCCAATACATAAATCGAGCACGAAACCAAAACATGCACCTGTGAAAGAAACACATCTCAAAAATACCACCTAAAAGCATCAGTTAAATTAGGAACCAATGAAAAGAAAGAAGGAACCAAACAAACAGTCAGTCAGTCGCGAGCTTGCGTCGCCTTTACGTTTGGTTCTTAAACCGGCCGGCGCCAAATAGAGTAACGTCAACAAACTCATTCTCACTCTTTTGAAGAACCTCCAGACAAATTCAATTGATTAAAAGACCATCATTCATAATTAGACTACGCCTTCATTGCCCAACGTGAAGACCCAAATCCTTCAATATCTTCTCCCTCTATCCCCTTAATTTGAGCTTTACAGACAGAATCCTATATATAGTCGGATTAGTGTACGCCTCTTAATCCTATGCCGCATAAGAGATTACGGCGATTTTCAAAATTAATTAGTAGACAATTCAGCTGCCTCCGAGCCCGAATTAGTAGACAATTCAGCGATCTGCGGCCTGAATTAATAGACAATTCAGCGGCCTTCACCCGAATTAGTAGACAATTCAGAAACCGCTATTTCCGGGAAAAACACACCCGGCACCAAGCCAAATATGAATTCAGTGTGGGAGTGCGTTTCCACTGCAACGGTTGTTAGTATAGTATAGGTATGTATTACTTTCTACTTACTACTACTACTCAAAGACGACATTTATAAATCCTTATAAAGGGGACTTTGCAAAGAAGATTTCACCGGGCAGTGATAACAAAATCGAGGGCAAAAAAAACGAACACCCGCCAAGGGCATTTCTTACTTTCCATCGGAAGCACACTCCCCCTCTGGCTGATTTTCGACCGAAACATTTTTATACTTGCGCTTCCAGTGAAGACATATGGAGCTGATTTTCGCATGGAACCAACCAACGTCCGCACCAAGATAGTCGGCCAGATCCAACACATGGTCGACAGCACGATTATTAAGAACCGCAGGTTTTTTGATGATGAGCAGTTGATCAAATCCGAGCAGTTAGCGGTACTGGAAGAAATCTTCAATGCCAATGTCCGCGATGCAGAGATTAAGGAACTCAGTAGTCATTTTGCCGCAATACTGCGGGGTGATCATCCCTGCCACATGGCCATCTGGGGTAAGACCGGAACGGGCAAAACGCTTACACTGAGCTACTTTCTGAACCTGCTATCCGAGATGTGCCTTGATAAAAAGATACCCCTGCGATATGAACATCTTGACCTTTCCAATCCAAGGCCTTGTTTCCGGGCATTGAACGATCTGGCCTGCCTGCTCAATGCGAGCAAGAGATACCAGAAGGGTATCTCGCTGGAAGAGATGATGACCCGCATCGAAACGAAACTTACGAGCTACCAGGGCTATTTGATACTTTTCATTGATGAGGTGGATAATGTCCGCAGGGATAGAGACAATTTCCTGACATTTCTTGTGCGAAGACTGCCGCAGAAAATCTCTGCCAAGCTGATCCTTATCCTTGTTTCAAACCGCCTGGATTGGCCCGACCATCTCGATCCCAGGGTGAAGTCCTTCCTGAAGCTCAATGAACTTATCTTTAAACCGTATAACGCCATTGACCTCCAGCATATTCTCCGTATCCGTGTTGAAAAGGCCCTCGATCGGGAGACTGTCGAATCTGGCGTCATCGAGAAAATTGCAGCTATGGCAAGTCGCGAGCATGGAGATGCCCGCAAGGCAATCGCTCTGTTGGCCAAGAGTGCTTACTTAGCGGAAAAAGCAGGGACAAAAGTCACGCTCACGCTGGTTGATGAAGCGGCGACAGAGTTGGACCGGGATCGCTACCTCACATTGGTGCGCTCGGCGCCACCACAATTGCAGGCCGCCATGGCCGGCGTTATTGAAGCCACGCGAAGGACCAAGAATGGCTCGATTGGAACTGGCGAAGCTTATGATGCTTATAGAAGATTTTGCCAAGGAGTCGAATTGCGGCCACTCACCGGCCGGGCATTTGGTGATTTGATATCCGAGCTGGACATCTACTCATTGCTCCGCAGCCGGGTTCTTTCCAGAGGCAGATACGGTCGTACCCGTGAGATCATACTCGACCTGCCGCAGGGATTGACGGAGAAAATACACGGGAGGATTCTATCAAACTTCGAAATACAGAACTAAGGCAACGGGGCATTGCAGCAGAGACTGCCAAGAATAGATCCCGGATGACCATGAAGATCACCACCTATTGCCCAGATTTTGGCTGAAACGCCATCAGGAAATAGACGACTGCATTCTGTCAACCATACAAATTCCCTGGGGAACATCTCCTGGGTCAATTTACATAATGCCGCCAATCGACTATAGGTGCTTGTCAGAAAAAGCAGGCGAAATCCAAGTAAGTTATATTTGAACACTTCATCATATCGTTTGTAGCGATCTTTCTGCTGATACCACTGGTAATTAACAATCTTCTGCCGAATATCACCCATATCGCGTCTTGGGCTGGCCATAGTCTCGGTTCCTCGGTCCACTTCAAGGAAGTATAGACATGTATTGTTTGCAATCGAATCACCTATGCTGAATACAGCGTCAGGAGTAAACTTAATTCCCTGTTCCCCAGAATCCGGCACCGGTGAATAATCTGTTATGAATATGCGCCCATTGGGGCCTTGGGGCAAAAACGGGGAATTGTGGGCCAGAACTTTAACACTCACCCTGGGGACCACTTTCTCGACCTGGTTCAGATGGATCCTGAACCAATTCAAAAGAAGCTGGTGGTCAAGGCAAAAAGGGCCGTCCACGAGGATCGTTTCGCATGGCACATCTCTGTCAATAAGCCCTCTTTCTCTAAGAATCTCAACTCCGTGCTCAGTCAGCCCTAATAAGCTTTCGGGCCGGCCGCGACCTCGGCCAAATTCATGTCTGATTGTTCGTATCAACCCTTCTTTTTCAAGAATGCGCAAACGCCGCCAGACCACCTGTCGGCTCTTTTCGTAAAAGGTCGTTATTTGAGTTGGCGTTAAGGTTCTGTATTCTGCAAGGGATTCAAGAATCTTGCAGTCGTTGTAGTTTATTCTAAATGCCATTGTGACCTCCGTTAATAAGCCGTTACCATCATTTTTCACTTTTTCTCTCCCCCCATAAGTAAGAGAGGAAACACAGCAGGAATTATTTCAGATGACTTTGGAAAAATCAGTATGCCCCGTAAAAATCATTTTACGGTTCGTACATAGCCAAAATTTCTTCTAAACATCCTAAAAAAATCTCGGACCCTGAAATTAGCACAAGGACATGCCCTCTCTAACTAATGGCGGGGGATAGATTTTGAATCGATCGGTAAAGAATGTGTCGGGTGTAGAATGGAAACAGAACACAAACGCAGAAGAGGAGCGAATTGACCTTGGAGCTATTCCGTTACATGTTGAGTACGTGTGGACTTTGATGCTGTAAATAACGAGAACCTCGGTGTCAGATATGAATCACAGAAAACCCTCGGAAGGGTGTATCGCCTATTCTGAGTTGACGTCACTTGCAGTTCTACCAGACGGCAACGGAGGTTTTACGCCCTGCCCGGATTTGCTAACTGAGGACGAGGCAGTTAGATTCCTTCGGCTCGATGGTATCGGTGTCGAGAACCCAGCCAATACTTTGAGGTACTACCGAAAGAAAGGACTTCTGCGAGCAACCCAAGTCGGCAAGTGCATACGCTACCGGCGGATCGAGTTGGATGGGCTACTGGACAGATTGACAGAAGCCAATCCACGGTGAGCATCTTACGAGCCCTTTTCTCAGCTACAAAAAAATACAAAAGAAATCCCTTGCGCTCGGCTTTAGGATGCGCTCTAATGAGTTAATGAGTAGTCAGTAGAGTGTGTTCCAAAAGAATATGATGCCACATTTTCAAGGAGATGGAAGAATGAAAACAAATACTACAGTCACGCTGAGCAGTAATGGCAAATACTGGCAAGCTTTTTATTATGATGCCTGTGGACGACGGAGAGCCAAAAGCCTTGGGCCCAAGATGAAACTGTCGAAACGACAAGCAAAGGTTATGTGTGACCGTCTGGCTGCCGAACTCTGCCTAAACCCGGCCAGAGCTGGCAACAATCATTCGCCTACTTTGGAGAGATTTCTGGAGCGGTACATTAATAACCGGACGGACATCAAACCTGCGACAAAAGATTTGTACGAGCAAACCGAGGAATACTTACTGATGTTCTTCGACGGAAGCATCCGAATTGGCCGAATTACCCGAGCGATGGCGGCAGATTGGCGTGCAGCAATGGCCAGTGGGAAATTAGTCTTGAATCAAAAGGGCAAAAAGAACAAAGAGGCGTCTGTCTGCATCCACGTTAGAAACGCCAAGACAGCTTTTAACCATGCAGTTGGCGAAGACCTGATTATGTTGAATCCGTTCGACCGGCTAAAAGGCAATGCTCCTGAACCAGACAAGAATTGGAAATACGTTACTCTTGAAGAGCTGGACAAACTACTTGAGGCCTGTTCCAGTTGGGGTTGGAGAATGTTGATAGCCTTGTGTCGACTTGCTGGCTTACGCCGGGGAGAAGCATTAGAGTTGAGTTGGTCGAATATCAACTGGGACAAACATCGTCTGACTATTATTGCCGAAAAGACAGGCCAACAAAGAGTAACACCTATGGAACCCAAGTTATACCAACTGCTTCTTGATGCATTCGACCGGGCAGAGAACGGTGAAGAACGAATCTGTGCCATTTCCCGATATTGTCTGTGGCGGAACTTCCAGGCGATCAGAAGACGAGCTGGGTTGGAGAAATGGAAAGATGCCTTCAAGGTCATGCGAAGAAACTGTGAAACTGACTGGGCCCAACGATATCCGCAGTATGCAGTATCTGCTTGGATTGGACATGGTATCGAGGTCTCAGCAAAGCATTATCTCCAGGTCCCAGAGGAACTATACGACAAGGTTGCTGCAACAAATGAAGCTCAAACTGCCACAAAAACTGCCACAAAACCAAAAGACAAAATGAAGAACAATCGGACAGTTACGCATAACGCCAGCTTGGATAGGAGTTTATAGCAATGGGCGATACAGGACTTGAACCTGTGACTTCCTGCGTGTAAAGCAGGCGCTCTAGCCAACTGAGCTAATCGCCCCTAAGAGCCTCATCTGCAAAGTACCCGGCGCGGCAAATCTACACGACGCCCCTGCCGCACAGGTAGCTCACAATCCAAAGCTCGGCTATTGTTGCAGATTCTTCAATCCCGGTCAAGAAAAATAGCCCTGATAAGGCCACAAAGAAAACTTGTCCGACCGGAGCCTGTCACGCCCGCTACGGACCGGGGAAAAACGGAAACAATTTCCGAATCTCTTCCTTTGACGGACGTCGGCCGTATTCGCAGATTTCGAATGCCTCGGCGCACTTGATCTTCCCGGCTCGCTCCTGTCCATACCAGTCGGCAAGTTCTTCGCGGAATCGATCGGCGGTGCTTCCGAAGCGACCGTCAAATCGGTTGCGGACCTCTCGCTCGCGGGCCTTTCGTTTGGCCTGATCGTTTGGCGGGTACAGACGCTCGTCTCCGTTGCAGCCGCCTTCCAGTGTCTGCGATGCGAGGGCGACAGCAGCGTCTATTTTCTTGTCGATCACGCTGTCGATACCCACGACGATGTCTCCGCTGAACGGATTCGGTTTCTCGAAGCGGTCCTGGTAGAACAGGAACACGGGATTGCGTCTAAGGTAAGGCACATCCGGGCAGAAGAACGGCACCGTGACCATGTAACCGGCGTCCTGGACCAGTATCGCCGAGTAGCGATGGTCCGGATGGTAGTCGTTGGGCCGGTGGCACATGACAATGTCCGCACGCCACTGCCGGATCAGCCGCACGAAGGTTCTGCGGTTTTCGAGGGTCGGCATAATCTCGCCGTCGTGGATATCGAGCACTTCGGTTTCGATGCCCAATATTTCCGCACAACGCTTGACCTCGGCCGTGCGAATCTGGGCCAGCGGGCCGCCCGCCGTGCCCCAGTGGCCTATATCGCCGTTCGTACAGCTGACAAACTTGACGTGATGCCCCTGGGCCGCCCACATAGCCGCTACACCCCCGGCACGAAACTCGTTGTCGTCCGGATGTGCGCCGAAGCAGATGATCCGCAATTTTCCATCGGCGGCATCCGAGGCGGCCGCGGGCTTCGTCAGCGCGGCATCCAGAGTCCCGGTCAGAATTAACAGTACGCCGCACAGGAGCAGGATTGACACAAAACATCTTCTTCTTGCAAATCTGTCATTCATAGCACGATTCTCCCAAAAATGGGTCCCTTGGCTGCGGGACAGTCCGTTGGCGTATCCAGTACGTGCTACACGCAGCACGCTGCCGCCAAGTTTACGTATTTTCTATCATATAGACTGCCACATGAATTGTGCAGTGAATATTTTGTTTCATCCGATTATATCAACAGATTCTTTCAATTTGCTTGACGTCCTTGTGCGCCAGTCGAAAGCCGAACCAGACTCCCGAACTTCTGAAAGATTGTATTACAGAGAAATGATTGGGTAAACACTGCTGATTCTTAATTCTCAATTCCCTCTTCTTTTCTTGACTGCGCCTGTCGCCGTTTGATATACTGATTTGCATAGATAATTGAGAAAAGCAGGCCAGAAGCCTGCAAACCTGAATCTGGGGGGAGGAGGTCAAAATATGACCCCAGTGAGAAATTCCAGCGTCCTGCGGACAATTCCTTTGCAAATTGCAGTTTGCTTTGCCAGCTTCGCTGCCTACCCAAGATATCGTGGCCTCGTTGATCAGAATGACAAACGACCAGAAAGAGAGGTTCAAAATGAAATGGTCTGATGGTTACAGAACCAAGTTGGTGTTAGTTGGGGTCGTCTTTTGCAGCTCATTCGCTTTCCCGAAGTTCTTGTCGGGACAGACTGGGGAGAACGACAGAGATTCCACAAGTATTACGGCAGTGGGGCCGCGGCTGGGGCCTGTTATGGTAGTAGAGGTCACATTCCCAAACCGTGATGCTCTGAACGAACTCGCTCGAACAGGATACGACATAAGCAATGTCCAAGGCAATGTTGCTACGATCTACGCGAGCTTAGAAGAGCTTGAACGGCTCAAACAAACAGGCTTGCCCTTACGTGAAATAGAGCCTCGAACGCAGGGCTTTGAACTTATGGCGTTAGGCGGCTACCACAGCTACGCTACTCTACTCTAACGGAGGAACTGAGTGCCTACGCCGAGGCATACCCTGAGATTTGCCGCCTCTACACTCTTGGCCAGTCTGTCCAGGGACGCGAGCTCTGGGCCATGTTAATTAGCGATAATCCGGACGATGAGGAAGACGAGCCTGAGTTCAAATATGTTGCTGCAATACACGGCGACGAATCCCTTAGCGCCGAAATGTGTCTCTACTTCATTGATTTGCTCTTGACAGAATACGGCCAAAACGATCGCATTACGAATCTTGTTAACAGCACAGCCATCTGGATCGTTCCCTTGATGAATCCGGACGGACTCGAGTTGGGCAAACGTGCTAATGCTAATGGCATGGATTTGAATCGGAGCTTCCCACTGCTTACCGACAGCAGCCTGAACATATTCACCGGCGAACCACTGGACGCCTCAAACCGTCAGCCGGAAGTACGTCACATCATGAACTGGACGGTTGAGAACAGTTTTGTGCTCTCCGCCAATTTTCATACGGGAGCATTACTTGTTTGTTATCCTTACGGTTATAACGAACAAATGATTGCAGTGGATACACCTACCCCTGACGATTTGTTGTTTGAGGAAATCTCCAGGCGATACTCCATGCACAATCCACCGATGTGGAACAGTTCACAATTTCCCGACGGCATTATCAATAGTGCCCTCTGGTATCCTGTCAGAGGGGAAATGGCGGACTGGAAATACCGTTACGTAAGCTGCAATGAAGTGACGATTGAACTATCGAACAATTTTAGACCATCCACATCTCAAATCCCAGGCTTTTGGTCGGATAATTCCGAATCGATGCTCAGTCTTCTTGAGGCGGTGCATATAGGCGCCCGCGGAGTAATTACCGACCGGGCATCCGGCGATCCGCTCTGGGCCGAAGTCTTGGTGGAAGGCAATAGTCAGCCTGTCTTCACCGATCCAGACGTCGGTGACTATCATCGGATGCTTCTTCCTGGCACGTATGATCTGGTTTTCTATACCCCTGGGTATGTACCTCGTCTGGTGAGAGATGTCGCGGTGACCGATGGGCCTGCGATCCGTGTGGATATTGAGTTCCTTCCGGGGCAAGCATCCCCTGATTTTAACCGCGATGGAACCGTAGACATTGAGGATCTGGAGATACTGATTGAATACTGGGGCCAGGACGAACCATTGGTTGATGTCGCCCCCTTACCTGATGGCGATGGGAACGTGGATGAACAGGACCTGGATCTTTTCATGGAATATTGGCAGGAAGAAATTCCAGACCCACCAGACCCGCATCTGGTCGCACATTGGAAGCTGGACGAGGCAGAAGGCAGCATAGCTAAGGATAGTGTCGGGGATAGCGATGGCACGTTTTTTGGCGAACCACTCTGGCAGCCCACAGGAGGTAGAAGACGTGGTGCCCTGCAATTCGACGGAGTCGATGATTATGTCAGCACGGAGTATGTTTTGAGCGCGGCGGACGGAGAGTTCAGCGTGTTTGCCTGGATCAAAGATGGCGCTCCAGGCCAAGTCCTTTTGTCGCAGACGGGGGCGGCGAATTGGCTGAGTACGGATTCAGTAGATGGCTACGCGATGACGGAGCTTAGGGGTTCCGGCCGGTCCACTGGTGGTCCATTGCTGTCTCCGGCAGTCATCACCGACGGCACGTGGCACCGGATAGGTCTTGTGTGGGATGGCTCGTACAGGCACTTATGCGTTGATGGAGTTGAGGTTGCCAAGGACGCTACACCCTTGTCAAGCCTGGAAAGCGCGAATGGAGGTTTATATTTCGGTACTGGGGGCACTCTTACCCCAGGCACTTTCTGGTCAGGTCTAATCGACGATGTCCGCATCTACAACGTGGCCGTCAGCCCTTAAAACCGGAAGGCATGGTGTCACATGAAATTCTCCATCTGTCATGTCGAGCTTAGTCGAGACATCTGGTCACATGAGGGACTGGTTCTGCAATCGCAGCCAGATTCCTCCACTTCGTTCGGAATGACACACAAACAGAAAGGACGGTGGAAAATGAAATGGTTAAATGGTTATGGAATGAGGTTTGTGTTCTTTTGGGTCGTTTTTTGCAGCATATTTGCTGTACCAAAGCTCTTGGCAGGACAGGCCATAGAAGCCTCAGATAATGACCGACTATACCCCGAAGTGATTATCACAATTGCAGGCCATGAGCATCGTTATCAGCCACGACCTGAGCTTGGGTATGTCGTCGTTGCACAGGATGATTCTGATGCGATTGCATCGGTCTACAGAGATTTAAGTCTGTTTACTCAAAACGAGATTAAATCCGTCGGTGGTCGAGCCAGGCAAGGGCTCTGGATTGTCGAAAGCAGACAATCGGCCCCTCAAAACGAGGCTGTTATCAAGACACTTAGCGTGCAGAGACAGATTCAATATGTTGCTCCATTGTTTTCATGCAACGGCGAGAAGGAAGCTGTTATCCCTGAGATCGTTGTCAGAGTCACTGCCGGAACAGAACAAAAGAAGCTTGAGCAGATTTGCCAGATGCTGAGTCTGCGTATCAAGAGAAGGATGATGTTCACGGAGCAGGAGTATCTGGTTGATGTTTCTGGAGAGAACGCCGATGCGGTATTAGCTGCGTTGATAGAACTCAATCAAATCGAATCTGTTGAATGGGCGGCCCCGAATGTTATAACCCAACCAAGACTACGGGGCCTTGAACTTTTGGATATGGAATCCTCTGCAGGAACTGTGCGTCCATACAATCCCCGACAGAATTATAACTCGACTGCCTCTATGCCAGACGATGAGTACTTCCCCATGCAGTGGCACCTGCAGAATATTGGACAATCAGGAGGAACACCCGGAGCGGATATCAATGCCTTGGAAGCGTGGGAAATCACTGCGGGAGACCCAAATATTGTTATTTGCTTGCATGACTTAGGTGTTGACCTTTATCATCCTGACCTTGTTGACAATCTCGTGCCGGGATACGACTTTTTTGACAATGATAGTCAACCATACCCACTTCTCAATTCCGGTTATTTTCTGGATGCACATGGTACGGCGTGTGGCGGACTGGTTGCTGCTAAGGGAAACAATGGTCTCGGTGTGGTGGGTGTAGCCTGGAATTGTAAAGTCATGCCCGTCCGCGACTCGACATCAAGTAGTTCCGTTTCTGTGGCTAAGATAGCGGAAGCGATCCGTTGGTCTGCAGCCCATGGTGCTGATGTTATGAGCTACAGTTGGGGATATGAAAGCCCACAGCCTGTTATTCATTCCGCGATCGTGGATATCACAAAGACGGGGGGGATAGGTAGGAATGGCAAAGGCTGCATCGTTCTCGTTGCAGCAGGTAATTCGGCGGGACGGATACCTGCTGCCGACACGGCAGCGTATGCAGAGGTTATCGGTGTCGGCGCCACCGACTGTAATGACAAACATTGCTGGTACAGTGTTTATGGCCCTGAGGTTGACCTGACGGCGCCAAGTGGTGGAGAGGTTGTTGTTGGAAATCTTTATCGAAGAAGCGATCAAGAACAACATATGCGTTTGTCAAAACATTTGTTGTGGACTACAGACATCACTGGAGTCACAGGCTTCAGTGCATTTAATCAAGACCCTGATCTGCTGGACTATACCGAGAAGATGTTTGGAACTTCCGGGGCGTGTCCGATTGCAGCCGGCGTGGCTGCGCTAATCCTTTCTATCGAGCCTGAATTGACCAATGAGGAAGTACGCCATTTCCTGGAAAGATCTGCGAAAGACCTTGGAGATCCTGGCCGGGATGACTACTACGGCTGGGGACGTGTTGATGCGCGGGCCGCACTGGATATGGTGCTGGCCAAGCGAGCCGACCTGAACAACAACTGGCGAGTAGATTTCGAGGACCTGCTAATCCTCATTGAATTCTGGGGGACTGCTGAACCATCGGCCGACATCGCGCCGGCCACACGGCGCGACGGCATCGTGGATGAGCAGGACCTTGAGCTTATGACGCAATACTGGCAGACGGAAATCCCGGAGGTGGGCTTGATAGCTCGCTGTAAGCTGGACGAGGGAGAAGGCGACATAGCCTACGACAGCGCGGGCACCAACGACGGTACTGTGCATGGAGACCCGGTCTGGCAACCTGACGGTAGCATGGTGGCTGGAGCGCTTCAATTCGACGGGATAGATGATTATGTCAGTACCGACCCTGTCTTGAATCCGGCAGACGGCGCATTCAGTGTGGTTGCCTGGATCAAGGGCGGGGCTCCCGGTCAAGTCCTTTTGTCGCAGACGGGGGCGGCGAATTGGCTGAGTACGGATTCAGTAGATGGTTACGCGATGACGGAGCTTAGGGGTTCCGGCCGGTCCACTGGTGGTCCATTGCTGTCTCCGGCAGTCATCACCGACGGCACTTGGCACCTTATAGGTCTTGTGTGGGATGGCTCGTACAGGCATTTATACGTTGACGGAGCGGAGGTTGCCAAGGACGCTATGTCCTTGTCCGGCCTGGAAGATGCAGATGGCGGCCTGCATATTGGCGTTGGCAGCACTCTCGCATCAGGCACCTTCTTCTCCGGCCTGATTGATGACGTTCGCATTTACGGCACAGCACTCAGCGCAGGAGAAGTCGCGGCACTCATGCAATAGAGAACCTCGACACTAGCTGAGACTCCATTGTCAGAACCGAAAACGGAACCAAAGATATTTGGTGGATTCTCGAAGGCCAGGACTATCTCAGACTGTGGTGGGAAGCCGCTGGGCAGTGACACGGAACTGCCCCGCGGAAATCCGAAGCTCGAATCCTTCGACTGCGCTCAGGACAAGCATCGAAATCCTAAACAAGCACGAATGACAAAAACACAAAATCCAAAACAGAACTGCTCTTCTCTGCACTCTCAGCGGGCTCTGCGGTAATCACAAATGCGAGACGTAGCCGATTCCGTGCATACAGGACCGACCGGTGATTTTGCTTGACCGGGTATGCGCGTAACTTTAGAATCCGGCAGACCAACAGTGAAAGGAGACAAAATGTGTACAGTCGAGCTTCCCGAGCGGTTAAACGCCGCTGCCGTATTCATTGACAGACATCTGGATCAGGGCCGGGCCGACAAGGCGGCGATTCTTTGCGGCGATGAGACGGTCACCTACAGAGGGCTCTGTGAAGGGGTCAATCGCTTCGGAAACGCCCTGCTCGGACTCGGTATCCGCATGGAGGAGAGGGTCGCCATTATCATGCCGGACTGCCCCGAGTGCGTGTACGCCTTCTTCGGGGCCATCAAAATCGGGGCCGTCGCGATCCCCATGAATACGCTGCTGATGCCGGCCGATTATGAGTATTTGCTCAATGACAGCCGCGCACAGGTGTTGCTTATTCATTCGTCGATGCTGGGCCACATAGAGCCTATCCGCTCTAAGCTCAGGTACCTCAAGAATGTGATCATCGCAGGGGGTGAGGGCGAGGATGGCGATTTGTCTCTCACGGAGTTGATGAACCTGGCTTCGGACGAGCTGGACCCGGCCGATACGAGCAGGGACGACTCGGCCTTTTGGCTCTACAGCTCGGGGACGACAGGCTTTCCCAAGGGGACGATCCATCTTCAGCACGATATGATAGTCGAGGCCGATTTGTACGGCGAGCGGACGATCGGCCTTCTCGAATCGGATGTATCGTTTTCGGTTGCCAAGCTGTTTTTCGCCTACGGGCTGGGCAACGGTTTGTATTTTTCGCTGTGGGTCGGCGGAACGACCGTGTTGCTGCCGGATCGGCCCACGCCGCCGACGGTTTACGAAGTGATCGACCGGTACCAGCCGACGGTTTTCTACGGCGTGCCGACGAGCTATGCCGCCCTGCTGCATTTGGCGGAGAAGGAGAGACGCACGGAGTTAGGGAAGGTGCGGATGTGCGTATCTGCGGGTGAGCCGCTGCCCAAGCCGCTTTACGATAGGTGGCTCGACAGATACGGCGTGGAGATACTCGATGGCATCGGCTCGACGGAGATTCTGCACATATTCATCTCGAACCGCCCCGGCAGGGTCAAGCCGGGCAGCACGGGAGAGATCGTGCCGGGCTACGAGGCGAAGATCATCGACGACGACGGCAAGGAACTCGGCGTCGATGAGGTTGGGACACTGTTGATAAAGGGTGACAGCATCGCCGACGGCTACTGGAACAAGCACGAGCAGACCAAGGACACCTTCCGCGGCGAGTGGATCAACACGCACGACAAATTCCGCCTCGACGCCGACGGGTATTTTTGGTACGCCGGGCGCACCGACGACATGATGAAGGTCAGCGGCCTGGCGGTCTGGCCCGCCGACGTCGAATCGATCCTTGCGAGTCACCCGGCCGTGTTAGAGAGCGGCGTTGTGGGTGTCCCCGATAAGGAGGGGCTGATCAAGCCGCGGGCGTATGTAGTGCTCAAGGATAAGCAAGCCGCGTCGGAGGAGCTGGTCAAGGAGCTCCAGACCTTCGTCAAGACAAATACGCAGCCGCACAAGTATCCGCGAACGGTGATCTTCGTCGATGAGCTGCCCAAGACTGCGACGGGTAAAATCCAGCGGTACAAGCTGCGGCAAATGGCGCAAGCAGAGGGTTAGGTCTCTACATACGCATCAATGCCGAGGCCCAGACGAAGCCTGAGCCGAAAGCCACTAACAGGACGAGGTCGCCGGGCTTGACCTTTCCCTGTTTGCGGGCCTGGTCGAGTGCGATGGGCAGGCAGGCCGAGGCCATGTTGCCGTACTTTTCGACATTGACGAACACCTTGCCGTCGGGAACGCCGACTCGCTCGACGATTGTTTCGAGCATTCGCAGATTGGCCTGGTGCGGAATGAGCAAGTCGACGTCGTCGAAGCTGATGCCGTTGACCTTGAACGACTCGAAGACAGCTTCAGACATTCTTCCGACACCGTTCTCGAAGACAGCCTTTCCGTCCATTCGAAAATGGATTCGGCCGGCGTCGATGTCATCCTTGTCGACCGTGCACATTTTGTTCTGAGCCGTGCCGGGGGCTTCGGTGTAAAGCGCCTTGGCAGCGGCGCCGTCGGCGTGGAGTATTGTCGATTTGATCCCAACCTCGGGATCGTCGGTCGGACCGACAACAACGGCGCCTGCGCCGTCGCCGAGCAGGATTGCGATGTTGCGCCCGTCGTAGGAGCCGTCGATACGTTTCGATAGAACTTCGGCGCATACGATCAGGACGTGCTTATAGGTGCCGGCCTTGATGAAGTGGTCGGCGATCGACATGCCGTATATCAGGCCCGCACACTGCTGCTTGATATCCATTACCGGGATAGGGGTCAGGCCGAGCTTGCCCTGCAGGAAGAAGCCGGAGCCCGGGTCGGCATGATCTGGCGTGATGGTGTTCATGATCAACAGATCGATCTGGTCCATTTCAAGACCCGCGTCGGCCACGGCGGCGCGGCAGGCGAGGACGGCAAGGTCCGTCGCACTGACATCCGCCTCGGCGTGGCGGCGCGTCCGCACGCCGGTGCGCGTGACGATGAATTCGTCGCTGGTCTCCATCATTTTCATGATGTCGAAATTTGTCACTACCTTTTCAGGTACGTAGTGACCTGTACCCATTATGCGTGAAGCTGTCCTCATCACAGGGATCCTCAGCAATTTATGTTCTCGTTATCGGTCAGTCGCCTTGCGAGTATTTCAGCGACTGCTTTACGAGCAGCTCGCAGTTTTTCTCAAAGAATTTTACGTCGAGCAACTGCGTTTTCTCGTGCATTTCGATACCGAGTTGTCGGCTGATTTCGTCCGGGGCTTTACCGGCTGCCGTTTCGGCGACGATTCGCTCGTGGTAGGCCTCGGTCGCGGCGGCGGCGCCGTCAAAATAAGCCTTGACCGCTTCGGCGCCCTTGACCACGGCATTGTGGCTCAGGCACGCGATCTCGGCATCGAGGGCGGCAAGTCGCCGTATCGACTCGATGTAGGCCCCATAGTCAGCGAAGTAGTTGGGCCAGAAGTACCCGCAATCCGGCATGTAGTAGCCGGTCGCGTCGGAGATGATCAGAAGACACGTTGCCGACTCATAGAAGCTCAAGCTGCAATCGCTGTGGCCCGGCGTCGCGAGGACGTCGAACTTGCGACGCCCTACCGTCAGCGTATCGCCGTCCGCCAGAATCTTATCGACTGCAATCTGTTTTTCCGTAAGTGGTTCAGGCCTGTGCCTGTCCTTGATAGAGCCGGCTTTGATAAGCGCTTCGGTGAGCATGCCGTCGATCTTCGAGAAGAAGCGGACGGCCTTTTCGACGGCGAGCGTTCCGGCTGCGGCTTTCGAAGCGCAGACCGTCGCCTCGGGGAACATCGCACGGAATGCCGGAACCGCCATTACATGATCGGGATGGGCGTGCGTTACGATGATCTGTTTGACGATATCGGCGGGGACATCAAGACCGGCGAGTTGCTCCTTTACAAGGGGCCCGGCGGCACCTACGCCGCCTTCGAAAATCGCCCCTTCGTCCCCGTCGGTGACAAGAAATACCGGATACTCATTCGTGCCGAGCATTCGAACGCCCGCGGCAATTTCCACGGGCGGGTCTTTTATCAACATATCTGTTTCCCTTCTCGGTTATCGTTTACGATTACTAATCGGAGCCTGCTCGGCGGCGAACAATGCCGCGCCGAGCGCGCCGGTGTATTGGGCATCAGGCGCAACATGTGCCTCGGTGCCGAAGGCTTGCCCGAGCAGTTGGGCCAGGAACGGATTGTGCGCTACGACACCGCCCGTAGTGACCAACATGCCGTCGATGCGGTCCATTTCCACGATCCGCTTGACAACGGAGTTGAACGCGCCGCGCACGATATCGGTGACGTCGACGCCTGCTCGAATCTTCTCGAGCACTTCGGTGGCGGCGAAAACCGTACAAAAGCTGCCAAGCGAAACGTCCTTGGTCGAGCCGGCGGCCAGCGCATTGAGTTCGCAGACATCCAGCGCCAACCGATGGGCAATCTCTTCGATAAACGACCCTGTACCGGCGGCACATTTGCGATTCATCTTGAAGCTTTCTCTCTTGCCCGTCTCGTCAAGGTGTATTACCTTGCTGTCCTGGGCGCCGATGTCGATCACGGTCATGCGCTTGTGAAAATGGAAGAACGCCCCCCTGCCGTGGCAGGCGATTTCGGTCATCTTTCCATCGGCCCAGGGAACATTGTCCCGGCCGTAGCCGGTCGAGATCGATCTAACGATCTGCGAACGATCAAACGATTCAGCGGCGGACAAGTCGGCCAGAAGCTGCTCGGCGGTCTTTGCATAGTCGATTCCCGAGCGTCCCATAGCCTTGGCGATGGTCTCGCTCGCAGTGTCAATGACGACGAGCTTTGCGGTTGAGGCCCCTATGTCAATGCCACAGTAATACTGCATCGTGTCAGTCCGTTTGCATTGCTGCGCTTAGCCCTGCGAAAGCTGCTCGACAAAGGCTTCAATGTTGGTCCGCGTCTGCTCCTCGGAGTAGAGCCTCAGGTCGTTCAGGTCGCCGTCGATGATGACGAAGGGCTTGCCTGTCCTGGCTGCGAGACGCTGGGGCATGTCATAACGGCTGTTGGAGTTGTTCGGACAGGTCTTGGCGTTGTGGTAGAGAACGCCGTCGATCTTGAACTTCTCGATCATCCGCTCCATATAGCCTTCCTTGGGCTCGTCACTGCGACAGATGAACAGCTTGCTGTAGGCCCTGGCCATACCCTCGAACGGCTTGTCGGGATCCAGGTCGTCGAATATCCAGCTATTGCAGTACGTCGAGGCAACAACCGCCGTCTGAAGCTCTATGAACTGCACGGCAAGGTTCTTGATCTTGCCCCAGATCGGCATTCCTTCCCAGTAGATTCGATACTTCTCGTCGTCAACGGCTCCGATACCGTCGGCGATTCGTTGCTTCAGTTCGGCGAGAAGTGTCTCGTAGTAATCGATCGCCGCCTGAGTGCCGCGGAGAACTACCGCCGGCCCCATCTGGATCGTGCCGTCGAAAAAAGTAATCGGCGCCGGCACAGTCGCCGCCGCTTCCAGGACGGCCTTCCACAGCTCCGTGCATTTCAGGGACAATTCGGTCACTTCCCTGAGCTTGTCCATGTCGAGCTTGTTGCCGCTGATCTTCTCGAGCGGCCCGACAAGCGCTTCGATCTGTTTTGCGACCGCAGTGACGATGATGTCATCCACTTCGCCGATCGCTCTCGGTGTGTGGACACCTATACAGGGCACGTCCCATTCGCGGGCGTAAAACCCGAACCAGTCTTTGACGTCCCTGCACTGATTAGTATTGAACACAAGAACGTCCGCCTTGGGCGGGCCCGGCAGCTTCATCTTGTTAAAGGGGCTTTCGCCTTTCAAGTACGAGCCTATGTCACTGGTCAGGTACGAGCAGATATCGGGTGAGAATCCGCGTGCGTTGGCCAGAGGAATCAGGTCGGTGGCCATTCGCGTTGCGCCGAGCATTGCACCGTGGTTCTCCGGGAAATACACCTCGAATCCCAAAGCCCTCAGCAGCTCGGCGGGGCCCACACTCGTGCACCAGGCGATTCTTTTGCCCGAAGACTCGGGGCCCATCAGCTCGGTGAAATACTGGCCCATCACGCCCCTCATTTTCTTGCTGGCTTCGAAGCCCTTTAGTTCTACCGATGCTGGCATAATCAAACTCCTGTTTCGTTTCGCAAAAACTCGCAAGGCCTGAACCGCTCGCCGAATCTTTCGGCAAGCCAGTCGAGCCGAGACGCAATTGTTTCTAATCCTGTGTCATACGCATACTTGAGCACGCCGCCCCGAAAATCCGGAAAGCCGGTTCCCAGCACCATCGCGACGTCGATGTCCGATTGGCGCTGGGCTATCTTCTCCTGCACAACACGGAACGCCTCGGCAACCATTCGCAGAACGAGGCGGTCGGTAATCTCGTCGGCTCCGACGTCGCGTGCTGTTTTGCCCGCTTCGTTCTGTACATTCGCGATGATGTCTCGGGTCGTGCGACTATTCTTGGGAGTATAGTCGCCTTCTTCGTATCTGTAAACCCCGCAGGCGGTTTTCTGGCCGAGACATCCCTGCTCGACCAGGGACGCCGCGATCCGCGACAGCGGCATGTGTGTGGCAAAAGCCTTGCACATCTGCTTGTCGGTGAATGCAAGAATGTCTATTCCCGCCATGTCTATCAGCGTCAGCGGTCCCATGGCAAAGCCAAAACCGACCATCGCGGCGTCGACGGCACGCGGGTCGGCCCCGTCTTCCAGGAGCCTGAACGCCTCTTTCAGATACGGGATGAAGATCCGATTGACAACAAACCCTTCGCGATTGTTCACCAAGACGGGCGTCTTTCGTATATCCTTGACGAACTTCATGGCCGCTGCAATAACGCCGGCATTTGTGCCATCGCGCCGGATCACTTCGACCAGAGGCATTCTGTGGGCCGGGTTGAAAAAGTGCAGGCCGATGAGACGTTCCGGACGGGTGAGTTTCTCAGCCAGCTCATCGAGGTTTATCGTCGAGGTGTTCGAGGCGATAATGGCATCACTGCGGCAGATGGCCTCGATTTTCCCCATGACCTCACGCTTGACAGTGATTTCCTCGAATACCGCCTCTATGACAATGTCCACCGAGGCTATGTCTTGCCAGCTCTGCGCAACCGAGATTCGCTGGATCATCTCATTCGCCCGATCTCGGCGCATTTTTCCCCGCTCGACCTGTTTTTCCACAGATGTTTGAATCCGCTTAATCGCCCTATCGGTAGCTTGCTCATCGGCATCTGTCATTATCACCGCCAGGCCAGCGGCGGCAAGTGCCTGAGCAATGCCTGCGCCCATCGAGCCGGTCCCGACGACCGCTGCCGTGGCGATCTTTGCCGGGGCGATCTGCTCGGACTCCGGCACTTTGCCGGTTTTTCGCCCGGCGAAGAAGACATATATTTTGTTCCGAGTCGCAAGAGTGTCCATGCACGCGGCGAAGCCCTGCTGTTCCTTATCGAGGCCCGCTTGGTACGATTCGTCCAAACCTGTTCGGACGGCTTCAATTATCTTCTTCGGCGCTATGATCTCAGGTCGAACCTTCTCGATAAGCTTCTGCGCCTGTTCGAAGGCCTTTTCATTTGCTCTTATATCGGAGACCTTGTCGGTTCGCCGGCTGGCTGCAACGGGAGTCTTCTCTGACGCCAACAGTCCACGGGCCGTCTCAATAAGTTGAACGCCTTGGCAGATCGCATCGACAAGCCCCAACTCAAGCGCAGCGCCCGCATCAATCGGCTTTGCCGTCAGAAGCATCCGCAGCGCTGCCTCGACACCGATGAGCCTGGGCAATCGCTGCGTTCCTCCGGCGCCGGGATTGATCGCCAGTGTGACCTCGGGACTGCTGAACTTGCTGCCGTGCGTGCAGACTCGAAAACGACAGGCCATTGCCAGTTCCAGCGCACAGCCCATCACTTTTCCTGTCACAGCAGCTACGGAAGGCTTTTGCGAGTCTTCCACTGTGTCAAGCACATCCTGGAAAATGCGCGACATTTCTATCGCTTCTTTAGCCGAAAATATCCCATCAAATAGGTTAACGTCCGCACCGGCGCTGAAATGATCGCCGGTACCGGTCACGATGATCCCGCGAACATCCTCGTCGGCGTTGGCGAGGTTGACAGCAGCCCCAAGCTCATCAAGCAGCTCAAAACCAATAGCGTTGAGTGGCGGGTCGTCCAGAGACAAGATGCAAACACCATCGGATTTGCTGTATTCGATCATTTCACTCGGACCTTCGGCGCGGTTTCGGTTAGACTTCAAGCGTCAGTTTAAGCGAGTCTTTGGCGCAGTCGGCGTACATTTCGAAGGCCTCGGCAGCCTTGTCCCATGGCATTCGGGGCGTGACCATCTCTGTCAGCGCCGAAGCTCGATCGTCAAGAACCATATCCGCCGCAGTCTGGAAGAAGGAACCACACTCGGGGCCGACACACGTGTTAATCTGGATCTCCTCCCGGAAGACATGATACCAGGGGAACTCCTGCTGCTCATAATGTGGCATGCCGAACACGAACAGTCTGCCTCCATGCTTGGGCAGATGCGCGGCGGTCTTGAGCGAATCAACAAAGCCCACCACCTCGACTGCCAAATCAACCATCTGCTCGCCGGTCAGCTCCTTTGTGACCTTAACAACATCCTCTTTCGAGGCGTCGATGATGTGATCGGCACCGTAACGCCTGGACCATTCCAGACGCCAGTCGAGCAGATCGGTCGCAATAACCATACTTGCTCCCATCAGCCGCAGCACGTGCGTGAATATTAACCCCATCGGACCCTGCCCGATCACGGCACAGGTTTGTCCGATCACTCCATCCGTCCGCGTCAGCGCCCGGAGCACCGTTGCCAGCGGCTGGGCGACAACCAGCGCCGCCGGGTCGGGGGCGTTCCGCGGCAGGCGGGCAATCGCGGGAGGTCGAGAGATTATGTACTCGGCAAATCCGTAATAGCCCTGCGGTTGGGCGAGCACCAATGTCCCTTCCTCCCAGCCGTCGCAGCGAGACTCAACTACAGTGCCTATGTTTTCGTGCCCGGCCCAACCGACAGGGTTAGGGAAGTCAATGTCACCCCAGAGGCCTTCGCCGGTGTATTGGCCCATGTTGCTGCCGCATAGGGCCACGTGGCTGCATTGCACCAGAACCTCACCTTCGGCCGGTTCGGGCTTTGGTGCGTCATCCAGCATCGCAATTCTTCTCGGTTCCACTATTTGGATTGCTCTCATTGGTTATCTCTTTAATCTTAATTGCCAAAGAAGCACATAAGCCATCTAACCGTCAATATCCGTACAGAGATTAGAGCACACAATCCGGCCCCAGGCAAGCGGAATATCGCTGCCCACAGTTGCTCACCTGGCCTTTGGACACAGACTCCTTTCCGGGCGTAAAGTCGGCAATCCGCGAAGATCCGACAAGATATGGCAAGATAGACGCGTTGCAGCATTTGCTCGGCGCCGATGTAGTTCATATATTTTACGAAATGCCTGAGCAGAACCGACGTCAGGTCACCGCGCATGGGAGAAACTCGATGCTCTACAATGAGCGATAGTTATTGATCAGTCATATCCAAGGGTCGTGCTTCACCGCGCGACATTTGCTGATATCTGAAGCATTGGAGGGGGGAGAATTCAATAATGGCACAGGCTAAAACGCCGTTCACAAGACACCAGAGAGTAATTATTGCTGTGGCCCTTCTCTGTAGTTCGTTGATACTTCCTGTCGGCACAGCCGGTGCAAGGATAGCGCAGGAAAAGAAGACCTATACCCATACCTCATTGCGAGCGATGGCCAGAGTCTATATGGCTTCCGGCAGCTACGATAAAGCACAGCCTTTGTTGGCCAGTGCGCTGGATTTGGCAAAAGCCTCGAACGCCTCTGATTCCGACGTGTGCGCCTGTGCGCTTGATCTGGCGTATCTGTACAAGAATCAGGGCAAACTGGACGAGGCCGAGACGATATGCCTGTCCGGTCTGGAATTGCAGGAAAAGGTGCACGGCCCAAGGCATCCCTTTGTGGCTTACACGCTGAGAATCTTGGGCGAGATATACCGCCGGCAGGGTCGATATCGAGAGGCTGCGGATTCACTGGAACGGGCGATGGCGATTATGCGCCGAGTCAGCAGCGAGGATGACCCCGACATGGCGCCACTCAAGGTCGACATGGCTCGCCTGCTGGTTGCAAAGGGTGACTTTACGCAAGCCGAGTCTTATTTCAATAAGGCGATAGCCGTGATTGAAGGCAGCTACGGGCCCACGCATCTCTATACGACAAGGGTGCTCACCAGTATGGCGGCGCTGCGTGTGCTGCAGGGCCGATATGCTCAGGCTGAAGCATTGATTTCCAGAGCGTTGCCTGTCCAGGAAAAGGTCTATGGCCCGAATCCTCATTTCCTCGTACCAGCCTGGCTGGTCATGTCACAGGTGTACAAGGCCAAGGGTGACCTGACCAATGCGAAGCTGCTGCTGGCCAGATCTTTAAGTGCGGCGGAAAAACGCCCCGTTCCCGGTCACCTGATCGAGGTTCTCGATACGCTTGTTCAGCTGCACAGTGAGACCGGGGACGCGAAAGAAGTAGCGAAGCTGCAGCAGCGTGTTCGCAAGCTCCGTGCAAGCAAGCAGTTTGCCTACGCCGCCACTGCAAGAACTCTTCAATGAGAAGGCGACCGTGAAAAGAGCATCGCACAAATCATTTCATTCTCTCGAAAAAGAAATCCGCCCATCTTTGACAGGAACAGCTCGCTCGGTTTGCTGCTGAAGATTGACATTCCCGAGATGTTGAACAAGCTTGCGTTTGTAACGAAAGTCTGTTATTGTCAAGCGGCACGTCTTGAGAAAACCCAGGTTTGGCAGCCGAACAGCAACGCGAAGCCTAAATGAGAGAATAGTGCTGACAAGAACACAATCGACCGGATGCCCGGTTTGATCCGTCTTCCGGATATGCAACTAAAGAATGAACCATAGTCCAACGAAAAAACCCGACCTGGCGTGTTTCGTACTTGCCGCAGCTCTTGTGCTGTCTCTGGCGGTCCCGGCAGAGTTGAGAGCAGCTTCTTCGCAGAACTTCGAGACAAATCCTTATAGTCTGCAGGTGCGTGAACAGATCGGTAAGTTGAAATCGCCTAATGAAAATGCGCGTGCCGCAGCGGCCGAGGCATTGGGATTCCTTCGGGCCTACCCCGCCGGAGATGCTCTCGTCGAAGCGCTGGGTGATGCATCGGCCAACGTCAGGCGAGAGGCGGCCATGTCGCTTGCGTGGTGCGGCGCCAGAGAACACATCCGGCCATTGCTTGATGTTTTGGACGATGAGGACTGGGCGGTAAGGCAGGCGGCATGTGCCGCACTGAACAATCTGACGGCGATGGAGTTTGCCTATGACGCACTGGCGGTGCCGGACGTAAGGGCAAAGCAGATCGCGCGATGGCGTCGGTGGTGGTCCTCGGTCCCGAACGACCGCGCCCCTCGTCAAGCGTTTCGTCTGGCTGCAGGCGGCGATCTCGAAGGCCGCCTCAGAGCGGTTCGTGCCCTGGGTACGTTCGGAGCAGAGGGGGCGGCCGAAACGCTGCTGGCGCTGATCGAGCCCTATCGTGAGAGCGTATACGAGAAGATACAGCCGGTTGAAAGGACGATGGTTCAGGCAGCGATGCGAAGCCTTGCACGTCTGCGCGAACCGGCAGCGCTGCCGGTCCTGATTAAATTTCTGGACGGCGCAGGCTGGGCCAGATACGCCGCCGGCGCTCTCGGGCTCTACGGCGACCCCGCGGCAATCCGGCCTTCGGTACAGGCTTACCCGCAATTTGCAAAGAATATGTTTAGAGAGTTGGCCGAGGTTTATCCTCGTGACGACATGGCCAGATTGGGTTGGGACCCGCAGGATCGAATGTATGAAACGCCGTATGCGATTATGGTTGCCATATCGCGATTGCCGCTCGATGATCCGGACGACCTTAGAGTTCTCAGCGCCATTGTCCCCTTGATCGTGGCGAACATCCCTTCGGACTGGGACGGCGGTCTGCTCTACGAACAGGAAGCCCATCAACTGGTGGCGGCGTACCTGCTGGAACTAACGGGCTTTCGAGACACCGCTATCGACGCGGCTTTACATGCGGCTGCGAATCTCGACGGGATCGGCGCCTACTACGACGACCGCAAGAGCGCAAAGCGGATACTTGGTGGACAGTCAGCGGCACAAATGGATTCTCTTTCCGATTCAAGATCGGTGATCGAGGACAATCTCAAACTGATCGCCCGGGCCCGCCACGGAGACGTGCCGTATCTTGCGCATTGGCTGCCCGCTCTGTGCCGGGACGAAGAAGATATTCCACGGCTTGTCGGCCTGCTCGCTCACGGCAATCATTGGATAAGAATAAATGCCGCCAAGGCGCTGATGTTCATGGATGCAAGAGCTGCTGTCGAGCCTTTGGGCAAACGGCTGGCCGCCTCGTACCCTGAAGGCGCCTATCGTTTCTCAGGCGTGCTCGAACACGCAGAGTACAACGATCCGACGCCGAGATGGCGAGAGGCGTTCGTCCACGCTCTCGGCCGGCTCGGAGCAGCTCAGTACGGGCCTCTGCTTGTGAGTATCCTCCAAGACGAGCGAAATGTCATCGACGTGCGTCACGCAGCGGCGATTGCTTTGGACGAGTTGGGTACGCCCGAGGCTCTTGCGGCGCTCGCAAGGGCTGACAAGCAGCACGAGTTCCACACGGTACGGCTCGTGGCCCGCGAGGCACTCTGGAAAAGGCGACTCCTAAAACCAGCTCAGCGAGCCTCCATTGCTGTCAAGCCTGAGACTATCGCAAAGACGACGCCGGAGAGTAACCGGCCCCAGGCGGTCATATTCATAAAGGACCGGAACAAGTTGCGCACCGATTTTAACGATCAGAGCGGCGTCGATCCGTGGCGCGAGACCTACTCTGTCACCAACTCCGGCCCGACGATGCGCGTCGGAAAGAATATCTGCATTCTCCGCCCCGCCGCCCCGGATGGACAAGTAACGCCGCTGACAAACTTCGACGGTGGTTTTGTCGCCGACTGCGAATTGTCCTGGGATGCAAAGAAGGTGATTTTTGCACGGCGGCTCAATAGCGAGGACCGTCACTGGAGTGAGGTCCCGTACGAAAAGCCCGTTCTTCGAGAGCCGGGCGAGTCCGTGCTGGGCGGCAAAGATGATCCGTGGTGGCATTTGTGGGAGATGAACATTGACGGGGCGGGATTGAAGCAGCTTACGTTCGGGCCATATCACGACGTCAATCCCATATACCTGCCCGACGGTCGTATCATGTTCTCTTCGACGCGCATCGGCATGCGGGACGAATATCACGGCTTCCCATGCACGGGATTGACCGTTTGCAACTGCGACGGCAGCGATGTCCATTGCGTAGGTTTCAACCTGGGAGGCGATAGAGAACCGGCCATGCTCGATGACGGGCGCATCGTGTTCTCACGTCTTGATCTTTTCTATTCCAGGCTGAAAACCGAAATTACGGTTCAGGCGGTGTTCCCGGATGGGACAAAAAACGTCACGCTCTACGGCCCGGAGCGGCGGGACTTCTGGCATCAGGTCACGCGCAAGAGCAAGGTGAACGGCTGGTCGGAGTCGCCACCCAGACATCGCCCTTTGCGCCTGACTCAGCCGCAGCCCTTCGACGACGGGCGCATCGTTTGCGCAACCCAGGGAGGACTCACACTCATAGGTCCGGGCAAAAGCCGAGAGACGATTATCCCCCATGACAAGAAGATGGCGGTAACCTGTCCCTATCCGCTGGGCGACGGCAAGATTCTCTGTTCGGCGTCCATCAAGCGGTTCGAGATTGAGGGCAGAGTCTACACCGCGACCAGTGACGAGTACACCAAGCACGAGGGGACATTCCATCTGAGCAAAGCGACAAACGTCGACCTGGGGTTATACATGCTCGATGCCGCCACGGGCGAGCTGGAATTGCTCTATAACGATCCTGACTGGGCTGAGTTCGACGCCAGGCCTGTCAGAGCGAGGCAGCGACCGGTCATGCTGGCCGAAGGTCTCGATACGCGCAATGATTCGTACACGGCTCGGTTCTTCTGTAATTCCGTGCGAACCTCACGCCAATCGCGGGTGACAACTCGCGGCAAATTCGTGCGCGTGATTGAAGGGATGCCCATCGTCTCCAGGCACAAGACACAGCAGAATCCGCCGGGGATACTCTGGCGCAATCATGGCGGCGTCCACGCCCGGGTGCTCGGCACTGCGCCGCTGGGAGCGGATGGATCATTCTACGTGGAAGTCCCTGCGGACCGGCTTATCCACGTGCAGGTCCTCGACAGCGACCGGCGGGTGGTCGGAAACCAGCTCATCTGGATGTACGCGCGCCCGGGCGAGAGACGAAGCAGCATCTCTTTAGTGTCCTTGCTAGTCCTTACCATGGATGTACGCGCGCCCGGGCGAGAGACGAAGCTGTGTGGGATGCCATGAAAAACCAGACACGAACCATCTGCCCAATCACTTTGCCCCCACGGCAAAGATCGAACCTGTCCGGATGCTCCCGAACGGCGACGAATTCACATACCGCGCGAAGGCATGGCTCAAAGGCACACTGCCTGATGAAACCGAGGAACGCGCTCGTGTCGTGCGGGCAATCAATCTGATCGGCAGACATTGAGACCGGCGATTGGCCCTTTCGCAAGTGAGGTTCTTATTCGTTTACAAGCGCTTGAATCGGCGGGCAACGGAGGATAACATACGCTGTCGGTTTTCCTGGTACTTGTTGATATCCGTAATATATGGCGATCGTAACATTAAATGACATTCATGTAGCCTTCGGCCCCGAGGTCGTTTTGGATAAGTTGAATCTTTCGCTGCATCCAGGCGAAAAAGTCGGTATGGTCGGAGCCAACGGCGCAGGCAAGAGTACAATCCTGAACCTGATCGCAGGCCAGATCGCCCCGGACATTGGCCGGGTGGCCAAGCAGAAGGGCCTGGCCATCGGTTACCTGCGACAGGAGACGGCTTTCAGCGGCAAACGCACGATTATGCAAGAGATGCACGCCGGCGTCGAGCATCTGCTGAAACTTCAACGTTCGATCCAAAACGTCTCCGGCGAAATGGAAAGGCTTACCGGCTCGGCGTTGCAGGCCAAGATGAAGCAGTATGATCGCCTTTGCCACAATTTCGAGATTGCCGGCGGGTACGCATATGAGATTCGCATCCACGCGACTCTGGCAGGGCTTGGTTTTGCGCCGGAGCTGCATTACGCCAAGACTTCGGGACTGAGCGGGGGACAGTTGTCGCGTTTGGCTCTGGCCCAGGTCCTGATGCTGGAAACGGAGCTGCTGCTCCTGGATGAGCCTACCAATCATCTGGATCTGCGGGCAATCGAATGGCTGGAGCGATTCTTAACAAGCTACAGCGGCTCTGCGGTTATCATCAGTCACGACAGGAGTTTGCTGGATAAAGTCGCGTGTAAGATAATTGAAGTTGATAAGCGACAGGCCCGCGTCTGGAACGGCAACTACAGCAACTATGTGCAGACCAAAGACACCGTGCGATTACACCAGGAGCGGGAGCACCGCAAACGCGTCGAAATGGTCGAACGAACGCTGGACTTCATCGCCCGCAACAAGGATCAGGAGGGCATGCGCAAAACCGCTCGCGGGCGCAAGACCCGCCTGAATCGTCTGCTCAAGGAGAACCCTGATTTCCTGGACAAACCATCCAATCAAAAGACTATCAACTTTTCGTTCGGCAACACCGGTCGGGCGAGCGATTTGGTGTTGCGCTGCGAAGGGCTGGGCAAATCCTTTGGCGATCTGACACTCTTCGAGAACCTGACGTTTGACGTGCTCAGCCGTGAACGCATAGGAATCACCGGACCCAACGGCACGGGTAAAAGTACGTTTTTGCGATTAGCTCTCGGTCAGCTCGAACCGTCGGCGGGCAGCATTCGCATGGGCAAGAGTCTCGGCGTGGGCTATCTCGACCAGCACGGCGATGTGCTGGATTCGTCTATGAGCGTCTTGGATGAGGCCTCGAGCGCCAATCCCAAGCTCTCGTCGGAACAGGTCCGCAGTCGGCTCGGCGCTTTTCTCTTCACGGGTGACGATGTGTTCAAAAAGTGCGGGGATCTGAGCGGGGGCCAGCGAAATCGTCTGATGCTCTGCAAATTGGTTCTGGCCGAACCCGATGTTCTGGTGATGGATGAGCCAACGAACCATCTGGATATCGCCAGTCGAGAGATGCTCGAGACAGCGCTGGCCGACTACACGGGAGCTATGATCGTGGTTAGCCACGATCGCTACTTCCTGGACCGGGTGGCCGATAGACTGATAGTGGTCGGCTCCGATGAGCTGGGCGGGCGCTGTCTGGGCAAAACGGCGTTCGTCGACGTGAGACCCGTGTATTCACACTATGCATCTTTGGTTCGCAAACGTATAGAGGCCAGGCAGCAGAAAGCTGAATCGCGAGCCGGCGGCCCCAGGAAACGCCGGTCGGCCAGTGCTCAGGACAAGGGCCGCCCCAAGGCGCCTGAAGAACTCAGGCGGTTCAACAAGTACTCGGCCGAACAAATTGAAGAGCTGATCACCGAGCTCGAGCAGGAACTGGCCGAGATGAAAGAACGTTTTGGCGAAGCGACGATTTATAAGAATCCCGAGCAGCTCGCAGAACTGCAGAGCGGTTATGACGCCAAGACTGAGGAATTGAAACTGCTCTACCGGGCATACGAACGTCACGCATGATCAGACGTATCCGGCCGGTGCTCAAAGATCGAGGACCTGGTCCATCTGCTGAGATATCTCGGCCAGCCGCTGTCGGCTGCCACCGCTGACCTCGGCGGTCGCCCAACCTCGGTAGCCGATTTTTTTCAACTCGCCGCGAACTCTCGGCCAATCGATGCTGCCCTCGCCCAGCGGAAATGCAAAGCCCTTGCGCATCCCTTCGTTCATTGCGACGTCCAGGTTGTACTCTTTGACGTGCACCTTGACGATCCGTTCTCCCAGGACCTCGATCCAGTGCTGCGGCCAGCCCCAGCGAACGACATTGCCGATATCGAAATACGCCTTAACGTAGGGACTGTCAAGCTCGTCAATATACCGGGCCATCGTAAGCGGCTCGATGAGGAAGGTAGCCCAGACATTCTCGACCAATATGTGGATGCGTTTCTTCTCCGCGTGCTCAACGGCCTTTCGAATTATCTGCTGTGTGCGCCGGTAGTTCTCCATGAACGAACCTTTGGGGTCCGCACGTACAACATGAAGAACAGAAGTCGCGCCGTAAACGACTGCCTCGTCGATGGCTCCTTTGAGGTCGGGGTGACTTGAGTTGACGACGCCGTGAATGGGGATTCCCACCTTCTCGCTGGCGCCGGCGAGGACTCTCGGCTCGGGCATTTTGTTGTTGCCAATGCGCGTGGGCGTCTCGATGCCCTCGAATCCGAGATCTTTGACCAGTTTCAGCTTGTCTTCGACCGACAGGTCCTCCTGGATCATCGCCAAGCCCAGGGCTTTCCTATATCGCTTGCTGGGCGACTTCTCGCCGGCGAGCGATTGCTCAGCCAGAAACGCCGGTGCCGCTGCACGTGCCAATAGAAACCCGCTTGTTTGAAGAAAGTGACGGCGATCGATCTGAGATTTCATAGGTCCATCCTTAACAAAACAGATAAGTTGCCAAACTTGTGCCTTACGCTATATATGCGGTCGGCCCTGGAATGTCAAGTAAGTCTGTGCGGCGATTTTTCTGGCGAAAAAGAATCTTAGCAACTTGTCCGCAGAGCGGCGATGTGATATTATCGACGGTCCGTAAACGGACTCTCAAGGACGGTTGGGCCATGAGTCAAAAGTGGCTTGCGGACTAAACGTAGAACTCGAAACAGATACAAAGCAATAGGAGAAGACCCATTATGAGCGAATCTAATGAAAAAAACACGTCGCGCCGTGAATTCTTGAAGAACACCGGACGCCTCGCCGCCAGCTCTGCTGTGGTGGCGGGCATTGCTCCGCGCATCCATGCAGCGGGCAGCAGCACCGTCAATGTAGCCCTGATTGGCTGTGGCGGCCGGGGCACAGGGGCGGCGGCTAACGCCCTGTCGGTCAACAACGGCCCGACCAAACTCGTCGCCATGGGCGATGTCTTCGAGGCCCGCCTCGATAGCAGCTATGCAAACTTGAAGAAATCGCACGCCAGCCAGATGGATGTGCCCGAGGATCGCCGGTTCGTGGGTTTCGACGCCTACAAAAAAGCGATGGATTGCCTCCGTCCGGGCGACGTCGCGATCTTCGCAACGCCTCCGGGATTTCGCTGGGTGCATTTCACCTATGCCATCAAGAAAAACCTCAATGTCTTCATGGAAAAGCCCGTCACTGTGGACGGCCCGACTAGTCGCCGCATGTTCGAGCTGGGCAAACAGGCCGATGCGAAAAACCTCAAAGTTGGAGTGGGCCTGATGTCTCGTCATCAGCGGGATCTCGAGCAACTGCGCAAACGTATCCAGGACGGTGCACTCGGCGACATAATCCTGCAGCGCGGATACCGGATGCACGGGCCGATCGGATTCTTCCAGTCACTGCCCAAACCGCCCGGCATCAGCGACCTGATGTATCAGATCCAGCGCTTCCACAGCTTCCTCTGGGCCAGCGGCGGGAACTTCAGCGATTTCAACATCCACATCATCGATCACCAATGCTGGATGAAGGACGCCTGGCCAATCAAGGCTCATGGCGTCGGCGGGCGTCACTATCGCCAGAGTCCCGAAGGCGTCACCTACGTCGATCAGAACTTCGACACGTATTCGGTGGAATACACATTTGCCGACGGCAGCAAGTTCTTCATGGACGGACGCTGCATCGATGGTTGCCACCAAATCTACTCCAGCGCCGCGCATGGCACCAAAGGTATGGCGGTCGTCTCCAGGAGCGGCGACTGTGGGAGGCCCTCCAGCATCTACAGGGATCAGAATCCGGACCGAGCAAACAGGGTATGGGTATCCGAGGTCAGCAGGGCCGAGCAGGACCCGTATCAGAATGAGTGGAACGACCTTATGGACGCGATCCGCAACGACAAGCCCTATAATGAAACCGAGAACGGCGTCCAGACCAGCCTCGTGACGAGCATGGGCCGCATGGCTGCGCACACCGGCCAGGAAATCACCTACGACCAGATCCTCAACTCGGACCACGAGATGGCGCCCGGTCTGGACAAGTTGACGATGGATTCTCCTGCGCCTCTGCGGTCCGACTCCAAAGGCAGATACCCGGTGCCCCAACCCGGCATAGTAAAGGACCGCGAGTACAAAGACTTCGCATAACGGAGCGTCACTGTGGACTATTGACCGCAGTTGTCGGTTCGGCCGGTAACTGCGGTCTTATTTTTTTGAAGCAGATACCCCGATTTGCAGGCGATGATGAATGCCGTGCACTTGGAGACCTTTGCCGCGGGCAGCTGAGGCCCTGCCAAAAACAACTTGAATCGGACTGGGCAAGCTAGTACTATAGTTGGTCGGTACGGCAAAGTTCGGGCAACAGTTTCGCCAAACGGCATTCATGAGTGTGTTACAGTCGATTTCAGGGACGACTTCGGTCTTAATGAAACAGGAAATATCATCTCACAAAGAAGCATCGAAAAGGAGAAAATATGGCAAATTCAACTGAATCGGGCAAGGACCCGGGCACATCACGGCGTGAATTTTTGAAAAATACCGGTCGGATTGCCGCGACCTCGGCGCTGGCGGCGGGAATCGGCTCGAGCGTCTATGCAGCGGGCAGCAGCGAGATTAAAATCGTCCTGATAGGCTGCGGCGGGCGAGGCACAGGTGCGGCGACGAACGCCCTTTCGGTCAAAGGCGGTCCGATCAAGCTCGTCGCGATGGCCGACGTGTTCGAAGATAAGCTCAAGGGCAGCTACAAGAGCCTCAAGCAACGGTTCGGCGACAGCGTCCAGGTGCCTGAGAACCGCAAATTCCTCGGCTTCGACGGTTACAAGAAGGCGATGGACTGTCTCAAGCCGGGCGATGTCGCCATTTTCGCGACGCCTCCGGCGTTCCGCTGGGTGCATTTCACCTATGCAATCCAGAAGAACCTCAACGTCTTTATGGAAAAACCGGTCACAGTGGATGGCCCGACGACCGGCAGGATGATCAAACTCGCCGCACAGGCGGACGAGAAGAACCTCAAAGTTGGCGTTGGCCTGATGATCCGCCACTGCGCGGGCCGCAAGCAGCTCAAGCAGCGTATCGATGATGGCGAGATTGGCGAGATTATCGCCATGAGAGCCTATCGCATGGGTGGCCGGGCATGCGCCACGGGTCCCAAGCCCGATGATATGACCGAGCTGATGTACCAGATCCGCAGGTTCCACAGCTTCCTCTGGGCCAGCGGCGGCATGTACCACGACTTCTACATCCACCAGATCGACGAGTGCTCCTGGATGAAAGGCGCCTGGCCAATCGAGGCTCATGGGTCCGGCGGCCGCCATTATCGAGGCGACGCGGTCGACCAGAATTTCGACAGCTACTCGATCGAATACGTCTACCCGGACGGGACCAGGTTCTTCTATCAGGGCAGAGCCATCACCGGCTGTCAGGGCAGATTCGACAGCTACGTTCACGGCACGAAGGGCGTGGGCGTGGTCTCGACGAGCAGCCACTATCCCGGCAAGGTCCGAACGTACAAGGGTCATAACATGACCAGGGAAAACCGAATATGGGCGTTCCCACAGCCTGAGCCGAGTCCATATCAACTCGAGTGGGACGACTTGATTGATGCGATCCGTCAGGACAAGCCCTACAACGAGGTCAAACGCGGCGCCGAGGCGAGTCTGGTCAATACGATGGGCCGTATGGCTGCCCACACCGGGCAGGTCATCACTTTTGATGATGCACTCAACTGCCCGCACGAGTTCGCTCCCGATGCCGATAAGTTCACAATGGATTCGCCCGCCCCCCTGCGTTCCAATTCCAAAGGTGAATATCCCGTTCCGCAACCGGGTATCCTCAAGGACCGCGAATACAAGGAATTCGCATAGCACCGCATCACAATACGTGTTTCGCTGCCGGTCTCAGCTCAATCGAGACCGGCAGTCCTTTTTGACGACTTTTGACGTAATCCGTTCTCCCAGGGCGAGGCTACTTTTCCGATACTCGTGTTTGCAGATTGCAGCTCACTATGGTAGAATACCGAGCAGTTTCGCTTCGTAGGGCGATTATAAGTAGAACGTTTCAATTCTGGTGTGGTTAGGAGTCGAAAAGATGGTGTCATGTGTTGTCGAGACAGCGGGGGTGAAAGTTGATCTGAAAGTCAAGTATCTGGTAATCCTGACGGTCGCCGTTGCCGCCCTTGCTCTGTTGAATGCATCGAGCCAGGCGGCCAAGCCTGCAGCATATATCGAGACCGTCAAGACTGCAAACGACACGGAAATCTCGTTCAGGATGGTACCCATACCGGGCGGAACGTTTACGATGGGCAGCCCCGACAGCGAGCCCAATCACCAAGCCGATGAGGAACCTCAGCATGAAGTCCGCCTCGATCCGTTCTATATGTGCTGGACCGAGACGACGATCGAGCTTTTCATGGCGTATTACCAAGAGACGGTAAGCGCCAAGCGAGACTTCATAGAGACGCAGGAAGCCAAGAAGGACGCCGAGCAGGCAGACGGCATTGATGCGATCTCCGGTCCTACGCCCGTCTATGGAGACCTGTCCATGGGGTACGGGCCGCGACACCCTGCCATCGGGATGACCTGGCACAACGCCAACAATTTCTGCTTGTGGCTTTCCAAGAAGACAGGCAAGAAATATCGTTTGCCAACAGAAGCAGAATGGGAGTATGCCTGCCGGGCGGGAACCAGCAGCGTTTTTGGCTCGACAGATGACCCCGAGGAGATGAAGGACTACGCCTGGTACGAAGTTACGGCCGACAGCGAAACCTCCGAGGTGGGCAAGAAGAAACGTAACGCCTTCGGCTTGTATGACATGTCGGGCAACGTTCGCGAGTGGGTGTCCGATTTCTACAGTCCCACTGCTTACAAGGACACAGCCCAAAAGAGCCCCGCGGTGAATCCGAAGGGACCGAAGACCGGCGAATTGCACGTGGCCCGCGGCGGCGACTACAGTTGCTCCTTAGGCGAGCTGCGCTGTGCGGCCCGGCATCTTGAGCAAAAATGGTGGCGCATGGGAGACCCGCAGATACCGAAGAGCATCTGGTGGCTGCCCGAGATGGACATTATCGGCTTCCGCGTAGCGCGATCTGTCGAGGCGGAGGATTAGCAGTACCGATCCGATCCAAACACAACACATCGAAAAAGGAGACAAAATGGCAAATTCAGAAGAATCAGGCAAGAGCCCCGGCACAACGCGGCGTGATTTTTTGAAGAGTTCAACCGTAATGGCTTCGGCTGCCGTCTCGGGTGCGCTGGGCATCCAGAAAAGCGTGTTTGCCGGCGGAAGCGATATCATCCGGGTCGGCATGATCGGCTGCGGCGGACGAAATACCGGTGCCGCCGAGCAGGCGCTGACCGCCGATCCCGGCGCCAGACTCGTTGCGATGTGCGACATCTTCATGGACCGTGTCAAAGGCAAACGCAAAATCCTAAAGGAGCAAAAGAAGGATCAGGTCATCGTCGACGACGACCACTGTTTTGCAGGCTTCGACGGCTATAGGCACGTCATCGAGTCTTCCGACGTAGTGGTGATTGCCAACGCGGCGAAATTCCACCCGCTTCATGCGATGACCGCGATCAAAGCCGGCAGGCACGTCTTCGTGGAGAAACCGCACGGCATCGACCCCGCCGGCGTCAAGCTCCTGCAAAGTGCAGCCGAGGTGGCGAAGCAGAAAGGGCTGTGCCTGGTTTCGGGCCTGCACAGCCGATACCACGCCGGATATGCCGAGACCGTCCAGCGAATCTACGACGGCGCCATCGGCGACGTAATTTCTATAGAAGAGAACTTTCTCCGCGCACCGTACGTGATAATAGACCGCGCCCCCGGGCTGTCCGAACTCGAGTGGCAATGCAGCACGCAGTACCATTTCCGCTGGCTCTCCGGAGACGACGTCCCGCAATCGCTGGTCCACAACATGGACCGCGCCAGTTGGGTGCTGCATAACGCGGTGCCGGCCAGATGTCATGGCCTTGGCGGACGCTCTTCGATGACCGAGCCCATCTACGGCGACGTATTCGATCATCACTCGGTGATATATGAACTCGACAGCGGTGTCCGCATCTACGCGTTCTGCCGAACGACAACCGGATGCCACAACGATTCTTCCAGCACCGTGCTCGGAAGCAAGGGCAAGGCGTCTATCACACGCTGCCAAATCTGGGGCGAGAACGAGTGGCGCTGGAAGGGAAGATGCAACCCCTATCAGGTCGAGCACGATGTCCTGTTCAAGGCGATCCGCTCAGGCGAGCCGGTCAATAACGGCGGCTACATGACCCGAAGCACGATGACCACCGTGATGGGACAGATTTCCTGCTACACCGGCGAAGAGGTCACCTGGGAGCGGATCAACAGGTCCGACTTTTACTATCCGCCCAAGCCGGAGGATTGCCACGACGGCATGGACCCACCGGTCAAAGCCGGCGCTCACGGCAGCTATCCCGTGCCCAAGCCCGGTTTTACAAGATTGATCGAAGCCTGATATCTGAACGAGCCTTCGATACGATTCCTCGGCCTCCGAAAGTGTCTGCGCTGTATTTGCGTCGAGACCTCCAAAAGTGCTCCAATGTCAGCTTAAAAAGAATTCGTCTTCCAGCAACACCACCATTTGTCACATATCTTATCAAAAGCCGTCCGTGAGCTCCACATTAAAATTCCGCCCAAAAGCCTTGATTTCCGCGACCAGCGGCCTAAAATAGGACAATACGTGAACCGATGCTTTCTTGAAAGGAGCGATGGAAAATGTCAAAGAAGATGCTATTTGGTATTCTGATGTTATCGTTGACCGGGACCAGCGCATGCGCCGGTGAGTGGGTGGATTTGTTCAACGGCAAGAATCTGAACGGCTGGACCGTCCACAGCGGATTTGCTAAGTACGAAGTGGCCGACGGCGCGATAGTTGGAACCGCCGTTGAGGGCAGCCCAAATTCGTTCCTGTGCACAGACAAGGAATACGGAGATTTCATTCTCGAGTTCGAGGTCAAGTGCGACCCCAAGCTGAATTCGGGGGTGCAGATTCGCAGCCAGATTGCGGAGAAGGAAATGTTCTTCGTGTTTACGGGCCGTGACGGCAAGCCCCGCACACGTAAGATTCCAGTCGATCGAGTGTACGGCTATCAGGTGGAAATAGCCAGCGCCCAGGCTGGCAGCTCGGGCGGGATTTACGACGAAGCGCGTCGCGGATTCTTCCTGGCCGGCGCGGGCGACGACCCGGCGGCCGCCGGGGCCATGAAGGACAACGAATGGAACAAGTACCGAATCGAGTGTCGGGGCAGCTCTATCAAGGCCTGGGTCAACGGGATTGCCTGTGCCGATCTGACCGATTCGATGGACGCCAAAGGCACTATCGGCCTTCAGGTCCACGGCGTCGGCAGGGACTTTGCGCCCTATCAGGTGCGTTGGCGGAACATCCGGATCAGGGAGCTGGACCCGGACGAGGTGACCGCCAGGCTCAAGGTCGTGGTGGTAACCGGCGGGCACGGCTTCGAACATGATCCTTTCTTTGAGATGTTCGGCGGCATGGAAACAGTCCAGTGCGTCGAGGCAGCCCAGAAAGATCACAGCGAGCTGTTCGAGGACATAAGCGGCTGGGATTACGACGTGATGGTGTTTTATAACATGACCCAGAATATCTCGCCGAAGCGGCGGAAGAATTTCATCAAGCTGCTGGGCCGTGGCGTCGGTGTTGTCGCGCTGCATCATACGATGGGTGCGTACCAGCAGTGGCCTGAGTTCAAGAAGATCATCGGCACAAAGTACTATCTCAACGAGACTGTGGAAGACGGCGTTACGCATGGTAAGGGATCTTTCCTGCACGATGTCGACATGACGGTCCGTGTAACCAACAAGAACCATCCCATCACAAAGGGCATGCAAGATTTCACAATCCATGACGAGACCTACAAGAACTGCTGGTTCGACGAGAAGAACCGGGTGCTGCTGACAACCGACCATGCCACCAGCGATGAAACGATAGGCTGGGTGAGAAGATACCGCAAGGCAAAGGTCTGCACGATTCAACTGGGACACGACTCGAAGGCCTACGCCAACAGCAACTACCCGCAATTAGTCGAGCGTGCAATCCTATGGACGGCGGGCAGGCTATAGAGCATGCGGCACTGTGATGGCTCGAAGAACCTCTATCGCCAAACGTTCGGTTGTATTGTGCTTGTGGCTGGCGTTCTGCACGGCCAGCCCCTCCCATCTCTGTGCAAAAGCACCGGATCGTGACGCCTTTGTATATATCCTGAACATGGGAATCAGAGACAACAAGATTGTCTATAACGGACTGCGCGTCGGGTTTGCCGTCGGAGACGGCCAGACGATTCTCACCGCTGCACATTGTGTGGAGGACTTCGATAACTCCAATCACTCGCTTTTTCAGCCGCTGGTGATCAGCCGACACTACGGCGGTATCTTCGAAGCAAAGATTATCGACATCGATGAGCGAAATGACATTGCCATCCTCAAACCGGCATGGGATTGGCATCCGGGACTCAAAATAGAAACCAGCGATCGATGGAAGAAGGCCAGCAAGATCGCGGTCGCCGGCTATCGTCCGAGCGATCTTGCCCAGGGGGGCAACAGGAAACTCAGCCGCCGGATGTTGTTGCAGGAAGAAACCGTCGTCAGAACCAGCGGAAAGGACCGATACGCAATCCAGTTGGGCTCGGTCAAATATCCGGGCAAGGGATGGAGCGGTTCGGCGTTCGTGCTGCCTGATACCGGTACTGTCGTCGGCGTCCTGAGCAATGAAAGGTACATGAGAAGATTCTTGCGAAGGAGGCATTACATCTTCGGATGCAACGCCGAGGCGATTGCCGAATTGTTCCAAAGAAACGCTCTTCCATTGGTCGCTTCGGCGAGCAACTTGCCCAGAAGAAGCGGCGCCGAACACTTCGATTCGATCTTGCGGTTATTCGACAGCGTTCTGGTCGAAGATACCGAAACATCGTGTAAAATTGCCAAAGAGCTTTGTGAAATCTGCCCTGATTCGTACATCCTGCACATCCTCGCGGCATGGATGCTCGATGCGCCCTGGGACGAGGAGTATTTCACCAAAGCAATCGAACTGGCGGGCGACCGGGCATTTCCACATGCGGTCTACGGTGGTTACCTGTTGAACCACGGCAGATCCGAAAAGGCGTTGCGGCAATTCCACAGCACAGTGGTCATCGATCCGAATCACGTCTTTGCTCTCACTGGCAAGATCGTCGCTCTGATGCAGACCAATCCGGCCGAGGCGGAGATACAAGCCCGTGAGCTGACAGGCACGTGGCCGTCGAACGGCGGTTTCTGGTTCGAACTCTCACGCACTTTGAGAAAGCAGCGAAAATACGAGCAGGAGCTGCCGATCATAAAGAAGGCGATCAAACTGCCCCACCCGGACCGTCTCCAGCACCTTTATCAGCGGCATCTGGCCGACTCGCTGGCCAACACTGAGAACTATTCTCAGGCCGAAGAGGCCTACAAAATCGCACTCAAAGAGCACCCATGCGCCAGATGCTGGTCGGCCTACACATCGCTTCTGATCCGACTGGGCGCCGGCAGAGCCGACGATGCGAAGATGGCCCTGGATAACGTCAAGGCGATGAACCAGGACGAGTCTGTTCCGCAGGAAACCATCCGAAAATTCGAAATGGTCATCAAAAGGATGACAAGCCCGAGAAGCTCCGGGCGATAATCCGCTTCGCAGGGCCGACACCGCAATCCGGCGCCTACTTTTTTCAGACGAAACATGATATTTTCGCACTTTTTAATATAGGTAAGCAGGTTTTTCTTATCGGAAGAACCCTCCGTTATCGGGGCTAAGCAAGGCAAATTGTCACAGATTGGACAAGAGAGAGACAGTGTTAAGCTGGAGTTTAGGGCTAACGAAGCAGCCATGAGAAGCTCCCGAGTTGCCGGTATTTTGCCGGCGTTAAACCGTAACATTTTGCCGCAGGCGAGCCGGCTGAAAAAGGCTCAAGGACGAGAACGATTCGTGCCGATGCACAGTTATTGACAAGTTAATATTGAAAACGAAAGTGGCTCTGGTAAATGACCAGCCCGGCCATGTTAGCTCGAACCTGCGTTGCCACTTAAAGAGGTTCGCACACAAGTCAGATCGTAACGCGTGGTCAACACCGGCGAGGAGCTACGTAAGACAAATGGAAAGAGCCACAATTCAGTTTTCGCCCCCGTAAGGCTGAAGACGAGTATCTCAAAAACGCAAACCAAAATTGGATATAAAGGGATACACTCGTTTTTCTTGCCTGCACGGGGGTCTTTTTTTTGTCCCTTCTATAATTGTCTCTTTACCGCCTGGGCGTGGATCAACTCGAACACGGCCTTGACAAATTCCGCGTCCAGCCCAAGCTGCTCTGCCCTGGCCATGTGATCTTCGAGGATGTTCTCCCACTGATTGATCTGCAAGACCGCGATGCCGTGCTGCTGCTTGAGCTTGCCGATCTGCTCGACCCACCTCATCCTCTCTGCCAGATCCTGCATGATCTGACGATCCACATGGCCGATCTGGGCCCGCAGACGCCCGATCTTGCCCGCTACCGGTTTGCCAGCTATCGCCGCACTCCGCGCCCGAAGCCTCTCGAGCAGCGAGATCAGAACATCCGGCTTGATCTGCTGCTTCGAGTCGCTCAGCGCTCGATCCGGATCGATGTGAGTTTCGATCATGAGCCCACTGATGCCTAAATCCAGCGCGGTCTGAGAGATCGGCTCGATGAACTGGCGGCTGCCACCTATGTGGCTCGGATCACAAATGAGGGGCAGGTTCGGAATCAGCCTTTTTAGCTCGATCGGAATCTGCCAGTCCGGACGGTTGCGATACTCCATCTCCATGTAAGTCGAGAAGCCCCTGTGAATCGCGGCGAGCTTTCTTATGCCCGAATCATAGAGTCTCTCGATAGCCCCGAGCCACAGGCCAAGCTCGGCATTGATGGGATTCTTCACGAGCACGGGAATATCGGCCCCCCTGAGGGCGTCGGCTATCTCCTGAACCAGAAACGGATTTACCGTCGTTCGCGCCCCGATCCAGAGAATGTCAACGTCGTTCTCGAGACAAAGCTCGACGTGCCGGGCGCTCGCCACCTCGGTTGTGGTCAGCAGGGGCGTCTCGGTCTTGACCGTCTTGAGCCACTCAAGACCCGCCTTGCCGACGCCTTCGAATGTATTGGGCCGGGTGCGAGGCTTCCAAAGGCCGGCACGAAAGACCTTTACGTGTGCAGACTTCATCAGCTCACGGGCCGTCGAGAGGACCTGCTCTTCGGTCTCGGCACTGCAGGGGCCCGCAATCACCCAGGGAATTTTGTCAAATTTCAACCAGGTTGAAATATCCGCTATATCTTGGTTCAGCTTTTTCAGGTTCTCAGGCATCGATTCTCGTAACCTCTGTATTCAATTGATCTTACTATGCTTGCCCGGTGAAAACGCCAATTCGACACCCCGGCGCGCCGGCGCCGAGGGATTATAGCCGGCATCGCCAAACAATTCAACGCCGGCTTGCCGATCCCAACGGCTCGGCAATCGGCCACAATGACATAACTCTCTAAGCAACAATGGCCTCCGCGAACTCGACGTCCTCGCCGGCATGGCACGAGTATTGTCGAGAGGATTGTGGTGGGGCAAGCCCCACTGTGCGAAACTGGCAGACCCGCGCACATTATGTTATTGTCTCCGGTGCTATTGGATCATGCCATTCGGCAAGCAGGCGGAGATTAGTATTCTAAACCTCGGCTCTCAATCGGTCAAACTTACCCGCGGCCGGATACTCAGCAGCCCCTGGGACTGGGACGATCGCTCGTGCTATTTCCATGCCGCCTGGAAGCAGTGGGCCGGCATTGAGACGCAGTCGAATGAAAAAGCCAGGGACCTCGGCGCTTTCGATCTGAATTGGATCACAAGTGTCTCTGATCGATGATCAGCAAGCAATATGTCGAATGCGCCTACACCCTTCTGGGATCAGGCACCTGGAATCCTGGGCGATTGGCATCCTTCAACAACTCGTTGGCTTCGGTGGCGAGCGCTCCCGTGTGACGTTCGGTCTGAGGATCGAAGGTTAGCCATGGTCCGACGATGTAATTGGTACCGTCCTCAGGAAGGCCGACCCCGTTGCTCATGACGTCGTGCAGTTTCATGAAATGCTCAGAAGCATCTCGGTTGTCACCGAAACGACCCGCCTTGGCATTAAAAGGCACGCTCTCGCCCAGACGATACGAGTTGTTCATGAGGTGGCCCAAAACGCATCCACGGTGCGCGTCCTGGACATTGCCGTTGGCCATACTCGGATCGCCGGCCCGACAGGCAGCGATGAAACTGCCCCAGTTGCCTCCGGGGGTGACATGACCGCGCGGAATGTCAATTTTTTCTCCCTTGTCACTGCCCTTGGGGTAGTACTGTTTCCTGATGATCTTGCCGCCATCGGCGAAATAGTACTCGTTTTCGACCTGGCGTTGATAGCCCTCATAGTTGACGTTGCGAACATTGAAGAAGACGGATTGTCCATTGGGGTATTCTGCAATACCGAGCATGGTGTTTGGTGTCTCACCCTGATCGTTCCAGAGAAAGCGTCCACCGAGCGCCATGGCGCGGACCGGATGTGTTAATCCCTTGTCCAATGCCCAGTAGGCCATATCGAGCTGGTGGGTGCCTTGATTGTTCATGTCGCCGTTGCCGGTTTCCCAGAACCAGTGCCAGTTGTAATGGACGTAGTTGGCGTGGAATTGATCGATTATCGCGGGGCCGCGCCAAATATTCCAATCCAGATCGGGCGGGGGAGCGGAAGGGCTCTTGAAGCCGATAGTGTCGCGGGGTTTGCAGCAGTACCCATACGAGATCTTCATCTTGCCGAACTTGCCGGACCGTATGAGATCGTGCAGCCCAGCATTGCCCGCATCGCTGCGGCTTTGCGTTCCGTGTTGAATGACCACGCCGTATTTCTTTTGAGCCTCCACGGCGACGCGTCCCTCCTGGACATCATGGCTCATGGGTTTTTCCACATAGACATGCTTACCGGCCTGGGCCGCCCAGATGGTTATGAGCGAATGCCAGTGATTCGGCGTGGCTACGGAGACTGCATCCAGATTCTTATCTTCCAGTGCTTGGCGAACATCCGCGACACCCTTGCAGGCAAACTTGCCTTCGGCCTTTTTTTCAAGATCCCTTAGCTTCCGTGCCAGTACGTTCTTGTCGGGATCGATAAGGTAGGCGATTTCCACATTGTCCTGTTCCAACCAGCCCTTGATGTGACTGCCGCCTCGACCGTTTACGCCTGCTACAGCAATGCGCAGACGGTTATTGGCGCCTGAGGCCCGGGCATAGGATTTGGTGCCGCATACCGCTAATGCAGTTCCGGCGACTAATGAGTCTTTTAGAAATTTGCGTCTGGTAGTTTTTGACATCTCAGTATCTCCTATTGGGTTGACAATTGAATGGTTGGATCACTATGTGCAGCGCAGGCATAAAACAACCTTGAACCGGGACTTCCCATATACACTTCACTAAAACCACTCCTACAAGCCTCAGGTTTCGAATCTCATAATACTGCATTTGATATCAATTTCAACAATATTCCAGCAAGTTCAACATCCCGTACTACAATCTTTCATCTTCTTGTTTCTTGTGCGTCATTTTTATTAACTACAAAACACACCAAAAGACCCGGAAGAATATTTGACCCTTCCTTGTTCGCACATTTAGCGTCTTTCGCAGTTCAGAGTTTTGGTTGCGGCCAAGGGCTGCGCCGTGCCCTAGGTGGCTCAAATCTGAGGTGTTCTGTACGTCTTTGGCTGCTTGATCGGCACCTGTGGAAGACGTACAATGTGGTCTTGCAGTAACGTTGAGAATATGTGATTAACCGAGAGCCAGTGATATGGACAGGAACTACCGGCTGGACCTGTTTTGCGGCCGACCCACGAAGCGTTTTGCAGTCGGCGAGAAAAGGAAAGGACGAGAGAAGATGGGAGTTCATGTGGTAGGCCTTGTGGTGCGCAGCATCTGCCCACTTGTGGCTGTTGTCGCGGGCGCCGTGACCTGCGTGCTGGCAATCATTGCCGCCTTGGCGCGGACCTCAAAAAATGCACGGGATATTAGGATCATCAGGGCCGACGTGCGGGATATTGTGAACACCCTTAAGGCCACTGCGGATAGCGACCCCGACGAGTAGAAAGTAGACCTTCGCCCGATGTTGTCTATCCCCACACGGCTGAGAAACTGGTGCAGGCTGCGCAAAAAAGAAGCCAGACGCATGTGGTATGATGAACTCACCCTCACTTCGTCTGGCGTATCGTGCAGTGCCTTTATTCGCATGGTTGCCGATTATGCGTTATGGCGAAAGCCGCCCCGCTTGCACTCACAATATAGACAAAATATACGAAACATCCACGAGTCTGCAAAGCGAACGCAGCGCCCTTCGGCTTGCCAAAAGTGAGAAGACGGCAAGTTGGGCATTAGGCTATGTCGGAAAACTCGATCTGGCTTCGAGCGGCTTATTTTCCGCCTGGCTGCATCCGGCTGCATCGACGATAAAGCCAATATAGCCTGCTTCGCCGTCTTTGCCAGGCGAAAAACCGCTCGCTCTCGGGCCGACGACGGAGTTCTCCGACAGAGCCTGGAGTTGACTTCAGTTACGCCACCTGCAATTCAAGCAGCAATCGGCTGGTTCCTGGTAAACGAGATTCTTACCTCACCGATGAACTACACAGGTTCTCTTGCAGTTCTCTACACTCCGCGAGAAGAACCGTGAATCGCTATTGATTTGCGGCTCTTCGATTTCTTTGGCCTTTTGCAGCATTTCGCCGCCGCCGCTATCTGGACGAAGCGATTGCCGCGATTTCATCTGCGCCGAGGGCATAATTGTAAACACGGACATCGTCAATCAGGCCGTTCCAGAAGCGCCCTGGCTTTTCCACATTTTCGCCGATGTAGACCGCATCATCGTTGGCCCTTATGGAGCCTGTGACGTCTACCGAAACATCCAGGGCACCGTCAACGTAGAGGCTGATTCTTGAGCCGTCGTACGTGCCCGCGGCATGATGCCATCGCCCATCGTTGACGTTGATTCTGCCGTAGATACCGCCCCAACTGTTGTTCGGTATAGGCAGGCCCATACAGCCGAATTCGAGGGTGTCGGTGCCGGCGTTTCTTTGCAGCCTCCAGGAAGTGTCGCCTTTTGAGATGATCGTCTGGTAGTTTTTGTCGAAGGCGTTGACCTTTATCCATGCCGAGACCGTGATCTGGGTCGTAATGCTGAACTTCGCGTGGTTGCCGAGGTTAACGTAAGTGTCGTTGCCGTCGAACTGCAGGGCGTTGCCAATCACCCCGTCATCGGTCCGCAATGGATCACCGACCGTTGCGCCGCTGATCTGAGCGGGACCTGAATCGGCGACGACATCGCCTGAGACTTCATCGAATTTGTACCAGGCGACCAGTGAGCCGGTTGCGAGAGTCCACACATCGCCCTGCGTGACTGTGCCGTCGGCCGCAACAGCATCGACACGCCAATAATACGTGGCGCCCCTTTCTAGAGCCGGCAGTCCGTCGAAGTCGGTGCCGGCCGTGGTGGTCAACAGCGACAGTTTGTCGGGCGAGGTGCCGAAGTGGACTTTATGCTCCGCGGCATATGCGCCTGCCATCCACTTTAGCTTGCAGTCCGTCAAGGCCATCCCCTCGGTCCCGTCGGCGGGGTCGGGCTTGATCGGTTTTGGGTCAAGATTGAGCGGCACGGCCTCAAGCTCGGTCAATCTCTCGATTGTGACATCCTTGATACTCAGATCGCCGAAGATGACCCTGTACGTATTGTCATCCATCTTCCACCGCATCAGCACGGCATGTGGGAACTCGGCGGTGACTTTGTCGCCGTAGTAGGCCGGCTCGTTGCCGTCCTGGACCATCGCCGAATAGCTCATGCCGACCGTCTGGAGCTTGACGATCTTTCCCGTTACTTCCTTCATTCGCTCTTCGCTTGGTTCTTGACCGGCAAACTTCGCTCTCAGAGCCTGCACAAATTCATTTACCACGGTCATGCCCGTAAGGCTGCTAGGGTACCTGCCGTCGGCTATCTCAGCGTAGAACTTGAGCACTTCGACAAGGTCCTTACCATCTTTGCCTCCGCCCCCTATTTCTGCCTCGGCTAGCAGCTCGTAGTCCTCGGGTATATCGGGCACAAGCTCGGCAGAATCTATTTCGACATCCCAATTGAAATCGTCAAGGGTAATGTCGAGTACCATCTCACCGTTGCTCGCCGAACCTTTCATGGTCATTAGCACGGGCAGATCGGTCTTGACATCGCACCAGAGCCGAGCAACAATCGTGTCGAACATTCCGGCGCCCATCGCCGGGTCGGTGACCTCAATGCCCTCGACAGTAATCCCGTTGATTGTGTCGCGTCCAAGCTCAGTGTATTCGTATTCCATTGTCTGTCGCAGCATCGCGCGGGGGTCGCCGTTGTCCTTCTTCATCTTCAGCGTATACTGCATCGCCTCAGTGAAAAGCTCCTTATCGCCGGTCAGCTTCCAGAGCACAGAGAGCAAGAAAACCGAGTGTTCGGCCCTTACTTTTTCAAAGATCTCCAATCGCTCAGAATGCTTCATTTTGACGCTCCAATCTTCTGCAAAACTCGAACATGTTCAGTGTCATATAATAGTAACGGTATCGAGCACATTATGTGTAAAGAAAACTCCCTTGAGGCAATGGAGTACCGTGGGGGTGCCGGCGCGCCGGGAGGGTTGCCCTAACCCTCGTTCGGATCAGGGCGGCTACATCGGGCCGGCCCTACTTTGAGCATGAGAAGAACCCCGAAACCGCCCGAGAGCAGATAACCGCAGGGCGTCAGGTTCAAGGTGGACCGTATCCCGATATTGAGATGTTCGGCAGCACTCAGCAGAGCCATGAAAACAACGTAGGCCAGGGCCCATGTGCCGCCTACCATCACGCCCATTCGCCGGCCGAGCGTAGGACCTGCGGCATGTCTCGACAAGGTGATCATCAATGAGTAGGCTGAAATCGTGCAGAAGCCGGCGCCTAACAGCATCCAGATGGCGGACCCATTGTCTATAAGCACCAGGTAAGCGAGCAGCAGTGGAACGGCCAGGAAGAGTGCGACAACTGTGCAAGCCAACTCGTTTCTCCTACGAGCGGCGTAGGCCCAGACGAACGAACCGGCGGCTCCTCCCAGGCCGAACATCGTGGTGGAAAAACCGCCAAAAGTGAGTTTGAAGCCAAGCCCGTCAACGAGCACCGTAGGCAACAGGAGTGCGAGAATGGTCGTCGAGATAGCGGCGGGCATCGCCATGGCAAATATGAACCAGAACGGCAACCGGCACACACCGGGAGTTTGGCCCGCGCGTTCGTTGGGCACTTTCGGCTCGACCGCCAGCCTAATCTTTAGCAGGATGACCGCCGCAACGCCGACGACCGAACAAGCAATAAGGGGGTACAAGCCCTGAAAACCATACCGGGAAACAAGCAGGGCCGAAACCCCCCCGCCGCTGGCATACCCCAGAAAACCGCCCGCCATAAACACGGCCGTGCTGAGCGTCGGCGGAATGCGTTTGAGCCGGTGGACCGCTCGCAGCCCTTCGGGGTGTACAACCGCAATTCCGAAGCCGCTGATGACAGCCAGTATGACCATCGCCGGGAAGGCAGCTTTTCCTCTCGGCAAGGCAGCTATCAGACATATGCCTGCTGCCAGAATCAGTCCGAGATGCAGAAACAGCGGCCTCCGCTTGCCGGCTCGCATGTGGCCGGTCAGCATTTGAACCCCGTTGCACGTAAGATAGAGCGCGGCCAGAACTAAGGCGCCGCGAGATAGTTTCCACCCGAATTCGTCGAGGATTGCCGGGAGAATTGCCGGTGGCATGCCGGCAAACAAGTCAACGATAAAATGGACCGCCGCAAGGACCAGCAACTGCGTCCAGTGAAATTTGGCGATTTCTCTATTCAAGGGTCAACGGATTCACGCCTCAAACTTCTTACCCGTCAGGCGCTCGTAACCCTCGATGTATTTGTCACTGGTCCTGGCCCTGATATCTTCCGGCAATTCGACGCCGGAGCCCGATTTGTCGAAGTTGATGCTCTCGAGGTAATTGCGGACGAACTGCTTGTCGAAGCTCTCCTGGTCCCTGCCCGCCTCGTACTTGTCCGCAGGCCAGAAGCGAGAAGAGTCGGGCGTCAAAACCTCATCGATCAGAATGATCCTGCCATCGACGAGTCCCCATTCGAACTTGGTGTCGGCCAGGATTATCCCCTTACTCTCGGCATACTTGCTGGCCTTTTCGAAGATCGTCATGCTCTTATCGCGCACGTAGTTGGCGGTTTCTTCGCCTACAACGTCCACGCTTCGCTCGAAGCTGATATTCTCATCGTGCTCGCCCACCTCGGCCTTGGTCGCCGGGGTAAATATCAGCTCGGGCAATTTCTCGCATTGTGTCAAACCTGGCGGCAGCTTTTGGCCGCAGACCGTTTCGCTTTTCTGGTATTCTTTCCAGCCCGAGCCGGCCAGATATCCTCGCACGACACACTCGATGGGCAGAACTTCAACCTTCTTGACCAGCATGCTCCGCCCGGCCAACTGCCCGGCATGATTGCAAAACGGCTCGGGGAAGCTGGCCATGTCGTCACTGATCAGGTGATGCTCAATGTCCCCACCCAAGAAGTCAAACCAAAAACGCGAAATCTGTGTCAGGACGATTCCCTTGTAGGGTATGCCATTGGTCATTATAACATCAAAGGCGCTTATCCTGTCGGTCGCAACGATCAGCAGCTTGTCGCCGAGGTCGTATATGTCACGTACCTTGCCTCGGATCGGGCGGCAATCGCCTATGTTCGTCTGCAGGACAGTTTCCATTACAGTTTCTTCCTTCATATCATTCTCCATTTTGCATGTATCGTACAACTGAAAAAACAATTTTAGCGAAAACGCCGTCGATTGCACGCACTTTTTTCGCGAGCGGTTCGAATTCCGGTCAAGATCAGACCGAGCCACAGAGCAATTTCACTGCTATCTCGGCTGTTTTTCGGATTTGATGTTTTATCCTTGCGCGTGGATGCTTATAATGAACCGGCTGGCGGGTGGGCCGAGTTCCGGACGCCGAATCGACTTGCTCAGACTCATCCGGCCAACGATGGAATTATTGTTTTCAGGAGATCGCATGGAATCCACACAAAAGACGCTTGTAATAGACTTGAACAACGAACCCGAAAATCAAAGATTGCTGGCGGGCGAGCCGGGGACCTGCGGAATGCGCTCGGGCAGGGTGTATCTGGCGCCCGGAAAGGCCTGTGGCCAGCACAGCACGAAGGACCGGGAGGAATTGCTGGTTTTCCTCTCCGGCAGCGGCGAAGTGCTGATAGGCGAAGACGAGTGCTTTCAGGTCGGTCAGGGCAAAGTCTGTTATATACCTCCCCAGAGACCCCACGACGTCAAGTGCACCGGCAGCGGGCCGCTCGTATACGTCTATTGCGTTGCCCCCGTAGCCGGCGAGTCGAGCCAATAGCGGTATCGAGAAGAAGCGTGGATTTGTCCGCCGACTTGCCGGATCCCCCTGGTGGACAGGGCCTGACGACCCATAAAGAGCGCTAATTGCCCTCCAAAAAAACTCTTGCCACGCGAAATTTTTCTTGATAGGACTTTCGCTGTGTGGTAAAATTGTTTTTAGTGGTGTAATGTGCAGATTGTGTGTGTGTCGGTTGTCTCTGCCAGTGGCAGCTATTGTGATTTGCTTGCTTGGTGAAGCAGGGCTGTGGAAGACAAGGTTTTTTCTTAATGGAAGGACGGTATAATGCACAGACGAAGGGGATTTACCCTAATTGAGCTTCTGGTCGTAATTGCAATAATTGCGTTGCTGATGGGCATATTGATGCCCGCCTTGTCGCGCGTCAAGAAACAGGCCAGAACGGTCGCCTGCCAGGCGTTGCTCAAACAGTGGGGCACCATCTGGTCAATGTACTGCGATGACAACGATGGCCGCTTCCCTGAAGCAGGCGACCTCGGCTGGAAGCGCGGGACGTGGGTCATAGCCTTTCGCGACAGCTACAGAACCAAGTCCGAGATGGTCCTATGCCCGTCCGCGGCAAAACGGCGTCCGACGGGCACCACCGGCGTTGAGGCCTGGGGCGATTCCACGCATAGCTACATCCAGGGATCGGGCGGGATTTTCAACTCTCAGGAAGTGGCCAGCTACGGCGGAAATAACTGGACCTACTACGCCAGAGACCCCTCAGGCACGGGCGCAATTCAGGGCCGTCCAATCCGCTGGAATTGGAAGACCAAGGATACATCCAACTCGACCAACATACCTATATTTGCCGACGCTATGTGGCGGGGAGGCGGGCCATGTTATCGAACTAGCGACAGCGGCGCGTTAAATCCAAGCTTCACACGCATCAGACCACCCGATTTTGACGGCCAGTGGTTGGGGTATGGCTATGAGATGATGCACTTTACCCTCAAGCGACACCAGACCGGTACGAATGTTCTCTTCCTGGACTGGTCGGTCAGGGCCGTCGGGCTCAAGGAACTATGGACGTTAAAGTGGCATCGCCAGTACCCGATCAACGGCCCCCTGACAAAGGCCGGCGGAGTGCAGCCGAGCAGTTGGCCTGATTGGATGAGTAGCTTTAAGGATTATTAGTCTTCATCACGATGTGATGTCGGATCAAGGGAACACTTAGTCGTCCGCGCGCATCTCAAAAGCGAACGGCTAATTCAAATAGAGAAATCGGACATTGACGAACGAGGTCCTGTTTTTCCCTTTTTTCTGTGACGGCAAATATTTGAGTACTGGAGATGCATAGAGGTCACAATACAGCCAAACACACCACTCGGGGCTGTGGAATGGTTTTACAGGGGGGACATCGATTTGCGGAGTGTTGCGATGGACAAACGAGCAAGGGGCTTTACCCTGATAGAGTTATTGGTTGTGATCGCCATTATTGCGCTGTTATTGTCGATTTTGATGCCGGCATTGCAGCGGGTCAAGAAACAGGCCAGGGCGGTCGCCTGCGTAGCGAATCTCCACCAGTGGGGCCTCATCTGGAAGATGTATTGCGACGAGAACGACGGCAACTGGCTCAGCGGCGCAGGCGGGGGCAGCGGCAGATGGTGGTTCGAGCCGATGAATGAAATCTATCATGAAGAACCGAAGATACGCACCTGCCCGGAGGCTACGAAGGCCCTGGGGGCAGGGGTCCATCAGGGCATAGGGTACTGGTCCAACCAGGCATGGCAGACCGGTGAATTTATAGGCAGTTACGGGCCTAATGGGTGGATGTGCAATCCCCGCTCAACGGGAAACGCCGCCGTCTGGGGGCGCAGTCCCGCCTCGGACCACTGGAGAACTCCCAATGTCAGGGGCGCACACAACGTTCCGCTGTTTACCGGCAGTTGGTGGGTCGATGCATGGCCGAGGGAGAGGGACCAGCCGCCTACAATCATAGGAGGCCCACCGGACAGACCCAACAACAGCGAAATGGAGCGTAATTGCGTAAATCGGCACGATGGATTCCTGAACGCCCTTTTCTGTGACTGGTCCGTGAGAAAGGTTGGAGTCAAAGAACTCTGGACGTTGAAGTGGCATCGAAGCTACAACATCAACGGCCCCTGGACCAGGTCCGGCGGCGCCCAGCCGGACGACTGGCCCGTGTGGATGAGGAATTTCAAGGATTACTAGGCTCGCACGGACCGAAAGAAACCGTTATGCCCATTGCGCTTCAAACCATGAAAAAGGAAACTCAGCCGGCGATTAGCTGGCAAGGCGAAGATTCAGGATTCAGGCTGCCTTGTGTTCAGAATTCTCTACAGATGCGCCCTGAGCGGCCTGGCTTAATGTTTGAAGCTTTCAGCCGGCCTCCGAGCTTGCAAATTCCATGCCCGGCTTGCTGAATTCCACCTGGTTATGGTAGGTCGCGTATTCGCTGACAACAGCGCCGCAAGCCCCGGCCCGCTGGGAATGCCAGGATTCCGGATCCTCGAGCGTATAGAGCTTCCCCGACTCGGCCGTGCGTTTGGCGACGTACTTCGACTTGAACCACGCCTGGCCGTAACCCCATGGACGATCCTTCTCAGGCATCTCGCTAATCAACTTCTCATCGCCTGCACCTTTGTACTCACCGAAAAACTCAACCGAACCGTAGCGAACGTGCCAGGATTCCATCTTTGGCCCGTATCCCTCGGTTCCGCCGATATGCCGATGCTCGGGCAGCATTTGGCCGGGAAGAAGGTAAATCTCATGCCCAAGATAGCCGTAGTCGCTATCCTTGAAATCACCTTTGTACGCCTTGGCGCCGTTTTGTCCGTAATTGCCCTTGGCGTTCACCCAGAATATCCCCGCCATGCCGAGCTTCTCGAAATCCCGTTGAACAAAGTCGCAGAGCCAGAGTTCATCGGTCTTCAGGACATCCGAAACCGGATAGCCAAACGCTTTCATCATTGAAAAGTAAGCTTCTTTGGAGGATTTGCCGTCAAATGCGCCGTTCTTTGCATAGAAAGCAGCGTTGCCGGGGTTCAGCGTCTTGCCTCGGCCGAGGCTTGCGCAACCCGTCGTTGCCATTGCTGCGGCTACACCTGCGACCGAATACTTGAGTACGTCTCGACGACTTGTTTCCTGCTTGTCTTCGCTCATGATTAGCTCCTGAGTTAATCCGATATTCTTCTAATTCAGACCTGCATTCCACAGGGAATTGCAGTCTCTCATCTACCGTTCTAACATTTGGTGCTCCACTCATAACGACCGCAGGCGTTCTGTCATTTCTTCAAGGTCTGGTAGAGATCGTATGCCTTTTCGGGCTTTTCGCCGTCATGCACGACAGTTCGAACCGCCTGAATCATTGCGACCGGATCCTCGGCCAAAAAGATATTACGGCCCATATCTACGCCCAGGGCGCCCTGATCGATTGCCTTGTATGCCATGGTCAGTGCATCGAGTTCAGGCATTTTCTTACCACCTGCGATGACGATCGGAACGGGACATCCGGCAACAACCTCGTCGAATCCGGGCTCGCAATAATAGGTCTTGACGAAATGAACGCCCAGTTCGGCGACGACGCGAGAGGCAAGCCCGAGATAGCGCGAATCACGCACGAGCTCGCGACCGACAGCGGTAACACCCAAAGTGGGAACGCCGTAGAGGTTGCCTTCATTGATCAGCCGAGCAAGATTGGCCAGCGTTGCTTTTTCGTGCTCGCCGCCAATATACGCCTGGGTGGTGACCGCCGAGGCATTCATGGCAATGGCGTCCTGAACAGTCACTCCGATGACCTCATCGCTCAAGTCCTTAAGGATGGTAGCCCCTGTGCTGCACCTCATCACCAGGGGTTTGTCGATCTCAGGCTGGATGCACGAGCGAAGAGTGCCCCGTGCACACATCAGGCAGTCCGTGTAGGGCAGCAACGGCGGGATGCTCAGGTCGATCCGTTCGAGACCCGAGGTTGGTCCCATGATGTAGCCGTGATCGAAAGCCAGCATAACGGTCTTGCCGCTTTTAGGATTGAATATTCGGGAAAGACGATTCTTCATGCCCCAGTTCAGGTGCGCCGAGCCTTTCAGGAAGAAACCCGGTGTTTCCATCGGCACATCCACGCTGAAGTCTTTGGCGGTCTCACCACTCTTATCTCTGTCAACCATTGTCTAATGCTCCTTTCACAAAGCCTCTGAATATTAAAGAAACGGAAACTGCCCCCGGGTCTTCGTGGCCCAGACTTTGTTGAGCGGCATTCTTCGCCCGACCCAGGCGGGGCTCCAAATCTCTGGTAGAGCGGGCCCCCTCGCCGGCGGCATCGGCGGCCTGCTTGAGGACGGCTGCAATATCCAATCCCTCATCAGCAGCCCGGCGAGCCTCCTTGACAGCGGGAGCCAGTGCGTCCATAACCGTTTTATCACCTATTTGAGCCTTGGTCTGTTTGCGGAGGCAGTTCAAGCCGGCCTCGAACATCTCGGCGACAGCCCCGACATCCAGTACCTCGGCCTCGGCTACGCCACTCGACATGCCCATGAAGAAAGAGCCGAATAGAGGCCCCGTCGCCCCTCCGTCGGTGCCCATGACCGCCCAGGCGACATCACTAAGTAACTTCTTGATCTGCCCGGTTTGAGCGGCGCTGACTGAATTTTCAAGATTCTCCATAGCACGAAGCATGGTTGTGCCATGGTCGCCATCGCCACCGAAGGAATCCAGTTCAGAGAGCCTTGCGTGGTTTTCCTTAATCTGCCTGGCCGCCCCGAGCAGCATCTTTACCATGACTTCATAATCCAGAGCGTCTGTCATCATCTTCTAACCTTTGAGGCGCATTCAATGCCCGGGGGCTTTTACGTTGCCATGCACGGACACTTGCACGGCGCATCCCACAACTTGATCAGTTCAGAATCCATTCGAGCCATGAACATCTGAAAGCCTCCCATTTCCTGCACCGTCAAGAATTCTCCAGCCGTACAACGAACCATGTTGATCTTCTTGCTATCAAGGATCTTCTTGCAACTGTTCAAGACTATATACTGTTCCATCAGGGTGGTCGAGCCGACGCCATTGATCAATAGCAGGATATCTTCGCCCTGCTGTATTGAAAGATCCTCGATGAGCATGTCCAGCATTATCTCGGCGGTTTTGTCGGCCGTTGCGAGTTCGGTCTGGGCGCTGCCGCTTTCACCGTGCTGGCCCATACCGATGACCATATCCTTTTCAGGAATCTCCGAAATGGCCTCTCCCGTCGAGGGATGCGTCGCTGAGGTAACGGCCACGGCCAAGGTCGCCATGTTCCGCTCCATTCGGTTGGCGATCTGGCAACATTCATCGAGGCTTGCGCCCTGCTCAGCCGCGGCGCCGGCGGCCTTGATGACCGCAAGACATCCGATCAAGCCCCGGCGTTCCTCGGGTTTGTCCCGCGGGCCGGTGGAGATATCGTCTCGCGTGAGTATCTGCTTGACATTGAGCCCCTCCTTCTCGGCCATTTCCATAGCCATATTTGCCGACATCACATCGCCGTCGTGATTCAGTACGATCAGGAGAACACCGGCCGGCCTGTCGGCCATGCGCAGGGCTTCCACGAGCCGGGGAGGACCCGGGGCCGCAAATATCTCACCGGGTACGCTGATATCGAGCAGTCCTTCGCCCACATAGCCGCTCAGTGCGGGCTCATGCCCGCTGCCGCCTAATGTCACCAACGCCACTTTGTCTCGGGATTTAGGTTTTGCGCGAACCACCTGATTGTTCCCAGCCAATTTGATTTTGTCTGCATGCGCCAGGGCGAAGCCGCTGAGCAACTCGCTGACCAGATCATCAGGATCGTTAATAAACTTCTTCATCGTCATCGTTTGGGCCCTTTCCGTACAAGGCTACTTATTTTCCGTGAATTCAACGGCCTCACCGCAATCATTGCTGAAGCGAGGGTAATCATTCAGACCAATCAGCCGATACCTTCAATTTCATGCGCCAAGCTACTCACCTGCGTTTTTCAATCCCCAGATAATATCAAAGTATTACTGTCCGGCCACCAAGAAACCCCTGTTTTGAGAGGATTTTCTCTTTTCACGAGTATTTTCGTGGCTTTTCATCGTGCATGCGCCCGACGGTGTCAAACTTGAAATACCGCATGCACGTTGGACGATAGCGGCTACTTCGTGGCCGCCTGCCGACCAAGCAGCCAATCCCACTGTTGGTCAACGCGCGTCTGAAAATCCTGGACGAGATGACTCCACTTGGCGTCCCTGAGATGCCTGAATCGCCCTTGAGTGAACAACCAGTCTGTTACCGGGAGTTTTTTCTTGGGCTCATAATTGACCTTGAAGTTTTGGTCTTCGACCTCGTATAGTGGCCAGAAGCATGTCTCGGCGCCGAGGCCCGCCAATTCAACAGCCATGTCCGGGGCAATACGCCAGCCGGGAATACACGGACTGAGGATATTGAGGAACGCCGGTCCGTCGATCTCGATGCCTTTCTTGATCTTGTTCGACAGATCGACGGGATTGTGTATGCTGGCCTGAGCCACATAAGGAATGTGGTGTGCGATCATGATACGCGTGAGGTCTTTTCTCTGCTGCTGTTTGCCCGCTACGACCGTCCCTACGGGCGTTGTCGTCGTAGCCGCTCCCAGGGGAGTCGCCCCGCTTCTCTGGATACCGGTGTTCATGTATGCCCCGTTGTCATAGCAGATGTACAGAAGATCATGGCCCCTTTCCATTGCCGCGCTGAGGGATTGAATCCCGATATCGTACGTTCCGCCATCGCCGCCGATCGCCACGCACTTGATTTTTTTGTCGGTCTTATTCTTCCTTCGATGGACCTTGTGCAAAGTCTCAACTCCGCTCATCATCGCCGCAGCGTTCTCAAACGCAGTATGTATCCAGGGCACTTTCCAAGCGGAATAAGGGAAGATCGACGAGGCCACTTCGAGGCATCCCGTTGCCGACCCCACAACGATATCGTAGTCCGTGACTCGCGTGAGCATTTTAGTGAAGATCGGAACCGGACAGCCGGCACACAACCTGTGCCCGCTTGAAAAGGCCGCTTCTTTCTTTGCCATCTCCTGCAACTTAGGCACCGTTAGCCTCCTCTGACATTCAGAAAATCAAACATTTTCTCGACCTTGCCGTTATTGAGATATTCCTCGCTCTCTTTGAAGACATCCTTGATATCGTCGAGAAGCATCACTCTTCCGCCAAGGCCATACGTTCTGTTGTAGAGAAGAGGCTTAGCCTCTGCATCGTAGAGCGCGTTGGATATTTCGCTGAACAGGGGCCCGTAAGCCCCCATGCTTGTGGATCTGTCCATGACGGTAACAATCTTGCAACCCTTCAGGGCCTGTGCGATCTCGGCGTAAGGGAAAGGTCTGAACAGCCGAATCTTGAGCAACCCGACCTTTTCCCCTTGCTCTCTAAGCTCATCAATAACTTCTTTGATCTCGCCGGCAACGGAGTTGATAGCAACGACAACTCTATCGGCGTCATCAAGGCAGTAGGACTCGAAGAGGTCGTATTTTCTTCCGAATTCCTCGCCGAATCTCATCGAGACGTCCTCAATGACCGATTTGGCCCTGTACATAGCTTCCTGTTGGCCTCTCCTGTGTTCGATGTAGTAATCGTGGAGGTCAAGGGCGCCCCAGGTTACGGGATTGTCGGTATCCAGGAGGGAATTGAGGGCGGTATGCTCGCCGATGAAGTCCCGGACCTTTTGATCTTCTTCGATTTCCATCGTCTCAATCGAATGAGAGATGATAAAGCCGTCCATACATACCATCACGGGCAAACGAACTTCCATGTTCTCGCCGATGACAGGAGCCATGATCATGTTGTCGTAGGCTTCCTGGTTGTTCTCGGCGTAGAATTGTATCCATCCGGCATCGCGAGCCCCCATGGAATCGCCGTGATCGCAATGGATGTTGATCGGAGCGGAAATCGCACGATTAACAACGGTCATCAAAACCGGCTGTCTCATGCTGGCGGCGATGTAGAGCATTTCCCACATCAACGCCAGGCCGTTCGACGATGTGGCGGTCATTACCCTGCCGCCCGCCACAGACGCTCCTATGCACGCCGACATGGCGCTGTGCTCGCTCTCGACGGTGATAAGCTCGGTGTCCACCTTGCCGTCTGCAACAAACTTGGCAAAGTCCTCGATGATCTGTGTCGATGGTGTAATTGGAAAAGCAGCCACAACGTCGGGGTTTATTTGACGCATGGCCTCGGCCATGGCTCCGTTTCCAGTGATTGCAATGGTTTTAGGCATTTCTTGATTCCACTTAAGTTTCTTCGCGGACGAATTGTATCACCTCTTTGGCGCCTTTCTTGTTCACCGGGCATTCTCTTACGCAGAGGCCGCAGCCTTTACAGTAAAAGTAGTCTATTTTCCGGATTTCCTTTCGATCCTTTCCGCTCGGTGTCTTCCCATCCCTCAGGAGAAACGCTCCTTCCGGGCAGAACACCCAACACGTCAGGCAGTGAATGCAGTTCTTCTCTTCCCAGACCGGCCTCCATGTCCTCCATGTTCCGGTCTCGTAGTCAGCGGCATTGCCGCCCTCCGTAATGACGCCGCCCGGTGGCAGTTCCTGCCACTTCTTCAGTCGATACTTGTCTTTCATACTGTCTCAACCTCATCATAGCCACATTGGATCGCCTCAACATTCTTGTCGACGAGGTGCGGAGCAAGCATGTGAGAGAATATATGTTTGGCCTCTTCGAGAAGCGCTTCAAGTGAAATGACATCCGGACATGCCCTGGCAAAGGCGCCCATCATGGCGGAATTCGGAATCTCTCTCTTGAACAGCCTGTGCGAAATGCTGTTGGCCGGCACCGTGTATAAAGTCTGGCCGTCAAGGCCCAGCGCCTTCCTGGTCTCGGCAGGACTCTTCTCGGTATTAACGACAAAGATCGTCTTATCACTGACCCCGTTGAGAAGGCCCTTTGTGCCGATAAGCGTCGGATCCACTATCATGACAACATCCGGCTCAAGAACGGGAGTATGGATTCTGATCTTCTCATCGGAGAATCTGTCGAAAGCCCTCAGAGGGGCTCCACGTCTCTCAGGCCCATAGTCAGGAAACGCTGAAACGTGCTTTCCCGTCCCCTGAACCGCTTCAGCGAGCGATTTTGCCCCCGTAACAGTTCCTTGGCCGCCTCGTCCATGCCACCTGATTTCAAAGTACTTGGACACTCGAACCTCCTGGATCGCGTATAGTCAAGCAATTGTCACGATCCTATTTCTTTGCCAGAACATTCCGCGATTCACAGACTACGCGAAAACCAACATTGAATACGCCCTGCCATTGGGGGTAGTTGAGTCTGAACGCAGATGTTGCACGTTTTGGCCTGTCGTAGAAAGAGCCGCCGCGGGCGACCTTCGCCCCGTCGCCGGTGTCTTGGCCCGATTTGTACGGATACGGCTTGTACGTGCTCGATGTCCACTCACTGACGTTACCGTGCATATCGTACAGCCCCCATGCATTTGGCTTGTACTTTCCGGCATCGGTTGTAACAACCGCGCCGTCGTTGACTCCTTTGGCACTTGGAATCCATTTCGGCGAGTCGTGGGGCGTCAGACTGTTGACGCGCTCATCGGCGAGATTCGCATATTTGCTGAAATCATCGCCGAGGCCACCGTAGCTCATATCAGTATCCGTGCCTGCCCGACAGGCATATTCCCACTGGGCTTCCGTAGGCAGGACGAACTTGCGCCCGGTCTTTTGGGAAAGCCAGTTACAGAACGCCGTCGCCTCCTTCCATTTCACTCGGATAACAGGCTGGTTTCCGCGATCGGCAGCTTCCCCACGCCTGCTCTGGTCTTTGTTATACACGCTGATGTAGCCGGCACTATGCGTCTTGTCAAAGAGCGCATATTGGTTGTTGGTCACCTCGAACTTACCCATGTAGAATGGTTTATCGATTTTGACAGGTGCGGTCGGATACTCGTCGGGATATCCGTCGGCGGATCCCATGACAAACTCTCCGGCCGGTATCAACGCAAGCTCAAGCTTCACCCCATCGGCAAGGTCAAAGCTCAATTCTCGCTGCACACCTGCGTTTTCCTGCCGCAGTTTCGCATTGTCGGCGTTGATCGGCCAGCTCGCAAGGTGAGCCATTGTCGCTGCCGGGCGGGCAACGCGTTCGGGGTGCACGAATTCGGCCTTCTTGACCTCAATCGAGGGGTAGACCTCAGGCTTATCGTCAAGATTGGCATATAGCCGTCTCATCTCGAGCCGCCGTTGCTCGAAGTTACCGGCGATTCTCTTGTGTTCTGTCCATGTGCCGTGGTCGGGAACATTCAAGTCGATCCAGGTGACGATTCTATCCCACGCCTCTTCATCGAGTTTGACGCCGTGATGTCCTTTCTCGAGCATCTGCACGAGTTCACTCGTGCCGGCATAGTATTCCAGGGGCTCCTGCATGAAATAATCGCTTTCGGGCCCCGGACGACGTACAAACGGATGCAATTCACAATATGAGGGTGTGAAATTCCTGAACGGGCTGGGCCGGTCTATTGTGAAATTGGGGCGGTCATTGTGCTGCCCATCGTGACATCCCACGCAATTTTTGTCCAGCACCGGCTGAACCTCACGCTTAAAACTGAATCCCCGCCTGGGGCCGCGCCACATTTCTATCTCCGACGGCTTGCGAAGCATCGCTATTGTCGGCTTTGCCGATGGAACCATACTTTGACTCTCATGACAGCCTACACAGGACAGCACCTCGCCCGGCATGGCCGTAAACCAACTTCGCATTATTTGAAGGGCCCGGCCTTTCCCGTCGAGCGGTTGGACTGCGATAGGCGTGTTCGCCGGAACTCGGAAATTGGCCGAACCATCCTTCTCAACAGGAACCGTCCCAAGAGTGCGTCGCACATCCCAGGGACCGTCGATCCCAACATGGATGTGCCCGCCCATCTGAGGGTAGGCAAAATGGTATTCGTAGATTCTCAGCTTTTTGACGGTGCCTCGAGGCACCCCTTCGAGGCCTTGGCCGGTATAGATATCGCTAAGATATACGAGGGCATCCTGTCTCCTCGGATCGATCTTGTCGGGGACTACCGGAGGCCGCTTCCTCTTGCGAATCGGCACCGGCTCGAAAAGCCTGAACCCGGGCTCTTCTTTGAGCAGCAGCAGATTATCGAAAGTATCGACGAGGTAAATTCCCCATAAAGCCGTCGGATCCGGCTGCATCGCCGTGAGGAAATACTTCTCGCTCAGCGGATACGGATGCAGGAACTTCGGCCAGGAGCTATCGACAATCGAGTCGCCGATCACCGGCTCTACCTTCTTGCCATATCCCGGAATCCGCTGAACCGCTCCGTCGGCCTGCTGCCTGCCTCTGGCGGGATCGAAAATCAAGAGTTCACCCATTCGCGGCACACCGTGATGACCCGATATTACTGCCACAACCGCCGTGGGCTGATTCGGAATGGCTTTGGCGTAGAAGAAGGAGTTCGGCCATGGAGAATTGCTGCCGTAATATTCCATCTGGTTAGTGCCGTCCGGATTCATGTGGAAAAGTAATCGCGTGAAATAATGCGGCAAATCGGAATACTCCCATCGCGAATACAGAACCCTGCCGTTGTTCAAAAGCGTCGGACACCAGTCATGATCCTGATCGAAACAGAGTTGGCGAATACCCATACCGTCGGCGTTCATGATAAACAGGTTGGCGACGGTATTGCCGCCGCCGACACAGGGAACACCCTGGAAACATCTCGTCGAGTCGAAAATAATCCTGTCGTCGGCGAGATAACAAGCATCGTAATTTTCCACATCAACGTGTTCGCCCGGGGTGACCTGCCTCAGGCCTGAGCCATCGACGCCAATTTCCCAAATCTGCCATCGGTCGTGGCTGCCGGGCATTGAGAACAACATCTTGCCGCCGTCAAAATGCAAATCGACATCACCGACAAATCGACCCTTTTCAGGCCTGTACAGCGTCGTAAGCCGTCCCACAGGGCGTTTGACAGATAGTGTCGCTATCTCGTTGTCATAACCGTTCTTGGGCAGTGCACAGTTGCCCTGCCAGTTCTGGGGCAGCCCCTGGTTGCTCTTGACGTTTCGCTTGACGACGAGAATCTTGTCGAAATCAAGCAGCGGATTGGACATCAGTGCATCCCGTCTCAAGTCGAGGATCTCACCGCCAATTCTGACTACAGCTTCGGGATCCGCATTTTCCTTCGCGGCCTCATATTTCTTCTCCAACGTATTCAATTGCTCAAGCAATGCAGGCCCGCGTTTGTATTGAGCAGGAAAAGTCTCTGACAAATCCACGATTGCGCGTTTGACCGGTTCGATGTCCAGATCTTTTAGCTTGGCCAACGTCTCGGCGAAAGCTGCAGAGCGATAATAAAGTTCGCGAACCTCATTGAGCTCTTCCGCGGTGCCGGCGGTAGCGGCAAGCTTCATCGCCTCTGCCTGCAGGCTCTTCGTATGCACACTCTTGGCATATCGATTAGCGAGTTCCCTGAAGTTGCCGCTCTCGAAATCCTTGTCCCAGATACCGTCTCTCTGCTCGGCCGCAATCTCACGCTCAGCCTGCGGCGACGTAAAATCTCTCACCACCAGCTTCCACAGGGCATCGCGACGCTGCGTGCGCGGCGAAAACGAAGCCTTTCCGGGTTCGGGAGAGGCCGAGAAATAATAACCATGATCCCCGCCGCGGTTGTATATGTTCAGCAACAACTGATTCTCGCCTGCCTTCAGCGGCAAGTCCACCTTGTCCTGGTTCGCACCTGGGCCGCGTGCAACATTTCTTGCCAACAAACGTTTGCCGTTAAGATATACCGTCAGCGAATCGTCGCTGCCAAGGTAGACCGTGAGATTTTGGCCCGAGCCGACGGTTATGGTTCGCAACAGGAATGTCGAAGCGTTGTTCTGTCCGCGCAGCTTCTTCACGGCCCCGTCTTCATGCTTCTTCGCCCGCTGCCACTGCTTCGACGAGGCGTAGGCCTTGGATATATCGATCTTGCCCATCTCGAAGCCTGCGGAAAAGTCAAAACCTTTCGACCCGCAACCGATCGGGCCCAAAATATACCATGGCCCAAAATCCGTTTTCCCCGCATCCTTATCCGGATGTTGGATTTCCCACGCAAGCAGTGCATCACGACTGGCACGCAGTGTTTCCTGCCAGGTGTCCTTAAGCTGATAATAGGACGGATCCGCGGCAAAAACCGAAGATGTAACTACTGTTACGATCAACGACATTAGGATTGGCTTACGGAAGTCCATGCTAATCTCCTTCACACTTAGTTGCACGGTCTGTTCGTACAGCGTCATTGGCAACTCCACGCTATGCTGTCCCAACAGTAAATCAAGACCGTTGAGGGCGCGCACAAACCTGTAAACAGCGCTGAACAAGTCTTCTCAAACTCTAATAGTCTACCAAATTCACCTCGAACATCCCATGTCCTTACTTATGTTTTCTACGAATTTGCCAGAGCTACCACAGCAACAGATATGGAGATCATACTGTCAAATAACACATGGGCAGAAGGCTCATGCCCCAAGAGCAGCTTCAAAAGAAGACCTCAAAAGACAAACACGTCTTCTGAAGGTTTGACTACGCAATGGTGAACGGCCTGCAGCTCAGCGGCAGCCTATCGAACTGTCCGTCAAGCCGGCCCTCTGCATCATCTGCCCGAGGATGACATTCCTGGGATCCCACTTTGCCGCGTTGGCGAACGCATCATTGACCAAGTCGTATATGCCGGTCGCCTCATCACGAGACGTCTTATGAGAGAATGCCATGGACCAATCTGTAAAAGACAGCACATTCGGCTGGTGTTTGCATGGGTGTTCTTCCTGCGCTTAGTCGGACATGCCGCTGCCGTCTTGCATAGTGCATTGCTCGGTACGCCTGCTTACCGGACTCCTCTGAGGGTCTTTCGGGCTCTCTGCTTGGTGCCATCGTTCATTGATTTCTCAGCCACCGTTGTCAGCACCTGCCGGCGCTGGTCCTTGGAAACCCCGCGGATATCTTGGCCGGCAATTCGGACCATGGCCAAATAAGCTTCCTCGGCGACCGCCGGGTCCTCAGCGAGTCTCGTCAACAGCTCCAGGGCACCGGCGCTCGGCGCTTCGGCCAAGACTGCGATGGCCTGCCGCTGCTCTTCGGGCCGCTTGATGTGGGACCGCACGTCCTCGATATTGGCCACCTTTTGCTCGTTGCTGAGCTTCTTATTGCCGCGTATGTGCCGGAGGTAACCACGCAGACCCAGCACCTGATGGGGCATCTTCTCAGCCGATGTGGCCAACATCAACAGGGCTTGCCCTGCCTCGGCGTCCCCAGGCCAGTTGTTCGGCCAGGTCGATAAGATGCGCACGGCCTCGTCTTGGACCGGGGGCTCAGCGCTCTTGATGGCGGATTTGACAGCCGCCAGCGCGTCGGGCCCTCCGATGATGGCCAATGCGTGCAGCCCGATCATGTGGAGTTCGCTGTCGCGGCTCTGCGTCAGGGGTCGCAGGTGCGGGATGCACCTCACGCCGCAACGGCCACTGATCGATAGCAGGGCCTTTTCGATGCCCGGCCGTTCTTTAGAGTTGTTGGTCTCTTGCAGCAGTTTGACGAGATCGGCCGTCTGCTGGTCCTGGCCGATGATGCCGATTGTCTCTACGGCCGCGCCGCGAATCCCGGCATCCGTATCGTGAAGGCTCGAGGCGATCGCAGGAAGGGCCTCGCCGATTTGTCTCTGGCCAGCCAGCTCGATGAGAACCTGCTGCAGCTTGCCTCGCGCTTGCGGCAGGCGGGCGAGCAGGTCGGCATCCACGTCTTTGCCAGGCAGTCTGACCAGCGCTTCGGTGGCCTCTTGTTCCAGCTTGGCATCGTTCTCGGTGGCGGCCTCCAACAGGACCGGCACGCACGAGACATCGCCCAGGCGGATCAGGATGTTGATGGCCGTAATGCGCAGGTCCTTCGGGCCGCTCTGAGCCGCCTTGTGAACGGTCGGCAGTACGGCAGAGTCGCTACGGTCGGCCAGGGCCAATAGCAGCAGCGGGCGCCGGTCCGGAGTTAAGCGGGCCAACTCGACTGCCAATGCTTCGGTCACGTCGCGACCGCCAAGCTCGCGGGCCGTGCGCAATCCGATGCCGAGCCTCTCCTTGTCTTGCGATCGCAACTGCTCGATCAACAGTGGAACACCGGCGGACTGGCGGGCCAGAATAGCGCCGCGAATTGCTTCCAGATGTCTCTGGTCGGGTACGTCCGCTTTGCGGATCGTGTCGTACAGCTTGACGGCTTCGGCAGCCTTCTCGTGCGCCAGGAACCACTCCGCACATAGAATGCAGCCTTCGGCCACCGCCGAACGAACGCCGGCCGGCGCGTCCGCCAGAGATTGTGACAGTGCCCTGGTTGCCTGCTCGCCACCGATGTGTCCCAACGCCACGGCGGCGGCCGATGCGACGCCGGCATTGGCATCGTTGAGTTTCTGCACGAGGGCATCGACGGCCTGGACATCACGACGCACGCCAATCGAATTGATCACCCCAACAAGCAGCCGGCCCTGCAGCTTGCCCAGCGCGTTGCGCAGAGCGGCATCGGCGGCGGGTCCGGGGATCGCTTCGAGCGCGATCCGCGCCCACGACGCCAGCTCCTTGTCCGCCAACAGCGGCGCCAGGGTCGGGACGGATTGCTCGGTGCCATAGATGGCCAGTTGCTTGCAGGTGATGGCCTTCTCGCCCGTGGGGGCATTTGACTGCAACACGGCGATCAAGTCGCGTTCTTTCGCATCTCTTACATCTGCGGCCGGGCGATCCTGCGCGACGGCCCCGGCCGACGCAGCAACTATGATGAGAATAACACACCAGGAGAAATACCGTTTCTTGAGTATCATGATTGTCCTCGTCGTTTGAGTGGTTTCTTTCAAAAGATCGGATGCTATATCCGCCATGGTTCCCGCAGGGCCTCGCTGCGCAGCCGGTTAGCGTGCACGTCGTCAATGAACTCATTCTTCTTCGGGTCATACCTGACCTTGCGATCCAGGAACAGGGCGATATTGGCCGCATGGCAGGCGATATGCGCCCAGCAGGCCGCATCGGCGTTGGCCCGGGTCAGGGCCCGCGTCTTGACACAATCGAGGAAGTCACGCACGTGAAAGTCGGCTGGGTAGCCCGGTATCTTGGTCCCTCTGCGGAGCAGCAGCGATTGGGAACTCGCGCCGAACTCCGCATCGTCACCTGTCTCGACCCAGCCGGTTTTGCCTTCGAAACGGACCGGACACGAGCCCAGCGGCAGCCATCCGTCGTTACGCATCACAAGTTTGACGCCGTTGGCGTAGCGGGCATGCAACTGACCGTTGACCGGCTCGTACTCCACGGGCGCCGTGTCGTCGGCGTCGTTGGCCAACTGGCACAGGTCAACGCAGTGAGAGCCCCATTCGAGGCACCCGCCTCCGACCAGGCCGCCGCCTTTTTCGAAGTGGAAGGCGTTCATGAGTTTGCGGGTGTAGGGTCGCCAGGCGGCCGGCCCGAGGTACATGTCCCAGTCCACCTGCTCTCGGGGCGGTTCAGGCTCAGCCGGGAGCCAGCCGCTCATCTTGGTCCCGAGGCCGCCGGGGTGAGCGTGGAGTGTTTCAAGCGGACCGAGCTTTCCGGTCCGGGCCAGCTCGATTGCATAGGCGAAGTTCGGCAGGCTGCGACGTTGCGTGCCGGCCTGGAACACGCGGGCCGTGCGGCGAAAGATATCCGCGAGCTTCAGGCTCTGGGCGATGTTCTTCGAACAGGGCTTTTCGCAGTAGACGTCTTTGCCCGCCTTGGCCGCCATCGTAGCGGCCGTCGCGTGCCAGTTCGGACCGGTCGCGATCAACACGGCGTCGATATCGTCGCGGGCGAGCAGCTCCCGAAAGTCGACATACGTCGCGCAGTCTTTGTCGCCGTTTTGTGCATCGACCTGATTCTTGGCACGCTGACGGTTGTCGCCGCGCACGTCACAGACGGCGATGCAATGCAGATCAGGCTCCCGCAGGAAGCAGCCCAGCACGTAACGGCCGCGATTGCCGATCCCAATCGCGCCCAGTATGATTCGTTCGCTGGGGGCCACACTGCCATCTCTGCCCAGCGCCGCGGCTGGGATCACTTGTGGCATCGCCAGGCAGGCACCGGCCTGCACTGCGGTTTTAAGAAACCGGCGGCGGTTTAGACCAACTCTTTCTTTGCGCATACTTGACCTCCTACTGAGCAGAAATCCATGGAGCACAGTAATCACACTTCTTTTTGGCCCCTTTTCTCATATTCGGCTGCAGCCATTGTCGAGGCTTAACTCCATACCAACGTCGGTTGAGCGCCTCTATCATGCTCGACGTCATCAATCGAGGTTCGCTGTCTATCGCCAACACCACTGGCCACACACTCGGGAAGTATAGCAGGAAATCCTATCCTGTGCAAAGCGATTCTCCCGCCACTGTCAGCTCTTTTTTGGAATAATCCATTGAATTAGACAGGATTAACACCAAATAGGGATAAGGAAAGGTCTGAGCCTTGAAACCCCCGCGGCAGAACATGCCTTGGTTGTAGGAAAACAAAATCCCTCTGGGCTGTTTGCTGCCATTTACCGCCAAAAGCTCTGGTGTCACATCACTCATGAACAGGAGGACATCGCATGGGCTAAGCTTAAGCGCTTGGATTTTGGGGAGGAATCCCATCTGCCGGGCGAAATGTGGGGAGTCATACCTGATTATGAGAGTCTAGCTGCGTAAAAATTCAGAAAAATGGACCGCCCCTGCAAAGAAGCGGCCATAGAGTCTACCAGAAGGGTTCTCCAGCACGTAGGTCCAGAATTGCTTTTCATCGCTTTTCACAACTCCCCGAGTAGGACTCGAACCTACGACCTAGCGGTTAACAGGAAGCGTTCGGAAAACTGCCGAAAAGCCCAAAAGTCTATTGTTTCCAGTATCTTAGCAATTTTTTGGATTTTCGCGGGAGTTCGCATTCTATCGCGTTTCTTCGCATTCTATCGCGGTATTTGAAGCGCAAAACGGTATAAAACGGTAGTAATGTCTTCTCTCTTTTTGAGTTGAACAGTTTAGCTGCGATTCTGACAGTTTTTAAGTTCACATATCTTCTCCCGCAAATACAATGACTTCTTCGGCTACCTAGGATTGCCAAAACCTACTTGGCAATACAGTAAAGGTGGTCCACGCCACGCAATAGGAGCTTTTCACCGACGACCGCAACGGAAGACCAGAATGTCTCGTCCAGCTTGCTAGTCGCCAGAACCTCAAACTCAGGCCCCGCTTTGAGAACGAAAGTCAGCCCTGTCTCATCGAGGCAAAAGACCTTGCCGTCGCTGGCCCAGGGGGACGAAGAGAACCCCTTTGCTCCCTCCAGTCGTTCCATGTAGTTCTCCTGACCCGTCTTGACATCATAACACCTGACCTGGCCTCTTTGTTGATCGAGCATGTAAAGGCATCCCTCGTAGAGCAAAGGTGAAGACACCCGAAATGTTCTTAGAGGAACACTCCATGCAACATACTTGTTGGATGTCTCGCCCTCCTTGAGAGAGATGTCACCCGATGCCCCGACGTGGATAGCGACTATGGGACCACGCCCGCCCATCATGCGATCGACAGAGTCTGAGTAGAGATACTCCTGATCACCCACTGGCGTAAGCGAGTTGCGGCCGCCTGCATCCATCTCCCAGAACAATTCGCCGTTCTCAGGATTGTGAGATTGCAGTTTCGTCCCTCCAGCAATGATCAGTTCGGTTCTTTGCTTGTTCTTCCAGATATATGGAGTTGACCAGTTCGACTTCTCATCACGTTCGACACGCCAGAGTTGATCTCCGGTCTTCTTGTCAAGTGCCACAAAGAATGACTTTTCCTCGTTATCGCATTGAATGAACACATGGTCGCCATAAAGCACGGGTGAACTGCCTGTGCCCCAGCCCATTTGCATCTTGTATGCACCTAAATCCTTGCTCCAGAGCGGCTTTCCCGACATGTCGTAGCAGTATAAGCCCGTGTTACCGAAATAGGCGATCACACGTTCACCATCGGTGACAGGAGTTTCCGAGGCATAGGTGTTGTTGCGGTTGACAGTGGTCCTTGGCTTGCCTGAGTGAGCAGTTCCCTCCCAGATGACCTTTCCGGTATGGCTGTCAAGACACATCACCTTCCAGGTATAGAGCTTGTCAGGTGGCGGTGACGGTTCGCCAAATCCAGGAAAACCGCCCGGACCTCGACGTCCACCGCCGGGATCACCGGGGCCGCCTGGGCCTCGACGTTCGTCCCCGGGACCGCCCCGGTCAGGACGTTCGCGATTCGAGTCATCCCTGCCCGGGAAACCGCGGGGACCTCTGCCAGGCCCAAAATTGACATCCGGCCCATCTGCGGTGGCTATGGGATTAAAGTCGCCAGCCTGTGGTTTCTTTTGGTTCTCTGTAATTGCTGTGGTTATGAAGATTTTGTCGTCCCAGACAATGGGCTGCGACCACCCCGCACCCGGAAGTGCGACCTTCCAGGCAATGTTCTTATCCGCTCCCCATTCAACAGGGAGGTTCTTCGCTGTTGCGAGGCCGTTGCTTTGGGGTCCTCGCCATTGGGGCCAGTTCTGCCCCATCGCACGATTCGCCACAATCAGCATTGCACAACTCGTAGCCATTACAGTCAGTAAGCATATCCGTCTCATAAAAGTTCTCCTGAATAAATTGTTAGTTATAATAGTTCGATCACGAACAAAAATCTTACGACTACTTGGTTATATTGCCCTCGATTATTTCCAGTCAGGTCATTATTGAACAGTCCACAGAGCAAGAGAATCCTGATCTTTTACATAGATCCGATTGCCCGATACGACAGGATAAGCCTTGGGATCGTTCTGGGCCACCTTGTAGCTAGCCAGTTGCTTGAAACCAGTGGCGTCCAGTTCAAAGACAATCAGCTCTCCTTTCGGCGTCAAAGCCATCGCTACTGAACCGGTGGTGACAACAGAGCCGAATCCCCGGTTACCGTCGATATCCTTACTCCATGCTGTCTTGCCGTCTTTGGTATTCAGGCAGAAAAGCTTGTTGGCCTCTGTAATTCCAAACAGCATGCCATCCTTTATCACGGGCGTACTGAATTTGACAGAGTTGTCCGGATTGGCCCACAGCTCGGTATCGGCAATACCGGTTCCGTCTTTTTTCAATCGGCACGCAGTCGTCCCCCGTCCACTACCGGAATAGTACAGCGTACCATCGACAAAAAGTGGTGTATCCGTATTGAGAGACATCCTGCTGCTGCCTGCATAGGGCTTTTCCCAAAGCAGCTTACCATCTGTCAGCCCAACTGCCACAATTCGCTTGTCCGTCTCTGCAATTAATGCTTTAGCACCGTCGACATTTACCAGTGCGGGTGAGGCATAAGCCGCCCCGTCTCCTGTCCATTTCCACTTGATATCCCCATTACTCAGATTGAAAGCTATAACTGACGCCTGTTCACCGCCCATTTGAGCGATACACATCCCATCGGCAATCAATGGAGAACTCGAAGTATAGAACGTGGGCCAGTTCTTATCCACACTGTCCTTCCGCCAGAGGAGTTTGCCCGTGGCCGCATCCAGACAGGATAGTGTTCCTCGCACGCCGTATGTGACTACTTTGCCCTCGGCCACAGTCGGTGAGCTACGGGGACCGGCATAATTTCGTGCAGGCCCATCGGCTCCAGCTACTGCATATTTGTCCTGCCAAATCTCTTTACCGGTATCGGCGTCCAGGCATCTCAGGACTTCATTGTCGTCAGCACGGGCGAAAACATATAGCTTGTCACCTACAAGTGCAGGTGTTGCAACCCCGTCGCCAACAGAAACTGTCCATTTCTGCGTTAATTGTTCCGGCCAGTTGGCAGGAGTCTTGAAATCCGCCTGTCCGTCTCGATTCGCTCCCAGCCACTGCGGCCAATCCTGAGCCAATGTACAGGGCATACTCGTTAAAACCAGAATCATCACAAACAGATTTCTGAATTGTTTTTCCATGATAATACCTCCGTTACTTGTTCCATAAACCGTTGAAACTACTGCCTAATTAAAGCACTATGTACATTTTAGGTTGGTTCTCA
>JADHXR010000077.1 GCA_016782865.1 Phycisphaerae bacterium
AAATCCATCTCAATACAAGAGAAATGAAATAGTTAGTGACAAGAGGGTCATTAAGGTAACAGAAATGATCATGTATAAAAGATGTAACGCACGTAAGTCCTTGTTATTAAAGGATCCAGACGCTATTTGCATTCATAGGATACGATGACTGCGGCATTCGTATTGTCCTCGAGTTAGAATAGCTCCCCGGCCAAACCAGGGGACACCATGCTTGCTTCTGCAGCCCCACGTTCGCAGGTCCCGTGGCAGATCGAACCTTCGTACTGAATCATCTTGGCACCTTTGACCGCAGCGCATTTCCCGTCCTCCGCCGCCACAGAAGTACCGCGACCCTAAAGGCTTAAGTCCTGCTCTGTCAAACAGTTACCAGATCCACATCGGCTGAATACGGGCATCTACTCACGGATCCGTTGCCTTGTCCGCCTTGTCGATTACAATTCCCAACCTTTTCGAGACGGTGGATTGATCAGTTCGTTTGCCGCAGCAGAGTTGGTGAAGCGCATGTTATCGCGGTCCCATTCGAGCTTTTCGCCCAGCCTCTGCATTGCGATGATCCCCAACCGGGCCAGTTCGGTCAGCGGGCCACCGTAATCGAAATTCGAGCCTGCCTGGCCCCCGGTCTTGATCGCATTGAGCCAATCCTGGTGGTGGCCCCTGACGCGCGGAATCGTCGGCTCGGGCGTCTCATAGGCCTTCATCTTCGTCTCGGGGAAGATTCGCACGCCGCCGGCGCCATGCGAGCCGTACGAGATTTTGCCCTTGTCTCCGATGACAATCGCTCCGGTATCCGGCACCTTTCGCCCCGGCTCCAGATCGGCCGGCCGCGGGATCTTTCTGTCGGCGCTGTGCCAGAGCAGCTTGACGGGACCGCGCCGGCCTTTCGCCGGGAACTGGAACGTTATCACCGAGCCTGACGGGAAGGTGTCGGCATGTTCGGTGGGATCATAATCGTCCGCCTCGGCCTGGATGGTCGTCGGAGCACCCAGATCAAGAGCCCAGAAGACCGGATCGACCACGTGACATACCCAGTCGCCGATCGTGCCCGAGCCGAACGGCAACCAGCCTCGCCAGCTACCGGGCAGATACATCGGATTGTATGGCCTGTTCTTGGCCGGTCCCAGCCACAGGTCCCAGTCCAGTTCGGGCGGAATCCGGTGGACTTCCTCGCGCTTCGAGAATTGGCGGATCTTACAGTGGTTCGCGCTGCAGGCGGCATGTACCTCAGTGACGTCTCCAATCGCCCCGTCCCAGATCCATTCGCAGAACGTGCGGATTGTATCGAATGAATGTCCCTGATTGCCCAATTGAGTCACCACCTTATGCTTGTGGGCGGCTTTCATAAGTTCGCGAATCTCGTAGATCGAATGCGCCAGCGGTTTTTCGCAGTATAGGTGCTTGCCTCTTCTGATCGCATCCATAGATGCAACGGCGTGAGTATGGTCCGGCGTGCAGACCGCCACGGCATCGAGCTGCTTATCCATCTCGTCCAGCATTTTGCGGAAATCCTGGTACCTCTTGGCGCGGGGGTGTTTCTTGGATGCATCGTCCATGCGTCTGGTGTCGACGTCACAGAGTGCGACAATGTTCTCGCCGCCGCAGCCGCCGACACTTGCTCCGCCTCGCCCGCCTACGCCTATGATCGCAATGTTCAGCTTGTCGCTGGGAGCGGCACCGGCCCTGCCGCCGAGTACGTGACGCGGCACGACGGTGAAGGCCGCAACTGTGCCTGCCGCACCGTATAGGAACTCGCGTCTTGAAGTCTTCTTGCTACCCTTGCTCATAATTAACCTCCAAACAGAATACGTGGTATGGGCCCCTTAGCCCACCGGCTTTTCACCGTGTTTCAAATTATCGAATCGATTCTTCAGGCAATTCTATTTTCACTCCCTCGTCGAGCGGCATCTTGTCGTCAACGGCGCCGGTCTCCTTGAGCAGGCGGGCCAGCTCGGCCTCAAGCTCCTTGACGTGGGAGCTGTATTTCGGATCGTTGATCAAATTGTTCTTCTCGTTCGGATCTTCTTTCAGATTGTACAGCTCAGCCATGTGCCGGTCGGACGTGCCGTCCCCGTGAGGATAGTGGACGTATTTCCAACTATCCGTGCGGACACCCCGCACGTTGGGAGTGTAGGGGAACTGCTTCTCGTAGTTGTATTCGTAGAGCCAGGACTTGCGCCAGCCTCTTCTATCTCCTTCCAGCAGTTGCTTCCATGATTTGCCGTGGATGTTTTCGAGCGGCCTGGCCCGGCAAATATCGGCGATCGAGGGCGCCACGTCAATGTTCAGGACCTGCTCGGTTATGACGGTGCCCTTCCTGATCAGCTTCGGGTAGCGAACGATCAGCGGGACGCGAATGCTCTCTTCGTGCATCGTGCGCTTATCGATCATTCCGTGCTCACCAAGCAGGAAGGAGTTGTCGCTGGTGAAGATGAACAGCGTGTTGTCGAGTTCGCCGATTTCTCCGAGTGTTTTGTATATCTCGCCAACGCTGTCGTCGACCGAGTTGATCGTGCCGGCGTAGCTGCGGACGAATGTGCCGAATATGTCCACGCCCTCGGGGCGCTTATCGGGAAAGTCCTTGCGGAAACCGTAGAGCGGGCCATAGATGCCGTGCCATGTGTCGAGCCGTTCGGTGACCCATTTCGGCTTCGTTTCCAGGTGAAATCCCGTCTCCGGATAAGGGACCGGGACATCATCGTAGGTGTGCTTGTATTTTTCTTCCGGGACAAACGGGCCGTGAGGGGCCTTGTGGCCCAGGATCAGCATGAACGGCTTGTCGGTTTGGCGCTTGTCCTTCAACCAGTCCGCAGCCATCTTGGTGACGCACGTGGAATAATAGCCTTTGACGAGCTGACGGTCCCCGTTGATATTGAAGGTTGTGTCGTAGTATTTGCCCTGGCCCTTATGGGTGATCCAGTAATCGAAGCCGGGGCGTTTCTCATCGTCCTGCTCGCCCATGTGCCATTTACCGATGTAGGCGGTGTTGTAGCCTGTTTCCTGCAAGCGGCGCGGGTAGCTGGCCAGGTCCACGGGATAGTCGGTGAAGTTATTCATCACGCCGTGCGAATGGGCATACAACCCGGAAAGGAACGACGCCCTGCTCGGCGAACAAAGCGAAGTCGTAACGAACATGTTCTCAAACAGCGCACCTTCTTTCGCCAAACGATCCAGATGAGGAGTCTTCATGCCCAGCAGCGGCTTGGGCGCGCGGCCCAGGCAGTCCCATCGCTGGTCGTCGGTAAAGACCACTACGACATTGGGACGATCCTCACTTTTGTCGGCAACCTCGGTCGTTTGGCAACCGCCCAGTGCCATCCCCGCGGTCGTCAGACCGGCCACCTTCAAAAAATCCCGCCTTGCAATTCGACCTCTATTCATGATGCCTCCCTGTTTCCGGCTTCCACCTTGAGTTCTGTTTGCATAAACCAGTGCAAACGTTTTGCCCGACTAATTGAGACTAATAAACCCGATAGCACCCGAGATGTCAAGCACGAGGGTTTGCGCCTTGCCGTTCGCCGGGCAGTGGTGCGGACGTTCGCTGTTGTGAGAATCTACTCACCCGGCGACGGCGCCGCTGCGGTCCAGTTCTCCGGATCGTTGCCGTAATCAGAGGGAACGTTCCGCGTAAGCGATTTGCCGTACCCGTCCGGCCTGGCGGGCCAGGGATCCTGCCCGAGAGGATGAGAACCGTCGCTGTAAGTTACCCAGTCCACAGAGATATAGTAACGAACGCCTTCGGCCTTCTCGCCCGGCTTCGAGAGCTGGACCTGTTCGCCGCTGTTGTCCAGTTTGCCCGGACCCCACTCGAAAATCTGCACATCGTCGCCAACGGCAGGATAAGCATTACTGAATGCGTTCACGCTCTTGGCCAGGACCAGATATTCACCGGGGGCCATCGTCACGGCGAGCGGGAAATCGAAGCTGATACCTCCGCCGTCGGTCAACTGCCAAGGGACATCGACGAGCTGCTCGTTGTCGAACTCGGCCAACGTTACGCCGAAATCGCCGATATTGAGCAATTCTATGTATTCCTCGTCCTGATTGCCCGAGGCCGGGTTGTACATAATCTCGTTGATTACTATCGGGCCGACCTTCGGGTAGGCGTTGTCGGCGCCCGGCGTGTTTCGGCTCATCGGCACGAAATTGTATGTGCCCATGATCTTGCGATGCCGGCCGAAAGCCACTGCTGTCTCCGAGGCGCCGAATTCCTCCTGCTCGTTGTATCCCGTCAGCATGCCGTCGGCCCCAGAGTGCAGATAAAGTGTTTCACCATTCTCGCTGAGGGCAAACGGCACATGACAACCCGGATCGAGTGGATTTGCGAATTGCAGGTCTTCGTAGAATACGGCGTATCCCTGCGGTTCGATCGTCTCGCCAACGGCAATCTCGTACTTGGCAAAGTCGGAGTTGCTGTCACTGAGGAACCAGCCGCCGATGTCTATGGAGACATCGGTGCGGTTGTGCAGCTCTATCCAATCCGCGGCATCGGCGTGAGAATGCGCGAGCAACTCGTTGATCACTATGGCGCCGGGCATGGGAATGTCACTGGCGTCGTTGAAGCCGGGTGAGCCTCCGACAGCGGCGCTCGGGCGCCAGCCGCTCTTGCTGTCCCACTGGCCGGGGTCGGCGCCGGCGGGTTCTCGAATCGTCAAAGAGAAGCCCATGCCGTCAGTGACGTCATACCAGCCGTCCGCGTACTTGAAATTCAGTATGGATTGCCCCGCCGCATCACGCAGTTCGATCCTCTCACCTGCGTTGTCCAGGCTGCCGAAGTACTCGCCGGCAATCCTGAGCCCCTGGCCGTAATGCGAGACAAAAGCGGCGGTGCCTGCGACCACGAGAGCGTATTCACCCGCTGCAAGCTCCATGCTCGGGAAAGTGAAATCTACTGCGTCGACGAATCGCACAAGGTTCAGATTCAACGACTCGGCACCGACATTCTTCAACTCTATGAATTCCGTGCCCGGATTGCCGGGGTTGTACATGATTTCTGTAACGCGCAAATCTCGGGCGACAGGCCCCACGGCAAAAATCGCATCGTTAATCGCGCTCCAATGACCGCCACTGTAGACTCGCGCTTTGACATGTGTGCTCGCGGTTAACGTGACAGATCCGGTATATCGTGGCCCGGCAGGATTTCGGGCCATATTCAAACGCGGGTCGGCGCCGTCGGTCGTATAGTAAATCGTGCCGGAGCCGTTAAGATTAGTCATTCTCAGGACAATCCCGGCGGAGTCCCAGCCGCCATGCGGATCGAATCGCGGCGCCTGCATATCTGGATACAGATCCTTTGCCTTGAGCTGGTTGAGTACTATGTTCGTGCGCTGCGGAAAGTACGTGTTCAGCAGCCAGTCCCGCTGGGCGACCCAGTGTTGGTCCCGTGTGAATCTGATGCCCCCCTGCTCGATGCGGTTGTCGCCCCAGCGGGCCGATTCGCCAACGACTGCGCGGTCGACCACATCCAGACGATGCCGATAGAGGGCCGCAGCATTGTCAACCGTCAGCAGGCCGTCGTTGAAGAAGTGGCGATGCACGTGGTCGGCAAAGAGCATGCGATACTCGGGGTTGCTCTTTAGCCTCTGATGCAGGTAAGCCGGGCTGCCGTAACCATCGTCCTTGCCGGTGACGTTGTCATTGAGAGCCTGCATGCCCTTCTCGGCATCCCAACTGTGGTATCGCCACCGGCCTTCGGGATCAAAAACATTCCGCGAGGCGTACCAGTTCTGATGCGACCAGTCGGTATTGCCGTAATAGAAGTTTGTTATCATGTAATCGATGAAGTCGGGCACGTCCAGATACTGCCGAATCGACTGGTATCGAGCATCGGAGGACAACCCTGCCTGGGCGATGTCGAACATCCGGCGATAATCGGCGTTGGAGCCGCTGACGACTGTGTTGTAGTTGTGCTTGATCGAATCGTAATCCTTCTTGTTGCCGCCGAAGTACGAAGCGGCGAAAGAATCGTCCGGGCGCTCGTGCAGGTTGTACAGTCCCCAGTAGAGGCCGTTGAGATAGAGGTGGACGTGTTGTCCGTGGTGGCCGCTGCCGCCCAGGGCGTTTTGAATGTCCGATGCGAACTGGTCCCGGGTGTATTGCGCCTTTCTGCGCTGCGTATCGTTGTTGCCGTAATTCCAGGCGTTGTTGAGCCGGGCGTCCAGCACGAGCGTGTCGAAGCGGTCGGCCGCTCCTTCCTCGAAAAGAGAGAAACTGAGCTTCGTCGGTCCTTGGGGCTCCTGGAACTTGAGGCGCATTGACAGCTTGTCCGATTTCCACCCCGCTGTACTGCTGCCGCCGGCGATTCTTACGACCGCGTCAATCTGAAATTGCCCCGTGGCGCCGGCCGCGTCGAAGAATTCAACCGAAACGGCCCTCTCGGCCTCTTCGTCGTACCGGTCCTCCCAATCCGGGTTGGCGTAAATCCCGTCGCTCCTGCTGAACCAACTGTCGGCATCCGTCACCAGTGAAACGGTGGGCACGGATTTGAGATCGTCCTCGATCGCGCCGGCATAGTCGGCGACGACCAGAGGATCCATCTCATAGTCGGCCCCTTTGTGCCCCCACGTGTCGGCAAAGCCCTCGCCTGTTTGCCGAATCACGTCGCCTGCAAAGATGTAGGTTTGCGTATCAATGTCAGTGGGCAACTGCCCCGGCTTGAAGGCCATCGCCCGCAGAGTCGTCGTCGTGCTGATGTTAACCGGATCGCGATAGACGTCCCCACGCGTTTCACTGGGTGCACTGCCGTCCGTAGTGTAACGTATCGTGGCCCCCTCGGTCTCGGTTGCGATCGAAACGGAAAAAGGCGCATCGTAGAAGCCTCGGTCGTGACTGAATTTCGTCTCGCCGACAACATCACTGATGCACGTGACATCGTTTCGCGTCCTTGGAGTGGGATTCTGGAAGTAGCCGTAACTGCCGTCGGCATCGCAGACGCCGTAGGAGACAAGCCCTCGCTGGCAGGGGTATTTCGGCGCGTATTGATGCGCTATTGTCACCCCGTCGGGCTTGACCAGGGCCAGATACTCGCCGTCGCGGTCCAACTGGAAGTTGGTGTGATAGTACGTTCCATCGAAATACGGGTAATTGCCGGGATGGTACTTCTGATCCTTTTCCGATGCGAAAAGAACCTTGTATTGGTCGCGGGCAATGATGATGTGAGGCAATCGCCACTTGGTTGGATCGTTCTCGTTATCGGTCAGATACCAGCCTTGAAGATTGACGGTCTGGGCCGTGCCGTTGTAGATCTCGATCCAGTCGGGTCTTACCCACTGCCCATCGACCCTGGCGGCAAGGCTGCTTCCCTTGTTCGCCATGAACTCGCTTATGATTACTTCCGATTCCGGTGCCCCTGGGTAAGCTCCTGCGGCAGCCCGACCGGGATATGCGATGCCTCCAGCCTGCCCGATAGCTACAGCCGTTGCGAATAGTATTAACTTATGCAATTGCGAATACGTCATAAGTAAGAAGACTTGGCTACTGTGCACAAGCTTGCCTCTTGTCTCTTATAGCAGATTTAGCACGTAATTTCAACGCAAATCCCCCATAGGATGACTTTCAAGAAAACCACAATTCCGGCCATTTTAGCGTTGCAGCAGCCTGGGTTTGGAGGTATAATATGGCACTGTGAATAAATTGAGGGTTGGGTAATGCCGGGGGCGTGAGCCAAGGAGTATGGTAATGCACAAGCGAAGCGGATTTACATTGATAGAGCTTCTGGTGGTGATCGCAATCATTGCGCTTCTGATGGCTATTCTGATGCCCGCGCTGGCGCGGGTGAAGGAACAGGCCAAAACCGTTGCGTGCCTGAGCAAGCTCAAGCAGTGGGGTCTGTATTTTTCAATGTACGCCGAGGACTATAACGGCCGATTCATGGCGGGCTTCACCGCCCAGCCTCAAGCCAATCGTTGGGTCTATGCGCTCGGCGAATACTACAAATGGGACGACGAGTTTACGTGCTGCCCCAGCGCAACGAAACCCTGGGTGGACGAAAACGGGGTGAATTCCGGCGCCGAGGGAACCAACGTCGGTGTCACCATGGCCTGGGGATACATAAATCAGGGCCATTGGAAAAAGCCGATGAAAGGCAGTTACGGAATCAACGGCTGGTGCGTCGACCCCCAGCCGGGCACGGAGGCGCATAGCGGCGGAGCCGCCTGGTTCTGGCGCGGTCCGACCGTTTCCGGGGCCTCGTACGTGCCGCTGTTCCTGGAGGCCCAGCGCTATAATGGTTGGGCGCTGCACACAGACAGACCGCCCAGCTATGACGGCGAGCGGTGGAACGACAATGCGCAGATGGGCCGCTATTGCCTCAACCGCCATGACAGTTTTGCCGGCTGCCTGTTCCTGGACTACTCAGCGCGCAAAGTCGGGCTCAAAGAGATGTGGACGCTAAAATGGCACAGAGAATTCAATCAGACTGGCCCGTGGACAATGGCGGGCGGCGCAGTATCGAGCGACTGGCCCGAATGGATGCAGAACTTCAAGGACTACTGAAAATGACCGCTCGGAGATTATTGCCCTTGACCGGACGACAGGTAATCTGGTATAAATGGGAAGCTGATTTTGTCTTTCGACAGTACGAGTAGCGGAAAAAAGAGCAAAGGAGTCTGAATCATGCACAAACGAAGAGGATTCACGTTAATTGAGCTTTTGGTTGTAATCGCTATTATTGCGATCTTGATGGCGATTCTGATGCCTGCGCTAGAGCGGGTTAAGGAGCAGGCCCGAGGCGTGGCGTGCATGTCGAATCAGAAGACCATGGGGCTGGCCTACGTGATGTATGCCGACGAGAACGATAGCAGCATGTGCGGGGGAATGGCAAGGTACGCCCCCACCAACGGGGTCCCCCCCTGGGTGATGCCGCCTCTGGATTATCAGGGAGCCGGCAACTATAGCCAGATGCCCAGCGGAGCGGTCACGCTCGAGCAGCGGCATAACGGGCTGAGGGAAGGCGCTCTCTTCCCCTATATCAAGGACATAGGCGCCTATCACTGCCCGGGCGACGACCGGATACGACGCGGCACGAGCGAGGGTAGAGATTCTTCCCGTTTGCTATACCGCAGCTATTCTCTGCCGGATTATCTCAGAGCGACCGCGCGTTCCGATCCGAGGAAGACCACCGACTTCACGAGCCCGGCTACGAAGATGCTTTTTGTCGAAGAGATATACGACGCTGGGGGCGTCAACCACAATGTCGACGGCTGGTCTTATAACCCCGGGACCAACTCGCTATGGGACCCACTGGGCGTCTTCCACAGCAATTCCTGCACGTTCAGCTTTATGGACGGCCACGCCGCCGTAACGAAATGGACGGACAAGCGAACTGTAATCTACTTTATGAGCCGATCACAGGCCGCTTCGATGGGATTTGGAAAGAATTCGCAGTTTAATCCCCCCAACGAGGATCTCTTGTGGCTTGACGCCCACTATCCGGGCAAGACGCTATACGCCCAGTAGTACGGACTTTCAGACAAAAATAACCGATCGGGCCAGCCCGACGTGATAGATGTCTTGTCGCTGGCCCGGCATTCGTCGGCCAAGACCTCGTTCCTCTAACGCCTCCGGTACGCCACGGAAGATTGAGCTTCACGCAACGCACAGAGTCTGCGCACTCAGCTCATAGCTGGGAATTGCTTGTCGTGTGTGCTGGATGGTCAACGACGAATGGTCGATAGTAACAGGTGTATCTGGACCAGTAGGACAAGACGCCAGAAAGCGGCCTATGGCCTCAAAATCGCGAAGCAGTGCAGGTTCTTCTTGACGTTAACGTCCTAATATGTTATAAATGTAATAAGTGAAGTCAGTGGTATTCGGGGTTCTCGGGGGGGACCGGTAGGAGGAGGACGTAGTGCCAACGGCTTTTATGGAACGTATCAACGCAACCTCAGTTCTAAGGAGGACCATCATGTTCAGAAAACTCGCTTATTTGATCGCCTTTGCCCTGGCCCTGGCGGTGGTTCAGCCCGGCGTGGGCGCCGGTACGGACCCCAGCCTTATGGGCTGGTGGACGCTGGATGGTCATGTGCTGGATGTCTCGGGCAATGACCGTCACGGCACGCTCAACGGCTCCCCCGGCTTCGGCCCCGGTGTCTTTGGCGAAGCCCTGGAACTCGACGGAGACGACTTCGTCAGCATCGACGGCTACAAAGGCATCGTCGGCACGGATCCCTGGAGCGTTACCGCCTGGATCAGGTCAAATGATGTGGGTGACCACAGGATCGTCGTGAACTGGGGCAGTGCTCCAAACGGCCAGAGAATCGAACTGCGGACGCTGAGCGGCAGCGGCACCCTGCGGGCCAACCACGGTGGAGGGAACATACAGGCCAACACTCCGGTGACCGATGGTGAGTGGCACCACGTAGCGATGACGATAAACGAGAACTCTACTGCTACATATCCCGAATGGATACTCTACGTGGACGGCCAGGACGACACAATCCCCACTACTGATACGGACACACCGCTCAACATCATTGCCGACGTGGATTTCACGATAGGCTCCCGCGCCACGCACAGCGATAGATTCTGGGTCGGATCAATCGACGATGTGCGCCTCTACGACAAGGTGCTCACGCCAGAAGAGGTTAAGCAGATCATGGAATCGGGTGGTGGCGAGCCTTTTCCGTTTGCCGCAAGACCCAATCCGGCGGACGACGCTCTGCTCGAAGCCACCTGGGCCACCATTAGCTGGTCGCCAGGAGCACTGGCGGTCTCGCACGACATTTACCTCGGCGATAATTTCGACGATGTGCACAACGGTTCGGGCGATACATTCGTAGCTAATCAGGCCGTGACATCCTTGATCGTGGGATTTCCGGGATTTCCCGTCCCGGGCGGTCTTGTCCACGGAACAACTTATTACTGGCGAGTTGACGAGGTCAACGAGGCCGATCCTAACAGCCCGTGGAAGGGCGAGATATGGAGCTTCACCGTTCCGCCCAAGACAGCCTACAATCCAAGTCCGGCTGACGGCGCGAAATTCGCAGATCCGAACGTGGTGCTTACCTGGGTCGCCGGCTTCGACGCGAAACTGCACACCGCCTATTTCGGCGACAACTTTGACGATGTGAACAGTGCAGCCGGCGGCATGCCCCTGGCGGACGCGGCTTACGTCCCCGGCACACTTGAATTGGAGAAGGTTTACTATTGGCGTGTCGATCAATTCGACGGTGCAGAAACCCATAAGGGTGAGATCTGGAGCTTCACGACCACAAAGGCTGGCGGAGGCCTCAAGGCGGAATACTTCAACAACACTCTCCTGAGCGGGGAACCGGTGGTGACCCGCGTGGATCCCGAAATCGACTTTAACTGGAGCAACGGTGATGTACCGGGCGAGAACTCTCCCGAGGCGAGCATTAATGTGAACAACTTCGGAGCGCGCTGGACCGGCGAGCTTGAAGTGGACCTCACGGACAGTTATGTCTTCAGCATCAATGCCAACAACGGTTTCAGGCTTTGGCTCGACGGCGAACCGATCGTCAACTACTGGGACAATCCCACTACGAGCACTCGCCAGAGTAATCCGATCGAGCTTATTGGTGGCAAGACTTATTCAGTTCGGATGGATTATTCTGAGGGTGATGACGTGGCGATTGCCCAGTTGTTCTGGCAGAGCGGTACGCGCCAAGAACAGATAATTCCCAGTGGCGCGTTGCAGCCTCTTTCCAGGGCCGGCGATCCGAGTCCGTACAATGGAGCGATGGGTGTAACGCAGGTAATCACTCCAACCTGGAGGCCGTCAGAGACAGCCAGCTCGCACCAGGTGTACTTCGGGACGGATGCAGAAGCCGTCAAGAACGCGACTGCGGCTTCCCCTGAGTACAAGGGCAGCAAGGCGCTAGGCGCCGAAACCCTCGATCCCGGAAAACTTGCATGGCAGACCACTTACTACTGGCGCGTCGATGAGGTTGACAACACCAACAGCCCGGTCGCGGGCAAGGTCTGGAGCTTCACGACTGGCGACTTCCTTCTCATCGAGGATTTTGAGTCTTACAATGACCTCAACCCGGATGATCCCGGCAGCAACAGGATATTCGCGGCGTGGATAGACGGGTTCGGAACGACCACCAACGGAGCACTCGTCGGCAACGACGTCGCGCCTTTTATGGAACTGAGCACCGTCCACGGCGGTTTCCAGTCGCTGCCCTATTCTTACGACAACAGCCTCAAGACCTCCGAGGCAATGATGACGTTGGCTTACCCGCGTGATTGGACCGAGGAGGGTGTAACCAGGCTGTCGCTATGGTTCCGCGGCAGCACGACAAATGCCGCCGAGAGGATGTACGTCGCTCTCAACGGCAACGAGGTGGTCTATCACGACGATCCGGATGCAGCGCAGATAGGCAGATGGACCGAGTGGGTTACAGACCTTCAGGTCTTCGCCAGTCAGGGCGTTGACCTCACCAATGTCAATACGATCGCCATAGGATTTGGCACCAAGGGTAGCCCGGCAGCCGGCGGTACAGGCCAGATGTTCTTTGACGATATCCGACTTCAACGTTAGCTTGCGAAGAACCTGAGAGGCAGTGAAGGCAACAGCTAACTTCAACCACTCTATTTGAAGGAGAATAGTTATGTCCGGAAGACTCACTTACCTTGTTGTCTTTGTTTTGGCCCTGGGTATGGCAGCGCCTGGCATGGGCGCCGATGCCGACCCAAGCCTTATGGGCTGGTGGGCCTTTGACGGCGACGCCCTTGACAGTTCCGGCAATGACCGTCATGGCACGCTCATCGGCACGCCGCAGTTTGTGCCCGGCGCCTTTGGCGAAGCTCTGGAACTCGACGGAGATGATTATGTGACCATTGACGGCTACAAGGGCATTCTCGGCACGAACCCTTTCAGCATTGTCGCCTGGGTCAGAACGACAAACACGGCAATTGGGCAAATTGTGCATTGGGGCCCTCACGTCAATGGTGAGAGAGTGGAATTCCGGATCAACAGCAACAGACTGCGGATTTCGCACGGCAACGGCAATGTTCAAGGTAACGCCGATTTAACAGACGGCGAATGGTACCATGTTGCGGTCACAGTAATAGAGAGCGCCTCAGTTTCAAGCGGAGACGTCACCTTTTATGTGGACGGCGAGGACGATACGCAGGTCTCATCAGACCCGGATACATGGAATATTACGGCCAATCCCACCCTGGATGTCACCATAGGATGGCGCCCCACACAGCAGGACAGGCCTTTCATTGGGAACATCGACGAAGTCGGGATATACGACAGGGTGCTGACACAGGAGGAAATCCAGCAGATCATGTTGTCCGGCGGCGGCGAGCCATTTCCGTACGCATTGAGCCCCGACCCGGTTGATGGCGCTGTACTTGAGGCGACGTGGGTGAACATTTCCTGGTCACCGGGGGCCTTTGCGGTCTCGCACGACGTATACCTCGGCGAGAGTTTCGACGATGTCAACAACGGTGCGGGCGATACATTCGTAGGCAATCAGGGCACGGCCACTTTGATCGTGGGATTTCCAGGATTTCCCGTCCCGGACGGCCTCGTTGCCGGTACTACCTATTACTGGCGCGTTGATGAAGTCAACGACACCGAGCCCAACAGCCCGTGGAAGGGCCCGGTCTGGAGCTTTTCCGTGCCACCGAAGAATGCTTACAATCTCGATCCCGTCGACGGTGCCAAGTTCATAGACCCGGATGTAACTGTCAGTTGGACGCCGGGATTCAGCGCGAAACTGCACCACGTGTACTTCGGGGACAGTTTTGACGATGTCAACGACGGTGCCGCCGCGACGTACAAAGGCGCCATGCCGGAGCTGACCTTTACTCCTGGCACGCTGGATATGGATAAGGCGTACTATTGGCGAGTCGATGAATTCGACGGCGCCGGCACGCACAAGGGCGACGTCTTCAGCTTCAGCACCATGCCAGTGATAGATATCACCGACCCGACTCTCATAGGTTGGTGGAAGTTCGACGCAGGTGTTGGCGACATCGCTCCCGACTGGTCAGGGCAAGGTAACCACGGGCTGCTGGTCAATCCGAACTGGCTGAGCCCCGGTTGGATCGGCCAAAGCGCAATGGAGTTCGGCAGTGATAGTTACATGGCGATTCGAAACCTCGTCCTGAATGACGCCAACGAGACAGAGGTCTCCGTCTCGGCCTGGGTCCGCACCAGCAGCAGCGGTATGCAGACGATAGTCTCTTTCGACCGCAGCGACTACTGGCGTTTTGAGACTGGGAGTCAATACGTCAGCCCCGGACTAGTGGGCTGGGAGGTGAGCACGAGCACTGGCATCGTGGATCTTGGCAGTCAGAGGCGGGTCGATGACGGCCAGTGGCACCACGTCGCGGGCGTCTTCGACAACGGCACATCGACCATATACATCGATGGCGTTCCGGAAGCCTCAGCCGTGGGCGGCAGCACGTTCGGTTTAGGAACCGTGCGATACGGCTTTGTCGGATCTCAGTCGGAAGCGACCGTCTTTGACGGCGACAGAAGCGGCAGTCCCGGCTATTGGATGGGCAGCATGGACGACGTGCGTATCTACGACAGGGCACTGACACGGGATGATATCGCGCAAGTCATGAGAGGCGATCTGCTGCTGGCCTGGGACCATCAACCCCCGAGCGGAATATACGACATCGAAGCGGCCCCGTCGTCTCTGACCTGGAGCGCCGGGGACATGGCGGCCCAGCATGACGTGTATTTCGGCACGGATGAACAGGCAGTCCAGAACGCCGAGGCCGCCGACACAACCGGGGTCTACCGGGGACGGCAGGCCAGCACGACATATACGCCTGCCGAGCCGTTTGAATGGGGCCAGGACTACTACTGGCGTATCGACGAGTTCAACACCGATGGCGGCATTTCCAGAGGCGGCGTCCGGGCGATTATGGTTGCTGACTTCCGTCTAATAGACGATTTCGAGAGTTACACCGACAATGACGCGGACAATGAAGCAATCTGGCAGAGTTGGGTCGACGGCTTTGGTGTTCCCACGAACGGCTCGCAGGTCGGCGACTTGCTCCCGCCATATGCCGAGCAAACCATTGTCAATGGCGGCACCCAGTCCATGCCGCTCTCTTATAACAACACGGCTGGCGTGAGTAACTCCGAGGCCGAGCTGACACTGACCACGCCGCGCAACTGGAGCGCACACGGCGTCGAAGTGTTGTCGCTCTGGTTCAGGGGCTATCCGCCCTCGGTTGGCAGCTTTGCTGAAGGTCCGGTCGGGACGTACACGATGACCGCCGCCGGCGCAGATATTGCCGGCACAGCCGATCAGTTCCATTTCGCCTACAAGACGCTCACCGGCCCGGGCTCGATCACGGCAAGGATCGACAGCATCCAGAACACGCACAACCAGGCCAAGGCCGGCGTCATGATTCGCGAGACGCTCGATCCGAACTCGGCGCATGCCTTCGCATGCATCACGCCCGCCGACGGCGTCAGCTCGCTGGGCCGCACCGCCGCAGCAGGCAGCAGCTTCAGCGCGTACCAGGCCGATATCACGGCACCTCATTGGGTTAAGCTGGAGCGCGACGTCGCAGGCAACTTTACCGTTTCCCATTCGACTAACGGCTCTACGTGGCAGGCGGTGGAGCTTTCCACGCCGACCGCCATCCCAATGGACGGGACCGCATACGTGGGCCTGGCGCTGACCAGTCACAACGCCGCTGAGACGTGCGAGGCGAAATTCTCCAACGTCGCGATCACCGGCACCGCCAGTGTGCAGTGGATGCACCAGGATGTTGGCATACTCGGCAACGACGTCGAGCCTTTGTATGTGGCCGTAACCGATGGCGCGGGCGCATCGGCGGTCGCACCGCACAACGATGCCAACGCAGCGACGATAAATGTCTGGACCGAATGGATCATCGATCTGCAAACGCTGGCCGATCAGGGTGTGAATCTGACCAACGTTGACAAGGTCGCGATTGGCCTTGGCACCCGAGGCGACACGACAGCAGCCGGCGGTTCGGGAACGATGTTCTTCGACGACATCCGGCTGTTAAGAGTCACCGAAGAACCACAGCCATAGTATTGAGCTGTACCAACTTGAATCTTCTATGAAGGAGGACTGTTATGACCAGGAGACTAACTCTGATGGTCGCTGCTGTTTTGGTTCTGGGGGCCGTTGCCCCCAACATCTGTTCTGCGGCCGACCCAAACCTTGTCGGCTGGTGGAGGCTTAACGACGGATCGGGCGACAATGCAATCGACTCATCGGGCAACAATCTCCACGGCGTGCTGGTGGACAATCCCGTGTGGGTCACGGGAGTTCAGGGAACAGCTCTGCAGTTTAGCGGAGGCAATCATGTCGCCGTGCCCGGCTATGAGGGCATACTGGGAACGCAATCCCGAACCAGCGCCGCATGGATTAACGTCACCAAGACTTCGGCGAGCATCATCACCTGGGGTCCCGCCGGGTCAGGAACGAAGTGGATAATGCGCACGCACAACGGCCCCGCGTCCCTTCGCCTCGAATGTGGACGGGGCAATACATACGGCACGACCGACCTGGCGGACGGCGAATGGCATCACGTTGCTGTGGTGCTCATAGATGATGGTTCGCCCGACGTAAGCGAACTCTTGTTATATGTGGACGGTGCGCTGGACCCAATCATGGACGGAGGAACCCCCAATCAGATGGACACCTCCAGCGGCGGAGAGTTTCGCATTGCTTACGACCTGAACAATACTCCCCGGACCTACGATGGTATGATAGACGACGTGCGCATCTACGACCGCGCGCTGAGTGCCGATGAGATCCAGGCGTTAATGGACGACCCGGGCGGCACGGTGACCCAGGCCCTGGCGCCCAGTCCTGCAGACGGTGCCATTGTTGAATCGACATGGTATAATCTGAGTTGGACAGCGGGCGACCTTGCGACTTCGCACCTTGTTTACATCTCAGACAATCTTGACGATGTGAGCGAGGGCAGAGTTGAGCCCATTCCAGCGGCCGGTACATTTGCCGTTATCGGCTTCGGCAAGCCGTTCCCGGAGGGACTGATTCCCGGAACCACCTACTACTGGCGAGTGGATGGCGTTAACGATGCTGAGGCTGACAGCCCCTGGAAAGGCAGCATTTGGAGTTTCAGCGTTCGCCCCAAGACCGCCTGGCATCCGGCACCTGCCGACGGAGCGCTGTTCGTGGATGCGGATACCGACCTGGCCTGGGATCCGGGCGTGGGGGCGGCCCTGCACTATGTGTATTTCGCAGACAACTTCCAGGATGTCAACAGCGCCGAAGGTAGTGCCTTCGTGCTCGGAACAACCTACGATCCCGGCCCTCTGGAGACCGGTAAGACTTATTACTGGCGCGTTGACAGTTCTGACGGCCTGACTACGCACAGGGGCAAGGCCTGGAGTTTCACCGCAACCACGCCGGGTGGCGGCCTTCTCGGCGAGTACTTCAACACAATGGATCCTATCGGCGAGCCGGTTCTGACACGGATCGACCCCATTATCGATATTGACTTCGGCAACGCCTCGCCGGAGCCAAACGTGGTCAATGCAGACTGGTTTTCCGTGCGCTGGCGAGGTGAGCTACAGGCCGCTTTCTCAGAGGTCTATACATTCTACACGCGAGCCAACGATGGCTCAAGGTTGTGGATTGACGAGAAGTTGATCGTGGACAAGTGGGCGTGGGTCAACACGGTGGTTGATACCCGCGGCGAGCCCATCGAGCTTGTTGCCGGCAAGTGGTACAGCATCCGGATGGAATTGTTCAACGAAGATGGAGACTCCGAGGCGCATCTTCTCTGGGAGAGTGCCAGCCAGCCCAAGGCGATAATCCCATCGGCAGCATTCTCGCCACCGCTCAGGGCGGGCGGCCCAAGCCCATCCAACGGGGCCACGGGTGTGAAGATGATGCCGACTCTCAAGTGGAGCCCGGGAATTGGTGCCGCTTCGCACGAAGTATATTTCGGCACTGATGCCGATGCCGTCAGCAGCGCCGTCGTCACTTCGCCCGAGCACAAGAGTTCGCCGGCAATCGGATCCGAAAGCTACGATCCGGGCAAGCTCACCTGGCATACAACTTACTATTGGCGAGTAGATGAAGTGAACGCTGTCAGTCCGGACAGTCCCTGGACAGGCAGGGTTTGGAGTTTTACCACGGGCGATTTTCTCGTAGTGGATAACTTCGAGGATTATACGGATGATGACGCCGCAAACGAAGCGATTTGGCAGAGCTGGATCGACGGTTTTGGGACTGCCGCTAATGGCTCACAGGTCGGCAATCTGTTCCCGCCGTATGCCGAGCAGACGATTGTTCACGGCGGCCGCCAGTCCATGCCGCTCTCCTACGACAATACTGCCGGCGTAGCGAACTCGCAGGCAGAACTGACTTTGAGTTACCCACGCGATTGGACCGAGGAAGGAGTTTCCGTGCTGTCGCTGTGGTTCAGGGGCTACCCAGCCTCGGTTGGCAGCTTTACCGAGGGCCCGGTCGGGACGTACACTATGACTGCCGCCGGTTCAAATATTGGCGGCACGGCGGATGAGTTCCACTTCGCATACAAGACGCTCACGGGCCCGGGCTCGATAACGGCAAGAGTTGACAGCATCCAGAACACACACGACCAGGCCAAGGCCGGCGTGATGATCCGCGAGACGCTCGATCCGAACTCTGCGCATGCCTTCGCATGCATAACGCCCGTCGACGGCGTCGGCTCGCGGGGCCGTGACACAACAGGAGGCGGCAGCTTCAGCACGTTCCAGGCCGGCATCACGGCGCCCCACTGGGTTAAGCTCGAACGCGATGTCGCGGGCAACTTTACCGTTTCCCATTCGACCAACGGCTCTACATGGCAGCCGGTGGAGCTTTCGGCCCCGACCGCCATCCCAATGGACGCGACCGTATACGTAGGTTTGGCGCTGACCAGTCGCAATGCGGCCGTGACATGCGAAGCGAAATTCTCCAATGTCGCGATCACCGGCAACGTCGGTGCGCAGTGGACCAACCAGGATATCGGCATACTCGGCAACGCAGCCGAGCCTCTTTACGTCGCCGTAACAGACGGCGCTAGCGCCTCGGCGGTCGTAGCGCACGACGATGCCAGTGCAGCGACGATAGACGTCTGGACCGAATGGGTCATCGATCTGACGCGATTTGCCGACCAGGACGTGAACCTGGCCAATATTGACAAGATCGCCGTCGGTTTGGGTGCGCAGAGCGGCTTGGTGGCACCGGGCGGTTCGGGAACGTTGTTTATTGACGACATCCGACTCTTAAGACCCGCCGAAGAGCCACAGCCGTAGCCGGAGGCATTACGACAACAGCGATTCAAAATAGGTTCGGGGCCTGAACCGACTAGCTCGGCACAGGCCCCGAATGGTTCTTGCTTTGTCGTCTTGGACGGTGGTCACACTAGCGGGCTGACGTGGCAACATAGTGAAGACAACCGGAGCACTGGCGACTGCGCGGACCTTTAGTTCCTAATCCACCCTGATGCCCTGCTGCTCCAGCCACTCTCTGAGATCGCCCATCTCGTTGTCGAAAATCTCGCTGTCGTAATCTTCTTCCAGCTTGTGAATGTTACTCTCAAGCTCCGGCTGCTCTTGGACTGCGTCGCCGAGCTTCTTCTCGAACTCATCGCTGCTTGCCGTCAGGTCGCCGAGTTCTATATCCAGCTCCAACATGCCCGCCAGGCGTCTGGTGACCGCTTCGATACACTTGGGATTGCTGCCCTGCACGTACGCGGGAATCGTAGCCACGAGGCTTACCATGCTTATGCCCCGTTTGTGGGCGTTGGCCGTCAGGTAGGTGATAATGCTGGCCGGGCCTTCATAGTTGGCGAATTTTACCCCGTAGTGCTGGAAAGTTTCCTTCAGTTCCGGATGCGAGACGGAACACAAGAGTCTCGGCTCACGCGTGTGGGGCACAAGGCCGGCCACGCTACCGATAAAATATATCATCTTAACACCGAATTCCTCGCACAGCGAGAAGACACATTCTGCGAACTCTTCCCAGTTCAGATTCGGCTCTTTGCCCTTGAAAAGAATCAAATCACCACTTTCGCTGTAGAAAAAGGAGTTCACCGGGGTCTCGATGGACTCGACCAAGCCATCGGTTATCTTCGTGTGCGGGCGAAACAGTGCTGTTATCTCCATCGAGCCCGGGAAACTGCAAAGATAAAATCCTTTGGGATCAATCTCGGCAAATCTTTGCGCGCCGATCTTCTCGATAAGGCACTCCGCCGTCCCGGTTGAGACCTCGCCGCCGTCCATCCAGCCGGATAAACCCAGCAGCATACGAGGGTTATGTAATTTAGGCTTCTGGGTGATGCTCAGCTTGTCAGATAACATGTTTGTTCCTCGACTGGTACCACATACTGCCTTTCTAATATTTATCGGCACGTCGGTAGGCATACATTTGCCAATAATTGTCAAAACTGCAAGATGAGGATGCTTGTCGTACGGAAAAAAACTGGAAAAGTTCTGCGACGATCCGAGCAAAACAAGTAGAATAGAACAGGCCAATGATCGAGGGCACGAAAGGCAAAACTGGCACTTTGATCGTCGCCCGGTGGTCGTGGGGTATTCGAAAAGGAGAACAACTATGTCGCAAAGCATAAATCGTCGAGGTTTTATCAAGAAATCACTGCTGAGTCCGGCGGCAGGTGCATTGGCAATGCGGGCAACGCAGAACAAGATCCAGGCCGCAAACACGGTCAAGCGATCTCAGTCATCGCCAGGTGTGCCGGCGTCCGAGGCGAGTCTGCCGAAAGGCAAGATCAAGAACCTCGAGATCGGCCGGCTCCTGCTCGGGGGCAACCTGCTGACCCATTTTACCCACAGCAGGGACTTGAAATACGTTTACAATCTGACTGCACACTATAACACCGAGGAAAAGATCCTCGATACAATGAGGGTCGCCGAAGCCCACGGGGTCGACACGCTCGTTATACATACCGCCCCGGGCATTGTGAGCATGCTCAAGAAATACCGCTACCGACAGGGTGGCAAGATCAAGTGGATAATATGCCCGACGGCCCAGGTCGATAGCGACCCCGACGCTTACACAGAACAGGTCCGAATGCTTGTCGAAGAAGGCGTCGACGCAGTCTATCTGTGGGGCGTCAGCGCCGACCGGCTTGTCTCTCAGGGCAAGGTGGACATGATCGCCAAGGCGGTGGAAATCGCCAAAGACAACGGTGTTCCCTCCGGGGTCGGGGCGCATGATCTGAAAGTTATCAAAGAATGCGAGCAGAACAACATCGACGCTGATTTTTATATTAAGACATTCCACCACCACGACTATAAGAGCGCACCGAGGCCCGATGAATTGACAACGGTCACCGCTGAAGTCCCGGGCTACTGGTGCAAGAATCCTCAAGAAGTCATCGACTACATGAAGGGGGTCGAAAAGCCGTGGATCGCCTTCAAGGTGATGGCCGCCGGTGCGATTCCGCCTAGGAATGCTTTTAGCTACGCGTTCGAGAACGGCGCCGATTTCGTGCTGGCCGGAATGTTCGATTTCGAAATCGCCGAGGACGTGCTCATCGCAAATGCCGCTCTGAAGAAAGCCAATAGAGTCCGCCCCTGGAGGGCTTAGCCCTTATCGGATTTGTTGGTTTTCGTCAGCATATCGGTCTTGCCCGCAGCCAGATCCGCGATGGCGCGCGTGTAGCCGAATCTCTGCAGGAATATCATTACGACAGCCGTGATAGGTACGGCCAGGAACATCCCGATTATTCCCCAGATTGTCCCGAAGAAAATCAGCGACAGCAACACCACAACGGGGTGCAGATCGAGCGATTCTCCCATGAGCTTGGGCTGGAGGAGATTGCCTATAACAAACTGGATGCCGCCGGGAATCGCCAGGACGAGAACCTTGGTGACTATGCCGAGCTGCGGATCGATCAGGGCCACCGGCAAAGGCAGGATTGTCGCTATGATGGAGCCGATATTCGGGATGAAATTCAACATGAAAGCGAGGAAGCCGAACATCCATCCGAGTCGCACTCCAAGAACAGTCAGCACGAACCCGACAAGGACTCCGGTAATCCCGGACGTCACAAGCATAGTCAGCACGTACCGCTTGATGCGCACCGGAGATACCCAATGCTGTCAGAATCAACAGACACCCCGTCTGAATACGTTGCTCGTAATGTTCACTCTTCTTGGCCATGTCGAATTTGTCCCTAATCCAGCAAGAAAGGCAAAGGTTTCGCAAACAAAGCGATCGACAGCGCTTGGCAATTCGGAGAGGGCATACTGCCAAATCGGCCCGGAGGCTTCCAGTATTTTTTGCATCTATTGAACTTGAATGTAAAATGTCGGGAGGCTAGGCTTTGTCAAAAAACTCCGTCGTCGGCCCGAGAGCGAGCGTTTTTTCGCTTGGCAAAGACGGCGAAGCAGGCGATATTGGTTTTATCGTCGATGCAGCCGGATGCAGACAGGCGAAAAATAAACCGCTCGAAGCCAGATCGAGTTTTCCGACACAGCCTGATATAGGCAAGTGTTGCTGAATCACAACTTAAATGGAGTAGACCAATGGATCACAACATCACCCGACGAGATTTCCTGAAAGCCGCGGGCCTTGCCGCTGCTTCGGTGTTGGCGCCACTCGTAACGCCGAGCGAAGCTCGCGACAAGAAACGCCTTAACGTCCTCTTCATCACCGCCGACGATCTCGGCCTCCAACTCGGCTGTTACGGCGAGACTCTAATCCAAACGCCGAACATAGATGAACTCGCCGGCAGCAGCGTGCAGTTTAGAACCGCCTATGTCGCGCAGGCATCGTGCAGTCCGTCGCGCAGCGCGATGTTCACGGGGCTGCATACCCATTCCACGGGGCAATATGGCCTGACCAATAGCGGTTTCGCCCTGCATCCGGAACTGTGCAACAGAACGATTCCAAACCTGCTAAAGCCGGCTGGCTACCGCACGGGGATCATCGGCAAGCTGCACGTCGCGCCGGAGGAAAGCTTTCAATTCGATTTTCGCGAGAACAACACCATCAATACGCGCCAGGTCCGTCGGGTCGCCGAGAAGGCAGATGAGTTTCTTCAGGAAACCGGTGATCAGCCTTTCTTTCTGATGGTGAACTATTCTGATCCTCACGCCTTCCGCGATCCGAAAGACAGCAGGAAGTGGAATTTCCCTCCGCAAGTGGACGGGCTGCCCGCCAATCCGCTACCGCCCGGCGAAAAAACGATTTTTCCATTTCAGCAGATCGACCAGCCACAGCAGCGGGTGCGCACCGCCGGTTATTACAACGCCGTGCAGCGCCTCGATGACGGCATTGGAATGTTGACCGACGTAATGGACAAACACGGCCATCGCGACGACACACTCATCATCTTCATCGGCGATCACGGACCGCCCTTCGCACGAGGCAAGACGACGGTTTACGAATCCGGCATTCGCATCCCGTTTATCGTTCGCTGGCCTGGCGTTTCCAGGCCGGCCAAGAGCCGGGCGATGGTCTCCACTATCGACATCCTGCCCACCATCCTGGACGCAACAGGTATTGCGCCGCCAGGAAAAATGCACGGCAAATCACTGCGCCCGGTCCTGAAGAATGCCGACGCGCCGTGGCGCGAGTACCTCGTAGCCGAGTTCCATTTCCACGGAGGCCGCCCCTTCTACCCGCGACGCGCCATTCGCGACCGGCGATACAAATTGATCCACAATTTGCTGGCCGGAAAGTCAAAACCTTCAAACAGTATCGACGCCGACCAGGCGTATCGCATATCACAACAACCTCGCTACGACGGCACACCCGTGCGCAGAGCGTTCGACACATTCGCCAATCCACCTGAGTTCGAACTCTACGATCTTCAAAACGACGCCGTGGAGTTCAACAACCTGGCGGGAAAACGGCAATACCAAGCGGTTCAGGAAAGACTGACCACCGCGCTTTTCGAATACAGGAGGCAGACGGACGATCCGTTTCTCGATCCGGACTTTGTGAGAAAGATAGACCAACGAGGGCGATGAACGCGGTTTTTCTCATATCACGCCGATTGACTTGTCCGTGGCTTGTCTTCTTGACATAGGGCCGGGGTGCGTCAACAGCCCCGGCCATTCCGTTCACGGGCCGGATTTGTCTTTGGAATTGAGGCGGGCAATCGTCATACTGGCGGAAAAGTGGTAGCCTTTGTTTCGCACCCATGCTTCTGAGCACGCAAACACGCTTCTATATGGAAAAGTGAAGGGAGAAACGATGTCTGAATCCATTACTGCGGAAAATAAAGAGCAAAACCGTAAGAAGCCGCCTCTAAGTCGCTGTAGAATAGCCGGCGAAATCTTAGCTGGGCTTGCTGTTGCAGTACTGGTGCTATTTGTGGCCTTCTATGTCTTTCGCATTCTTGCAATTCCGGGTGAATTAGGAGAGCATGGCATTGGAACTGTTGTTATGCTTTTAATGTTTGCTTTTTTCGCTTTCCCTATATTGTATGGACCTGCCAGCGCCATTGGTGTTTATCTTGTCGGCAGCAGAGGCAAACAAACGGGTTCGTTCTTGTCAACTTTAGGCTGGGGCTTTCTTGCAGGGCTTCTCCCGATTGTCATGCTAGGGGTCTCACTTCTCAACCTGACGAGAGGTCTACCTGCGAGCGTAGGGAGCGTACTGGTTGCTGCATTAGCACTTGGATTGCTTATTCCGCCAATCGGGGCGACGTATGGCTTTAATTTGACTCGTAGGTACAGAAGCAAGCCCAAGGAAGATGTTGAGACGGATAGTAGCGATCAGGAAGAGTAAGCTAATTCAGGACGGCCCGGCGGCATCGATGGCTTAACGGCGTTTGGGGCCATCGTAATCATAGTGGAAGTAGTCTATGTCGATATGCCCTGCCGGCCCGCTGTCATTCCAGCAATAGAAGCCGAGCCGGTCGCCGCGCCAACGGCCGAACTCCAATCTAAACGGCTCACCGAACCTTTTGAATGTCTCGCCGTCGGAGCTGTATTCGTAAAAGGCCTGATTCCCATCGTTCTGGGTTCGATAGTAAATCACGTCTTCGCGGACAATCGGCCCGGCCTTCACCTTGCCGTTGTTGTTGAAGATCATCCTCTTGTTGCCATCGGCATCGACGCGAATTCCGAGCAGGATGAATTGGCCGCTGTGATGGCAGAACCCAGCCTGTTGGCCGGGCTCCATGCCGCTGATATCCACCTTCGCTGTCACTACGCCTTTGCCCTTGCCCATCAACCGCTGGCTGATCGTGTTGGAGGCGTTCCAGAATCCTCCGTCATTCACGGGGACATCGGCGCGCAGGCACAGCCACCCGCGGCGCTCGGTCAGGCTCCAGCGATCGTCCCGCGGATTGTGGTTCCACTGCCATTGCGGGCCAAGCTTCTCTGCGTCGAACTCATCATCGGTCTGCGGCGCATCAATCGGATGTCCCTGGATCGGCCTGGTCCAGCCGGAGACGGTGTTGCCGATTCCGTTGCCATCCGGATCCTCACCCAGCACGGGCCAACCGTCCCGCCATCTCACCGGAACCAGCCATTGAGAACGCCCTTCATAGGAACTGCCCGTAGTCCTGCCGGCAAATGTTCCTTTGGTCTTTGCGCGATGCTGCACGAGCTGATGCGTATACCACCACGAACCGTCCGCGGCCTGCACCAGTGCGCCCTGACAGACACTGCGCCGAGCACCGGCAGCCTTTTCCATGACGATTTTGCGCTCGAAGGGGCCGTACATGCTCTTTGAGCGCAAGACGAGCTGCTTGCGATCGCCTTCGATCCACTCTGCAAGGAAGATATAGTAGAAGCCGTTGATCTTGTATATCTTGGCGGCCTCCGCCCCGCTGCCGTGATAAAGCGCCGTGCCTTCATCGACAAGCTTCTTGCCGTCCCAGCTCATCTTGAACAACCGGGTCTGATTCTTCTTCTGGACCGGATCGGGTCCAAAGTTGCACACGAGGTATGCCTGCTTCGCGTCCTCATCCCAGAAAGCAGCAGGGTCGGTCCAGCGTTGTTTCTTGAGCATGCAGATCGGTCGCGACCAGGGCCCTGTGATCTCCTCTGCGCTGCTCATGTAGAGGCCGCTCCTTGTGTCGATGAAATAGCAGTACCATGTGCCGTCATGGTAAGCGAGGTCACCCGCCCAGACACCGAGGCGATAACCCGACATCCGGTCGAAATTGTAGGTAGGCTCCCACGTCAGCTTCTCGAATACGTGGCCGATCATGCGCCAGTTCACAATGTCCTTCGACTTCAACAACGTCATGCCGGGAGCGTAATGGTTGGTGGATGTTATCATGTAGTAGGTGTCACCGACCTGCTCGATGTCCACGTCCGGGTAGTCGGCGTTCAGCACGGGATTCTTGTATGTTCCGTCACCCTGATCGCCCCAAGAGCCCATTTGGGATGCCGCCTGAGTGTTACAGGCAAGAACAATAACAAACAACACCATGGCAAGTCGACATGCTTGGTTCTTCATAATACAATCTTTCATCTTCCTGTCTTGTGTGCCCGTTTTTGAAAACGCTATTTTCCAACTTGTTATGAAAGAATATCTTATGCCAAACATTCAATCCGCGAAAATCCGCGTTAATCCGCGGTTTCAATTTGGTGTTTATTAGTGTTAATTCGTGGTTTAGAGTTTTTTGTTTGCGGCAAAAGGCTGCGCTGGGAGTTCACCTTTCAATCCACCAATTCAAGGTTCATCAGAACCACTGGCGCTTGCGGTCTTTCGATTCGGCGATGGTCTTTAGTGTAAGCGCCACGTCTTCCTGCACCTGAAAGTCAAACATGCCCAGACAGATGAAGTCCGCTCCGCTGGAATACGCCAACTTCAGCCCTTCTTCGACGTCGATCGCGCCTGCGGCCAGAACCTTGAAGGCGATCCAGGGCACCTTTACATCCTGCATAAACTCCACGGTCTTCTCGTAATCGTGGCAGAACATATTGTCGTGGTATTCGGCGTGATCTTCGGACTCTTTCTCGAACATCTCTATAAACCGCCTTTTGGCCTCCGGATGAGCAGACCAGTACCGGTCATGGTGGAGGGTCTTCATATAGAAGTCGGGTTTGAGCCCCTCCCTTTCGCAAAACTCTATGGGTTCGAGCCGATGCGCACAGATGCCCACGGGAATGCCATACTTCCTCATGATCTCGTAGGCCTTGATGATGTTGTCCTTCTTGTTCTGATGATACCAGATGTCGCTTGCGCCCCCCCACAGGTAGGCTGCCGAGGCGCCCAGCTCGAGATGCTCGGCCAGCAGGCTCTCGTACTTGTTGATGTCGGTGGTGATTACGTCGGCGAGCCATTTCATTTGGCCGCCCCACTCGTCCCAGTATTTCGACAACCTGAAACGCTTGAAGTTGTGGTTCTTCAAAACGATCCCGTTGATCCCATGTTCCTCGCACAGTTTGAGGGTCATCAGAACACGCTGCTCGGTATTATAGTGAGTCGCCAGGGTGCGTACATAGTCCAGATCTCTGGCGTGCATGTTCATGCTTATCAGATTGCTGCCGCTCATAAGACGTCCAAAAGTGAGATTGCCGATCTTCCCGACGGGCATCTTCTTGCGCTTGGCCGCCACTTTCGGCTCGTCCAGATCCAGGTCCCTCAGTCTGACGTACTCCCGTATATCTGATTCCGTCGCAAGAGTCGGAGCCGTTGAAGCATCGGCTCTCTCTTTCGATCTTCCACTCGTGGTGGAGTTTGAAGCCATACCGACCAGGGGTAGCGTACCCAAGGTCCCCAGTAGTTCTCTGCGATTTGTGAGTTTCATCGAACATCTCCCATCTTTTCTTGCCCGGTTACGCCGAGACGTTCCTTCCCCAGCGTTCGTTTTGCAATCTCCAATTCCAGCGCCCGCAGGTCCCCGCCAAGTTTCTCACAGGTCCTGATTTGCCACTCAGCCTCCGTGCCCTCTTCGAGCATCTCTCGTGCAAAGTCTATGTGCGACGTCGAACCGAGTTCCTCGGCCTTGGGGCTAACGATATCGATCAATCTTTCGATCTGCTCGCGCATCGAGAGAATCTCACCGGTCTGAGGTTCCAATATCTTGCCGTCCAGGCCGTGCCGTATCGCCTTCCAACGGTTCTGATCTATATGCGCCGGATTCAGCTTGCTCGGCGCGGCACCGGCGTTGAATTTGTCCTGGTACATCGCCATGGCTGCTTGTGTGATCGCCGCCAGTGCCGCCAGACGTCGAACATCAGTGGGCAGATCGAGCACTCTCAGCTCGACCGTCCCCAACGGAGGCTGAGGCCTGATCGACCACCACAGGTCTCCCGGCGCCGTGACATCACCGGCGGCAAGCAGTTGCTCGTAAAAGGCCTCCAGGGCCGCAAAGTCATCGAACTCGGGCGGCATGAATGTGCGCGGCATCGAGCCGAACAGAAGTGTCCTGGTCGAAGCAAGCCCGGTTGGGCGGCCCTCGAAGTATGGCGAATTGGCCGACAGCGCCAGCAAAGGATAGGCCCATCTTCGCATCTCGTACATTGCGTACATCGCGCTTTCGACGCTCTTGGTCCCAACGTGCACATGCAGACCGAAAGCAATCATTCTCTGAGCCGAATACACGCACTCGCGAGCCACCCATTTGTAGTGCTCGCTTGGGACGATGGTCTGGGCCCGCCAATCGGAAAATGCATGGCTTCCCGCCGCGGCTAATCCGACGCCAACCTTCTCGCAGGCCTGTGCAAGCTCGCGTCTGGCGCCGGCAACATTGTCAACAAGCTCGTCAATGGTCCTGCAAACAGCGCTGTTGTGCTCGAGCACGGAATCGAAAAGCTCATAGCAGACCGAACCGCACATCCGTTCGTTGAGGTTATCGAACACTTGATCCACACGCGGGGCAAGCTCACCAGTCGCAGCGTCAATAAGATGAAATTCCTGCTCGACACCCACAGTTGGATAGTCATTTTCTACAAAACCTCTCATCCGTGAAATCCCCCCATGCAAACTCGAATGGTCATTCCGCAAAGCATCAGCATCGCCGTCCTGAGCGCATCGTCGTTGAAGTCAAAGTCCGCCCGGTGAAGGCCGGGACAGTCTAAACCAACCCCCACCCGAAACAACAGTCCCGGAACATGATCAAGATACCTCCCAAAATCCTCCGATCCCATGCTCGGCGATTCGAGTTCCACCACTTTGTCGGCACCGAGCAGTTCGACGCCGACTTCTCTGAAAATCCCGTACAATCGCTTGTCCACGATCACGGCAGGACTCATCGCATCGAAGCTGACCTTGCCTTGCAGGCCCAATTGCCCACACGCATCTTCGACGCGTGAGACAATTTCGTCTACTGTCCTGGCGCGAATCTGTGGATTCAACGCCCGCACGGTGCCGGAGAGCTTGCCGCTGCCGGCGATTATGTTCGCCTGCTTGCCCACTCGCGCCGTACATAAGCTGACGATCCGCTCGTGATTGTCGAGTTTGCTCAGCACGTCCACCACTCGGGCGATTCCCATCAGAGGATTGCGAGCCAGCTGAGGTCGGGCGCCGTGCCCTCCCTTGCCGCTGACTTTGACAGTCAACACATCGCACGAGGCCATTATTGTCCCTTGCCGGCACGCAACCGTATCAGCCGGCAGGCCGGGCCACGCATGAACGCCCAGAATGGCATCGGGAAGATCAGGCTCCAGAATGCCGCTGTCAATCATCGCCGCGGCACCCTCGCATATCTCTTCGGCAGGCTGGAAGATAAATCGCACCTTGCCCGCCAACCGATCGCGCATCTGCGCCAGCACGCGCGCCGTGCCCACGAGCGATGCAGCATGCCCGTCATGACCGCAGCAATGTGAGTACCCCTCATTTTCGGAGGCATAATCGACGCCGGTGGACTCTTTGAGTGGAAGGGCGTCCATGTCGGCGCGCAAGGCTATATATGCCCCCGGACGCCCCGTCACAAGATCCGCGACTATCCCGGTCTCACCGACGTCAGTGCGGACCTCTAAATCGAGCCTGCCCAGTTCTTCGGCGATGAGCGATGCCGTTCTTTTCTCACTGAAGCCCGGCTCCGGAATCCGGTGCAGCCTGTGGCGAAGCTCAACAATGTAATCAGTCTGGGCGTCAACAAGCTCAGCAATATTTGCGAGTATTCTGTCCGTCATGGTCGCTGGTCACATGCTGGCCCGACAGTCTCGTCATCGCAGCACCAGTATAGCCATATTGACCCGAGATTCACCGTCTTTCGCAGTTCAACAAGTTCTTCGGTCTTTCGGTTCTCCAATAATATCGAAATCCTGCGCCCTATGCAACCAACTGAAGAAACTGTTTGCAAACTAAGGACGGCAGTCAGGGCCTGAACAGCTCAGGACTGCGGACCTGGGCATTGGGAGGCTGCCGATTTCCCTGAAACTGACGAGCCGGCGGTCTTTGGCAGCGGGCAGAGGAACCTATCGGGAACAAGGGCAGACCGCAAGTGCTTGGGCGAAGGGCAGAACGCCAGCTTCCTTGACGGACATGTGGAACGGTGCCATTTCAATCCCCGAGGTGAATCGCCTGAATACGAAGGGGCCGACGGTCGAACCGTTGCGGGCTAGAACTCAGGATCTCACTTCGGCCAGGCCAGAGGAAAGCTATCCATCCTGGAAGCCGGCGCGACGTGGCCGTCTGCAAATGCACAGTTTCCCTTACCAGCGATACGATTACCGCTTGGTGCGTTATGGAAGCCCGCAATGATGTCCGTGAACGTGCCTATACCGTCGGGCCCGGGCTTAACGTTCCATGCGCTGCCCATTCGCTCAACCCAGATTGGGGCTTCGCTTGACGGCCAAACGGGGAACAGCGCCGTGTCGTTCAGGCCCTGTGTGTTGAAACCCGGCTCAACAAAGGGACCCTCATCGGCGAACGTAAATGTGTTTGCTGGATCTCTGACGTTCGTAAGCTTGTGTACAAGCGGGTTACAGGGGCTGTTCTTAGGACCCAAATATGCATTCTGAGTGTAGTTCATCCACGGATTGTAGTTTGTCACATTAGTGGCTATGTCGTCGTCGAAGTCGCTGTGATTATAGCCGGATTTTGCCAGGCGCCTAAAGGTTGGGCAGACAAGTGACCGCACATTGGACAAATATGTGAAGAAGGTGCTTCCATATTCCGGGTGATACCTCAGATTAACATCCTCATTACACCAGCGACGATGGGTGCTGACATCGCCTGGCAGAAGTTCATTTGTGCGAAAATAGCAACTCCGCGGCCCCGGGAATCCCTCATCGTACTCCTGGGCGTACATCTGAACGGCCAGTGTGAAACCCTTCAGGTTTCCCTGGCATGTCGCAGATTGGGCCTGTTCCTTTGCCTTTCGCAGCGCCGGCATCAATACCGCCATCAGAACGGCGATAACTGCTATGACAACCAGAAGCTCTATCAGAGTAAATGCTCGCGATCTGGACATAACTTCTCTCCTAAAATGTCAGCAACTGATGGACAATCTGATTTCCACCGACAGAAATGATTATACTCGATCACCCAGTATCATTCAACTCAAATGACAACTGCAAGACACGGGCGAGTCACTTAGCGTCAAGGGGAGTTACCTCTGCTTGACTGAAAAGAGCAGGGCATCGGTTCTGCCATTATTCAACTGGCTACCCAAGCCGCCCACCAAGGCTCCTGGCCCAGGTGTCGGGAATCGCTCCAGCCAGTCGTGTCTTAATAGCGTTATAAGCAGGATTCGAGGCGATGTTGTCCTGATATGCTGGGTGGCTCAGGCAAGGCAACAGCGCAAACTCCGTCACAAAACCCCGGAAGATGAAATGAGATACGATTCACATGTTGTCAACGTTGGGTCAAGAAATTTCTGATTACAGGCTTCCAACCGGGGCCTTCGGGGCTTGCGGCCAAGGGGTCTCTCCGGGAGCCCATTCCTTCGGCTGCGTTGCTCGGATCCTGTCCACGGCCTTCTTCAACCATTCTGGCGGGTTCTTGTTCTCTTCGATTCCATAGACGTAAGGCAGCGGCGGGTCCATCAGCAGCGGCTTGTCTCCCAGCGGGGGACGTTCGGCGTCAACTTCCATAAGGCGGGCACGAAGAGCCTTGACAATGCCCGGATGCCGGGCGGCGACGTCGGTCGTCTCGTAGGGATCTTTCTTGATGTTGTAAAGGAGCTTGCCCATGAGCTTGTAATCGCCCTTGCGGATAGTGGGGATGCGGACGCTTTTGCTAACTTCGAATATGATTTCATCGCGCGGACTGTCTTGGCCGCCGAATAACATGCCGGTCATATCGAGACCGTCGACCGGCAGTTCCTGCTCGTGGCGGCCGCCGGCGACGGTGATGAAGGTCGTGAAAAAATCGGCAATGAACATCATCCCGCCGTTGGTGGTGCCCGGCTTGATGCGCCCCGGCCAGCGAACTACGCAGGGTACGCGCACGCCACCCTCGAACGTAGTATTCTTCGTGCCGCGATAGGGCTTGTTCATCTGCTCGGTGAGCCCCCCATTGTCGTTGGCAAAGACAAGCAATGTGTTGCCGGTAAAGCCGTTCTCGTCGAGTGCGGCAACGATGCGCCCCACTGCGTCATCGAAACACTTTAGAGCGGCCTCGCGGGCAGGGTACTTTTCCGTGTATCGGGGGATGCGATTAATCGGCCCGTGAACGGCATTGAACGGGACATAAAGAAAGAACGGCTTGTCTTTGCTCTGCCCGCCGATGACGCGCTCGGTTTCCGCGGCGATAAGGTCGGTGGCATAGCCCTGCTCCTGGATTGGCTGTTCATTGCGGTGCCAGTCGTACACTACAAAACGCGCCGGCGCATTGTGAGGGATCGTCTTGTCGTAGTAGTCGATGCCCCAGGCGTAATGGCCGTATTGGTGCATGAAACCCCGCTGCATCGGCAGGTGTTCCTTGAGCCATTCGCCTGCGTGCCATTTCCCGATGATCGCGGTGAAGTATCCCGCTTCCTTGAGAGCCTCGGCGATGGTTCGCTCCTTCGTGTCCAGAGCATGGATACGGCGAGTGGGAACGCCATCGTCGTTATGGGCGAGAGTCAGGCCGAGTTTTTCGAGATAGCTGGGTTTGCCGAAGTCTTCGCTGCGCCAGTCCATCCAACTGCGGAACGCGTAGCGACCTGTCAGGAAGGCCGCGCGTGTCGGCGAGCAGACCGAGTGGGTGTAGAACTGCGTGAGCCTGAGACCCTCAGATGCGAGCCGGTCGATGTTGGGGGTGAATTCGGGATTGCCGCCGTTGAACCCAGGCTCGGCCCAGCCCATATCATCGCTGAGAATGAAGACGATATTGGGTCTGGAGCCGGCGAGTTGCCCTCCAGTTCGACTCTTCTTTGCATTGTAGTTCGCTGCGCAGCCGGTAAACAGGGCCGTCGCCACAGCCGCTGTGGATCTTAGAAACTGTCTTCTGTTCATCGTATCTCCAGGCAAGAAAACGAAAGTTCTACAGATTCCTGAGACTATTGTCAATGTTGCGCATCGGGGAACAAGCCGTCATCAGGCGGTTCGCACAGATTGGAGATCATATCCGAATTGACCAGATCATGGAGGTTTTCAGTGATAATGGTGACACGCCATGGTGAGACAATCGGCCCGTCCGAAACGAACCCCTCAGGATCATCTTCGAAGGCTGACTCAAGGGTGCGCGTACTTGTGGGTCTTAGAGTCATACCGCTGTAGTTGTACAAACCGGCTTCACTCAGCAGGGCGTATCGGCCTTGCGGCAATTCCGCCGTGACCGGACAACCCAAAAAGACAGGGCGCTTGCCCTGGCGCACTTCTCTTTCCAAGGGGATGTCCTCCGGTCTGCTTTGATTGTACACACCCTCATAGCTGTCCGTATTCGTTTGATACCATACGCAAGTCCCCTGGGGTAATTGCCAAGAGGTAGCCTCACGATCGATCCGACGGCTGCCGGTGCCCGGTATTCGATAACGATAGGCAACTCCGTCATCAAAGACTCGCACCTCCAGAATCCAGGTCAAGCCGCGGTCCTGATGGAAAACCGGAACGTCGTATGCATTGCAGCGATTTACAGAGCGGTTCTTCACACCACGCCAAGGATAACTCGTGGAGATTCTCTTGCGTTTGGGAGGTTTCGTTTTCACCTTTGATCCCAAAGTCTGGCCATCCACCGTAACGCCGAGCGCAGAGGTTTCAATCACCGTGGCCCCTCCATGTGTCAGACGATAAGCCAGTTGCCCCTCCGTGTCAGCAAAGACACACGCCTTGATTTGACCATTGGGACTGGGCAGACAGACCTCGTCTTGGGCGATGCTTGCAGCGGACAAGAACATCATGAGTATGCCAAGGCTAACGTACGTTCTGACAAGCCGGTTTAAGTGTTGATTCTTCATGTCGAAAATCCTGCATACTATGGTCTATATATCTTTGTCAATTTGCACCGAATTGACTATTTCCACAAGAAAAAACTCTAGGCTTTGTCGGAAGACTCCGTCGTCGGCCCGAGAGCGAGCGGTTTTTAGTCTGGCAAGGACGGCGAAGCAGGCGATATTGGTTGTATCGTCGATGGAGCCGGACGCCGTCCAGACTAAAAACAAGCCGCTCGAAGCCAGATCGAGTTTTCCGACAAAGCCTAGTGTCCCGGGCAAGAATTGGCGATATCATAAGAGTCACCAGGATCTGCAGAGTGAGCTTCAACGCTTTTTGGATTCTCTTGCGCCGCTTCATAACAGACCGGTATTTCCCATATCGAAGGCTTGATTACGCCACTGGGCCTTCCAAAACCATGATAATATCAGAATCTTCTTTCAGAGACAATTGCCGAGATGGCCACCGCGTACCGTACAAATACTCATCAACATCCAAGCCATTGCTCTCTGGCAAGTTAACAGTGATATTTTCGTCGGCAATCTGGCGAAACTTGAAGTGACAGGCTTCGCTCCACTGGGAGCCAACAGCCCCAGTTCCGCTAGGGACCACATCATCCTGCGCTAAGCCCACACTACTACTCTTTTGAAGCCGCCCGGCTCCAACTCATCCTATGACAGCACAAGCAATGTAGGGCATGAGATTAAAGACCCAAAAGAAAATCTTGTATAATCCAATGAAGGAATATGCTGCCACATTGAATGCGTCTCTTGACATGGGGAACAATTTGCTGTGCGTCTTGTAGACCAAATCACCGGCGAAGGCACAGATCAGGAACGAAAGAATCAGCAACGCTCCATTGAAAATCGAACACCACATAAAGAATGCTCGGACAGTAACGATATCCATAATATGTCTCCTTTTTCCGCTTGCATGGAGTCGGATGATATACGGTAATGGTTAGAACATAAACTGTTGCACATTCGATATCAACGTTTCTTTCTATTGCTTTCGGGACGCCCTGACAATCGCCAGAATCGCCGAGCGGGTTGCTTCTGGTAACTTCGGCCAAACAGCTACGATTTCAGCGAGCTCAGGTGACATTTGTCGTGAATTTTCCGAGGTTTGCTTCGAACCATTTTGGGATTCTTTTTGTAAGCTGGTTTGTAAGCTGTCGTTGGGAGTGCCTGTAAGCTCTTGTTTTTGCTGGTCTTGTGATTTTGCTGCAACGGACTGAAAATCCGTGGGTCGGCGGTTCACCGTGCAGGTTTACGATCCGGCGCGGATGTCGTAGACCAGCAATACATCCTGGTCGCGGAGGTACAGTCTGCCGTTGGCAATGACCGGGTGCGACCAGGCCGGCTGTTCGCTGCGGTCGGGCTGGTCGAAGCGCCCACGCTCGACGTAATGCTTCGGGTTCGGCTCAATCAGGAGCATGGCGCCGTTCTCGGTGCGATAGTAGAGTCGGCCATCCGCCAGGGCCACCGAGCCTTTCGCCCGGCGCTCTCCACCGTCGCGCTTGTCCCACAGGACGTTGCCGGTCTGGAAGTCGAGACAAACGAGGGCACCACCCTCATTGCCGCCGCTGGCGCCATACAGGCAGCCATCGAAGAGGATCATGCCGCCGTGGTGGTTTTCCCTGCTATTCGTCACGACATCCTGGACTATTCTGTCCGAGAACTCGACACTTATGGTAAAGACAGAGAACGAACATGGCAAGCATAGATGAGTGCTTGTACCAGGTTCCTTTCAGTCAGGCAAGACTTAGTAAATGGAGATT
>JADHXR010000212.1 GCA_016782865.1 Phycisphaerae bacterium
CGCAACGGTCGGCGGCTGAGGCAATGGGCCTGGGTAGTGGGGTTTCGGTATCCTTACAGTTGAAGAAATTGAATGAACAATTGGAATCGGACAAAGAGCTACGGAGTATCATGGCGAGATTGAGACGCCGGTTGGCTAGATACTATCGCTTCGATCAAATCGAGACCGAGTTAGAACACCGCGGCTGGCTGGAAACACTTTTGCAGGGCCCAAGAATACTGACCGGACTCACGTATAGCGAACTGGTATATTACGGAGACGGCATCGGCGGTTTTACCACAGTGCACGAATATGCAGATCCACTTGGCGATGTTGAGTATATACTGCAAAACAGCGGGAAAACAGACGCTTCGTCGCGAGGAGATATGACCACCCAGACACTCGCAGCGCACTTGCCGATGCTCTTCCACCGTAATCCCAAAACGATTATGGTATTGGGCCTTGCGAGCGGCATAACCGCCGGGGAGACACTCCATTACGGCATAGAGCAACTCGATGTCATCGAAATAAACCGCCAGGTTGTTGCAGCAAGTAACTTCTTTCTCCCGTGGAATAACAACGTACTTTCTGACCCTAGAACGAATCTCATTATTCAGGACGGGCGTGCTCATCTGCAGCTAACCAAACAGAAATATGATGTGATCATTTCTGAGCCATCCAATCCCTGGATGGCGGGTCTGGCAGCTCTATTTACCCGCGATTTTTTTGCCATAGCAAAGAACCGACTTGACGAGGACGGGATATTTGTTCAATGGCTCCAATCCTACGAGATGGACTGGTCCACCTTTGCCCTTGTCGGCCGAACGTTTGCGGAGGTCTTTCCAAACAGCCTTTTAGTTATGACTAGCCCTTCTGTCAGGGGCCAGGATTACCTGTTGGTCGGACTTAAAGGCAGTCAGCAACTGGCTCTGGACAGAGCGAAACAAAAGCTCTCCTGCATCCAACAATCAAGAAATGTAACTCTCAGAGACCCCAGATTGCTATACAGACTCATGGTATCTGAAGACCTTCACAGACTTTTCGGTCAAGGTCCTGTAAATACGGACAATCGGCCCCGGCTTGAATTCGCAGCTCCGAAACTGATGCAAGACAATGACCCAATGATAGAAAAAGAAATCGCAGATAAGAAATGGCTCAGTCCCGAAACAAGAAATATAGTTCAGCAGGTTACAACAAATCTCGATGCGCAGATTGACTTTGCGGCATATGCCATCTCACTCTATGAGCCATTTTGTGATATGGTTGACCTTTCAAAAGCGACGCCATCACAAAAGGAGCGTTTCTTCAAGCTCATGGAAACGTATGCTGCCAAGATCTTGATAGACTATTCTATTTTCAGAGACGATAGGCTAAAGCAAAGATGCAGCTCAATTCAAATAGAAACCATAGAGAAGAATATTGAGCTTATGCCTGACAAGTCGCTTTCATACTCTTATCTGGGCAATCTTTACTATGCAGAAGATATGCTGGATGAAGCCATAGCGAATTATTCCAAATCGCTGCAAATCGAGCCCGGTTTTGCCTCGGCACACTATAATCTGGCACGAACTCTGGTTGAAGTGGATGAAATCCCTGCAGCTATCACCCACCTTAAAGAAGCGCTGCGACTTAGGCCTAACTGGGTCTCGCCTATGAACAATCTGGCCTGGCTCCTTGCGACATATGAAAACCCTAAGTTCCGCGATGGCAGCGAAGCTCTTCAACTGGCAGAACAAGCCTGTAAATCTACCAATTATGAAAAACTCGAACTGTTGGGCACTTTGGCTGCCGCTTATGCTGCCGCGGGCAGATTTTCTCAAGCCGTCGCTGCTGCTGAAGATGGCCTTGAACTGGCCCAGTCTTCCGGACGAGAGGAACTAACAGAGGAGATTCAAAACTGCTTGCGTTTGTATGAGGCGGGGCGGCCTTATAGCGTACCTTTCCCCAAACTTTCCTCCAATTGAAAATTCTTCCTTCTAATACTTGTCCCTGCCGAAATTTCCGTCCTTTGCTTATTGTCAACGACTTGCCCTGATCTTGCTCTCGACATATGATGGTTTCTATGTATATTGGACTACTTTCAGAGCGTGCATAAAGCATTATCCCGGCAAAGTTGCAGTAGGTTGCACAAGGCGGCATTTTGTAGCACGAGATGCTACGGTATCGCGGTCGCAAATCACTGACGGAAGATCCGCTAAAGAAATCTCAAAGAAAGGAACAACAAACACATGAGCAAAACGATCCTTAGAAGAACAATCGCAAGAGATACAACTTTCGTACCTCTGGTGCTTACCTTTTTCCTGGCGTGTGGCTGCTCCGGTCTCGCGAGAAAGGACTCTGCCTGCGACCAGCGGGAGGGCTGGGACCTGCTGGGTGAGATTTTGAGCCGTATTGTCCCGCCGACGTTTCCGGGCCGCGATTTCGTGGTGACCGATTATGGTGCTGTAGGGGATGGCGTCACCGACTGCAATCCGGCATTCAAGAAGGCGATCGCGGCCTGCGCGAAGGCCGGCGGCGGACGCGTCGTTGTCCCAAAAGGCACATGGCTTACGAACGGTCCCATCCACCTGGACAACAACGTCAATTTTCACGTCACCAAAGATGCCAAGATCATGTTCGGCACGAACTTTGACGACTATCTTCCACATGTTAGAGTCAGGTGGGAAGGCACCGAGTGTTATAGCTATTCGCCGTTGGTCTACGCATACCAAAAGACCAATATCGCCCTTACGGGAAAAGGCACGCTCAACGGGCAGGCGGAGAACTCGTGGGGCTTGTGGCCTTTGAAACTCAAGCCCAGGACGACAACGAACGAAGAACTGCGCGAGATGAACCACAAAGATGTCCCCGCCGAAGCCATAAAGATTTATGCCAAGCCAACGTTTTTTGAACCCTTCGAGTGTACGAATGTACTCATCGAAGGCGTGACGATTCTCGATTATCCGTTCTGGTGCGTTCATCCGGTATTCTGCGCGAACGTCACTATCCGGAAACTCACGATCAACAGCCACAACTCGAACAACGACGGGCTCGACCCCGATTCATGCACGGATGTGCTGATGGAAGACTGCTGGCTGGACCAGAGCGACGACTGCCTGGCGATCAAAGCCGGCCGTGACAACAGCGCGTGGCGTAAAGGCCGGGCGTGCGAAAATATTGTTGTACGCAACATGCCGTCGAACTTTGGCGGTATAGCTATCGGCAGTGAGATTTCCGGCGGTGTCCGCAACGTCTTTTTCTACGACAGCAAATATGACAGCGGCAACGTGCTGTACTGTAAGTCGAACCTGGACAGGGGCGGATTCATCAACGACATCTATGTCAAGAACCTCGATATAGGAAAGGCGCGGATTCTGAGATTGAGAAACAACTACCACGGGTATCGAGGCGGCAACTTCCCGACAGAGATCCGCAATATCAACATCGAGGACGTGCATATCGCAGCAGGGGACGACGAGACGATATCCCTCCAGGGCGTAGAAGCCGCGCTCGTTTACGACGTCTTCATAAAGAACGTCACCGTTGATACACTCGAGAAGGGGCCAGTCATGCACCTGCGAAATGCTGAGAATGTTGTGCTTGACAACGTAGTTATCGCCGGTGAACTTCAGCCCGCGATGCCGCCGATGATGCCTCCTGAAGAAAAAGAACTCGAAGGAACAGCGTCTATCGCCCCGAGGCGCAGCGGAAACTGGAGCGAGTCGGCCAACTGGGAAACGGGGCGCGACGGAGCCCGCCTGAAATGGGCCGGCGACGCCGCCGATCGGCCGCCTGACGATACGATAGACGAGCGGGTATTGATCGGAAAGAGCCGGGTAGTTGAGGACGGTGTCACGGTGACCCTCGATCGCGATATCGACGGCGAGTTCGAGATTCGGGTCTACGAGCAATCGACCTTTATCATTCCCGACGGCCGCATGCTCAAGATCAACGGGCCCTTAATAGTCGACCGCACCAACAGCGTGGCGCGGCAACTTGGCGGAACAGTTGAAATCGACAGAAACCTGGACATCGACACCACAACCGGCCATTTCGTTATCAAGGGCGGATCCTTCAGTTGTGGCAAATTGAGCCTCAACGAGGGGATGTTTGTCGTTGACGACGCCCAGGGTAAGATAAAGTCGATAAACGTCAGGGGCGAGTACCGGACGGGCGACGGCGAAGGCAATACGACGACAAAGTTCGTTGCGCACAAAACTGGCGTGACGCCCATACAATGCCAGGATCTGAATCTCGACTCTTACATGGGCGAACACCTGGTCGTCGACGTTTCCGCATATGACTATGCTACCAACGGGGACCTGGTGCTGTTCTCATATAGAGGAACTCGGAAAAGCGGTTTCGACGGCGGGGTCGAAAGACCGGAGGCCCAAGTCCAGATCATCGGCGCCCAGGCTGACATCATTTACGACGACGACGCAAAGCAGGTCAAACTGACCAACTTTCGTCCCTGACACCAGGACACCGACGTCTCGTTGAAGAAGCAAATCAAAATTGAGGAGTCTCATGAAATCTCGATATGTTCTCTTTATCGACATGGCAATTATACTCACTTTGTTCCTGGCGACCGTGGGCTCGCCGGCTGCATTTGCCGCAGCAGAACCGGAAGGCCTCGTGGGGCGGTGGGACTTTGACGACGGGACCGGTAAAGACCTTTCCGGCAACGGCAACGACGCCGTGCTGGAAGGCGGCACTATTTATTCTCTCGGCCAAGGGCATGCTTGTATTCGATTTATGCCCGACGCCGAGCCGATGCGGATTCCGGCATCCGAGGACTCGCCTCTGGCTATTCGCGCCGGCACGATATGCTTCTGGCTGAACACCGTCACCGGTGGAAACACGCTCGTGAAATATGACAATAAAGCTGTTGAGATTAACGCTTATCGGGGCGATTTTCAGGTGCGTTTTGGGGGCGAGGATGACTTCAGGTATTGGGACCTGATCCTGGACTACGACTGGCCGAAGTATGATATGCGAGAATGGGCCTTCTATGGGCATCCAAGGGCTTCGGTAGATGATTCTGTATGGCATCTTTTCGCTGTGGCTTACGATGATCAGAACAGAAGGATTATCGGATGGCGGGACGGTGAGCTTATCTCGGTCGTTGACCTGTCGACGGTGGACACTGAACCCCTTCGACGCGAGGGTCTGACGGAGATTTCCACCGGGGAAGGCCTTATCGGATTCATGGACGATCTTCGCATCTACAACAAGGTTCTGACCGATGCCGACATGCGCAGAATATACGATTCGACCAAATCGGTCTACGCAGACCGGCGGGACACGATTCCCACAGATAGAGAAGTAGACACATACAAGTACCGCAAGGAAGACCACACCCTCTACAGCGCGTGGTTACAGTACAATACTCCTTCGGAGAGACTTGGCGAGAGTCTCTTCAAACGCATAGTAGCTGAAGGCTCGAACTCGACCGTTAAGACGGCTACATCTGAGTTGACTGATGCTGTGAAATCCATGTTCGCGTTCAAGCCCTCGGTAAGGACAAAGTCCGTCTCTGGTTTGAAAACAGTTCTGGGAACGGCCGAGACATCGAGCTGGATCCGCGATCGCGCCGACGAGATGGGACTCGATCGGATCAGAGAAGACGGATTCATCATCAAAGTTGTGGACGATGACAATGATGCAACGTTGGTCATTGCGGGAAAAATTCCGGCAGGCGTCATTTTCGGCACGTTCGACCTGATTCGCCGCATACAGTTGGGACAGGACCCGGGTGAACTCGATGTGCTCGAGAACCCGCAGATTCCGATCAGAATGGTCGATCATTGGTCTTACTTCCGTGGATGTTTTGGTGACAAATGGCGCGGGGGCGGCAGAAACGACTCGATCTACAGTTGGCAAGAGTTGCGTACGGGTGATACGAAGTTGATCCGCGACTGGGTGCGCATGATGGCGTCGGCTGGTTGGAACGCCATCTGCCCGAGCGAGGTCAACTGGCACTATAGCGACAATTTTCTCGAGCATCTCGATGAGGTCAAGATTCTCGGCGATATCTTGCGCGATTACGGCGTGAAACTCTATTGGAGTCCGAGCTACATTCTGGCGCTCGACCAGGAGACGGCTGACAAGATATACACAAGAGTGCCGGACTTCGGCGGGTACATGATGAAACTGGGATCGGAGAAACAGAACGGCGACCCTCGCCCCCCGATGGTCAACCGCATCGCCGATACCCTGAAGCCCCACGGGGGCTACGCCCTGGTTCGCGGTTTCTGCTATGGCAATTATCGATATACCCCCGAGCCCTATCGCGACCTCATTCCGCATGACCTTTTCGCCGGCGAAGACGGCCAGTTTCGTGACAATGTCATCCTTGTGCCCAAGGGCAGCGCAGGGGACTGGGATTATTCGGCGCCCATCCCGGCAATCGATGGCGCGATGAAAAAGACTCTGTCCGGCACTGAACTGGTCATTGATAAAGGGTTTCCCAGTTCCTGGGTCGAGAAGTGGAAGTGGTGGTTGGAACAGGATACCTATCGTAGCGGCCCGGGGAGCCTGAACAAATCCACGGTGCACTGCTTGACGGGCGTGGCGATGATAAGCCCTTCGCAGGCCTGGACGGACTCTCCGCTCAACCAGGTAAACTACTACGGGCTGGGACGCCTTGCCTGGAACCCGGATCGCTCTCTGGACGAGATCTACAACGAATGGATTGTTCAGACTTTCGGCAATGATCCCCAAGTGCTCGACACGATCAATAGGATTCTGCTGCTGTCTGATGACGTTGCCCGCAAGCTCTACATGTATCGGGGGTACCGGGGAATCTGGATCGACAAGGGCGATGAGAATATGGTCGAGAATAAGACGCCGTACGCCATCAACCGACGCGGCATAGGCCCCGCCTCACCGGCGTTGCAGAAGAGGCTGATCGAACAATACGCGCCGGGCCTGCGCAGAGTTTACGGCGACCCGCTCCGGGGTGAGGAGTTCCTCTCGTCGTTCCATTTCAAGGGTCATGACTACCGTCTTTCCATCGGCCGGACACTGATAGAGGATGTTTACGGCGGCATGGAAGAAGCGGTGCAGATAGCCGAGCAGATGGCCGGACTCTTCAAGACGCTCGAAGGCAAGATCGACGAGCGTCGGTTCGAATACACACTGGCCAATCTTGTTGATTTTGTCGAGGACGCGAAGGGCGACCGGGACAGCATGGCGGAAGCTTTCGCCGATCATACGGGCAGGAAGCGCGATGACGTCCTCTCGAGGCTGACCGCGCCGGCCCTGGCGTCGGTCGGCACTTTCAACGTTCGCCATTATGGCGCGGTCGGTGACGGAACTGCCAACGATGCTCCGGCTATCAACAAAGCCATCGACGCCTGTAACGCAGCCGGCGGCGGCACGGTATTCATTCCTTCGGGCATATATACCTGCGGCTCCGTGCACCTCAAGAGCAACGTCACCCTTGCCCTCGACAATGGCGCTGTGCTGAAAGCCATGCCGGGCATCATCGATTCGTGGGAACCCAACCCAAACGACAAAGGCCTTATGGATTCGGCTTATTACCATTGGCAAGCCTCGTTAATCTGGGGCGAGAATCTCAAGAACGTCAAAATCTACGGTCCCGGAACAATCGACGGCTCGGCGCTAACCAGAAGCAGCAAAGTGCCGAAAGGTACCGGCGACAAGGGTATCGCCCTCAAGCTATGCAAGAACGTCGAGATTCGGAACCTGAACATTCGCCAGGGCGGTCATTACGCTATCCTGGCCACGGGCTGCGAAGATATGCTTATCGACAACATAACCATAAAGACCAGCCGGGACGGACTCAACCTGTCCCAGTGTAAAGACGTTCAGGTCGTTCACTGCCATATCGACGCCGTGCGGTATGAAGACGGCCGCCCGGCCGGCGGCAACGATGCGATCAAACTCGGCAGCGATCTGTCCCTCGGCAAAACTCGACCCAGCGAAAACATAAGCGTCAGAAACTGCTTTCTCGCAAGCGGGTGCAACGCTCTCCAATTCGGCACCGAGACCATAGGCTCGTTCAAAAACATCCGGTTCGAGAACATCCGGATTATCGGTGCCGGTAAAGCCGGCATAAGCATCACCTCGAACGACGGCAGTGTTATCGACGGTGTCGAGTACAAGGACATTACTATGGAAAAGACATTCGTGCCGATCTTCATGAAAGTCTCTGACGTCGCCCGTGTGCCTGAAGGTATGTATACTCGCGGCGCCATCCGGAACGTCACCTTCGAGAACATAACAGCGACCGACTGTTTCTCATATTTCAAGAATCGGGAAATGCCTTGTGTTATCTGGGGAAAGCCCGGAAGTCCCATAGAGAACATTGAGCTCAAGAATGTCCGGATCACAGCGAAGGGCGGGCACCCGGCTTCGAAGGCTACACTGGACCCGGAAGAGAACGACGAGCGGTTTGGGCGCCACGTGGGGGCCATTGGCGCCTACGCATGCTACCTCCGCCACGTCAGGAATGCCCGTTTTCTTAACTGCCGCTTTGGGTTCGAGAAGAACGACGACCGGCCCGCACTGGTTGTCAACGATGGGGAAAATATCGCTTTCGAACAATGCGACTTCCAGAAAGGTGCTGACTGCATTTCTCGTGTTGGATTCCGCAATGCCGCCGGGCCGGACCACGACCTCTGAAGTCCGGGTAGATTCTCGGTGATTTGAGCACACAAAGGGTCAGCCGGGCCGCGCTGATAAGGCATGTGCACACCCTTTTTGTGGGTGTGATTGTAGCAAAAAACAGACAAAATTGCGGCTGAGAAGTCCAGAGAGGTAGATGCCTGTATTTCAATAGGATAGATCAGACGTCATGACGGTCCCATTGGCCCTTGACAATCACACCTGCCTCGAAAGAGGGTGGGCAGGGAGATTGCGATCGTGCGAACCACAGAAGACGTTTAGCAACGCAAGGTACCTTCGTTAAGGTGCCAGACTACCACAACTGGATTCGGCCCTGTAAAATGCCTGCGACGGCAGCAAGTATTGCCAAGACAAGGGCCAGCCTGAGCAGGCGGGAATCATTTGCCTTTTTGGCGGCTTTCAACTGTTCTTTCAACTGTTGGATTTCTTGCTGGGTTTGTTTTGTGCCCATTTTTTGTACCTCCGCATCATTCTGATGGCGAAACAATCGCAAATTCACTGATACCATTGGACCCGGTAAAGTATAAATAACATCCGGCAGACACGCAAAATGCCCGTGGCGACGGATGCGCAGGAGCAATGCGAATGCCGAACACCACTGCGCTGGCGGGCCGCAGTTGATGATGCTGGACAACGGCAGTGTTTACTCAAAGCGACGCCAATCTAACTGTTTCTTGGCGCAGTTGTTATATTCACGACGTGACATGTCTCTAAATGTGTCGTGTTGTTTTTGGGCAACATGCAGTTTCAGACCGCATAACGCTTGCGCTTCGGAGAATGAAAACAGAAGTTAAGGCCGGCGCGCAAAATTGCTCCTAATGTGCATTTGGCGACTTCCAGCGGCAAGGTTAGGCGGATCATCCGTTGCCTGGCGTTTGGGTATGGATTTTGCTTTATACTCAGTAATTGAAGTTATCTTGGGGACTGCCATGTGTGTTACTCAGGGGGTGATTTGAAAAGGAAAGTATGTTCGTTTAGGAGGAGACGTGATGGATGAGACAAACCTGGAAGACAAACTCAATGAACTGGTAAAGGAATTCGGAGAGGTTGCCGATCCGCAAAACAGGAAGCTGGCCAAGCTCGCCAGACAGGCACAGGCAAACCGCAAGAAGCTCGAAAGCAGTATTAACAGCCTGCAAGAGTCGGTTGATTACCTGCGGGTCTGCATCAAATACCAGGTTTTCGATCTTGAAGCGACTCGCCGGGAGAATCGGTACCTCAGGAAACTGCTCGAAGAAAACAACGACGGATAGAACGTACGCAGCAAGGCCCGAAAGCCAAAGAACATCCGAATAAGAATACTCCGGCAGGCCGGATGAAGCGTGTTGTCGCTCCCCTCAGGTATCATCATGGCCTGCCTCCTCTGTAAATTGTCCTTCGATCACTCCGATGTGCGCATTCCATGGGAGCGCGCGTATCGGCAATTCAGGTCGCATATAACAAGTCGCAACATCTGCGAAACATCTTTGCCTGGCGATCCTCTCGCTGACTGTGCTCATGTGTGATGCTCCGACAAACCCTTTTTTGTCAACAATCCGCATTAATACCATAGAGAATGAGCCTGACGAATCCCCTACGTGTCAGACTAACGCGATTCATCGTCGTTCCATAATGCGTAAGGCCTGTTCGACCAGAAAACTCCCCGATCTATTGAGTACTCTTGAAG
>JADHXR010000078.1 GCA_016782865.1 Phycisphaerae bacterium
TGGCTACCTCGGTGACGACTTCATCGACGCCATCCTAACGCGGTCGCAAACCGAGAGTTGATGTCATCGACGCGTTGAATATGACAGTTCCCGGCTATTATGCGCACCTGTCCTCGATGAAGAATGGTGAAACGATGAAAATTCCGCAGTATTCACTATAATGCCTGAACTGTAAATGTATTGATCTGACCCGATTATGCTGGGAAATATTTTTCTTATCCCGTTTATATTAGGGCACAAGATACCCTCTTTAGATTCATGGGAGAATCTACGCTTGTCAACCGAAGATCGGACCGCTGCACAACAGTAGAATTCACCGTAAGTGCTCATTGACATGTTTATAAATGGAACCGCTTTGGCGAGCTGATTCTCTTGACGCTGATAAATGACACCCGAGTCAGAGGATTTTGGCTGATTTGTTTTTTCTTACAGAGACCTTCCCCTAATGACAAGAGCAGGGGGGCATCCAGATTGGAACCTACGCAACGTCCTTAAGCCGATAGCCAGTGACCCTTGTTTCGGGGAACAGATGTCGTTCGATGTTATTCGGGACTGTCTTAGAGTCACGATTTGGTTTCTCAGGCTTTCTGACATAGTAAACATCATCAGGACGGAGACCATTCAAAGTCATGTGTGGGCGCCAGGTGTTGTACCAGTCTTCGAATTCATCACATAACTTTGTCAGATGGTCAAAGTCTTTGATGATAGCTGTGCGTTTGAGCCACTCATATTTCAAGGTTTTGATCACCCTTTCCGTGACCGAAATCGATCCGTGTTTTCCTATTGCGCCCAGACGTGGCTTGATGTTCCGGCTGTCCAGTAGTTCTGCAAAGACCTCTCCAATAAAGACCTTGGCCTGATCTGAAATAATGTGTTTAGGTGCTCCATGTTTTTCAATGGCACTTTCCAAAGCATTATTGATCCATCCGGCATTGCGTCCTTCTAGTCACCGTGCAAGGGTTGCAACCGCCCAGGGCCTGCGTCAAAAGTTGGTACGTTTTGGTACGCCCCCTTTCGGGAACTAAAAAATGGTTGACAGCATGTTCGGGAAGTTGTTATATTGCTACGACTTAGAAAATTTAGGGAGTGTAGCTCAGTTGGTAGAGCAACGGCTTTTTAAGCCGTAGGTCTTGGGTTCGAGCCCCAACACTCTCATTTGGGCACCGTGTTCGGTGGCGACGGCGCGATCAGTCGACGTTGGAGCTAATCGAGGGCAGTCTCATGCCTTCAAGAGAAAGGAACTTGCCGAGATTCTGAACTGCCTCCATGAAATGATGATAATCCACCGGTTTCACCATGTAGTAACTGCATCCCAGTTTGTAACACTGTTCAATCATGCTTGACTCACTTGTCGTGGTGAGCATGATTACCGGTATCTGTCGCAACTTCTCATCGTCCTTGATCCTTCTGAGAACGTCCAGGCCGTCTACTTTGGGCATTCGGACATCGAGGAGCACGATGTATCGCTTGGTTTCGTCCAGGTGCATCCCGTCGCCGGTGCGCGAGAGGAAGTCGAGAATCTGCTGGCCGTCCTTGAACTGGAGAATATCGTTGTTGACACAGGTCAATCAGAGATTCTTCTTTATGAGCTGGAAATGTCCGGCGTCATCTTCTGCAATGAGAATTACCATTTTGTTATCCATTGACCCCAGTCCTGCTACTTGATTGAAGTTGTCTCGACGACCGACAAAAAGGCCCCAATATTTTGAATACTTTCCGCAAAATCTTCGTTCTTTGCCGGCTTGACTATATACGTGCTGCAACCCAGATTGTAGCACCGGTCGATAGTACGGCGATCGTCCACGGCGGTCAACACAATCACCGGAATCTTGCTGAGCTGCCCGTCGGCCTTGATTTTTTCCAGCACCTCAATGCCGCCAACATCAAGAAGGTTGACATCCACAAACAGAACGTACTGCTGACTTGTGTGTTCGCTTGCCGGCTGCGAGCTTATCTCGAAAAGATAATCAAGTGTCTGGCGACCGTCGGCTAGGCGCAAAATCTGATTGCTGACGCCAGCTCGCAACAGGCTGTTTTTCATCATATCAAAATGTTCCTCATCGTGCTCGGCAATAAGAACAACACCGTCTTTTTTCATATTTTTCCCTTCTTGTCAAATAGGCTCCTCGATACTCAGGCACCTGGCAGGGCTACGAAAAACTTACTGCCCGCTCCGGGTCTCGATTCGGCCCATACTTTTCCATTATGTCGGTCAATTATTCGTCTGACTATAGCCAGGCCGATGCCTTCGCCCTGTCTCTTTTCCGGTTCGAGCTGATAGAATATCTCGAATATCTTTTCCAGGTGTTCCGGAGCGATCCCGATCCCATTGTCCTCAACGCAGTAAATGCTCTGATTGCCCTGGTTTCTGCCGTGTATGCGTATATGGCCCGGCCTGGACTCGGGCAGAAACTTCAGAGCATTTGTCAAGAGATTCGTAAAGACGCGGTTTATCTGGGAAGTATCGCCGAGACAATGCGGGAGCTGCTCGATATCGACTTTGACGTCGGCTTTCTCTATCTGGTATCCTATGCTCGCAGCGACGCCGGCCATCATTGCATCCATATCTACCGGCTCGATCTTGATAACAGCCTGGTTCAAATGACAGACGTCCAACAGACCGGATAGAAGCGAATCCATCTTTGTAGCACTTGTCAAAATGAAATCCAATGCACCAGGTATATCCTTATTCAGGGCGATGTCCACCGCCTTTTCCACATTCGCGTTCTTCTTTTCACCTGTAAGGGCCGAGCGTATCAAATCACAACTTTGGGACAACTCGTAGCCGAACCCTTGAATGTTGACCAGCGGTGATTTCAGGTCGTGTGAAGCCGCATACAAAACAGACTCAAGCTCCTTGTGCTTGGCTTCCAACTCCTTGATAAGCCTGTGGCGGGCCTGCTCAGCATGCTTTCGAGCAGTTATATTCAAAACGCTGCCGCGTGTACTGACAAAATTGCCTTGCTGGTCGAACCTGGAAGAGGCATTGAGTATCACGTCGATGTGGTACCCATCTTTGTGCATAAGCGTGTACTCAAGATTTCTGGCGTGGCCCTTGGTAGTTATATCATGCCAGTGCTTTTCGAACTGCTCCTCTTCCTCCGGTACTATTAGCTCGGCCCACTTCTTTTTCCCGACAACCTCCTCTCTCTCGTATCCAATCATGGCCAATTCTGCTTCGTTGATGTCGATGACGACCTGATCCGGCCCAAAAATATGGAAGCCTATGGGGGCGTTCTTGAAGAAATCGCTGAATCGCTCCTGCGTTTCTCGCGCAGCCTCTTGGGCAAGTTTGCGATCGGTGATGTCGTATGCGATAGCGTATGTGATGCCCTTTTCCACCACAGGGTGGGAAACCCAGGAAAGCCATTTATAGGATCCATCTTTGCATCGGTAACGATTCTCAAAACCAATAACCTCAGCCCCTTTCGCCAACTTCTCTTCAACAACTGCCGTCGTCTTGTCTCTGTCGTCAGGGTGGACGAAATCAAGGTAGGGTCTGCTGAGCAGTTCGTCCGATGAATATCCGAGGGTCTGCTCGAAAGAGGCGTTGATCCTCGTGAAATAGCCGTCGATGGAGGCTATGCAAATCATGTAGCCTGCCATATTGAAGAACTTCTCGATTTCCTCCTCTGAGCGCTTGCGCTCGGTAATATCCTCGGCCACCTCAATAAATCCGGTTGGCTTTCCATCCTCGGCAAAGAGCGGAAACGCCTGAATCCTGACGGGAAAACGACTTCCGTCATCACGGACTCCCTCGCCCTCTGTTTCTGCCGGTTTGCCGGTCCTGATCGCCTTGTCGCCCGGACAATGGGAGCAGGTCTCCTTGGCCTTTTCAAACATGTTGTAACACTTCTTGCCCACGAATTCGCAGGGATCACAGTCGAGCATTTTACCCACTGCGGAATTGACGATGATAATGTTGTGGTCGGTGTCCACGTGAGCTATGCCGAGGCCAATATTGTCAGCGAGAGTACGATATCTTTGTTCGCTCACACGCATTTGCTCTTCTATCTGCCTGCGTCCGGCAATGTCGCGCGCAAAAGCGCAGTTACATTCTTTTCCTCCATAATTCAGATAATTGACGGTGATTTCTACGGGAAATGTTGTGCCGTCTTTGGCGCAATGGACGGATTCGATGGTAAAGGAACCTTGACGACGCAACTGTTCCCAATGTTCGGCCCAGGCCTCTTCGGGAAAGTTCGGATCGATGTCATGAACAGTCATGGACAGAAGCTCCTCGCGGGAATATCCCAGCGAGCGGCAGGCTCTCTCGTTTACATAAACGAATCGCGCATCGGCTTCCATCCAAAATATCGCATCCGCGGCATGATCCAGACAAAACTGGGTCATCTTGAGTTGGTCAAAGGTCTTCGCTCGTTCGTTAAGATCGCCAAGCATCAATTCGTCGTCGTTTTGCCCGTACTCATTAGGATTGCCTTTTGCTCTCCCGTCGTTTCTTCCCATGGCCTGAGTCTCCTGTTTTTGCCCAACGACCGCGACCCGTTCAGGACTTATGTAGACTATCCCACTTCAACACATTGTACCGCCTTGGCGGCTTCAATGTGCAATGAAATCTTCCACAAAAGTATGGGCCAACTCGTTCTCAAGGAGATATCTCCAGCATAGATTCACACCAATGACGCAAGTCCCATTTGTCAAACTCCACATCGCAAGTGATAATGTAAAGACTCTTGGCAGCGTCGCTTGGCACAGTCGCTCTGAACCGGATTTCAGCTTCTTTACGCGGCTCGACGCTTCTGGACATCTTCTTGGGTTCCAGCCCGAAACCTTCCGGAACATTGGGCTTGACGGTAAATGTGCGAACAGAGCTTGAATGATTCAGTATTTTGACTGTGATCTCGATATTTTGCCCGAACCCGGCTTTCTGACCGTAAGGATGTATCCTTGCCCATCGCTCGTCGATTCCATAATTCGGATCATCCCATGGAAACAAGTCGGCCAGGATTTCAGTTCGTTTTGTCAACACTTCTATCATGTGTTCGAGCTGTGGCTTGTTGAAACGGAAAGTCTCGACAACATGTTGATTCACGAGCAGATAGTCCTGGGGCATCTTCAACAGAAGATCCAGACAATAGAAATAACCCGTGCCCCTATGAAGAAAATTGCGGTTCAGCAGGCAATAGTCATCCATCCCTGAGGGCGTAAAAGAGTCGCCTATAAAGAATATTTTCTGGCCGTCGTCTCTTTCGACCAGTAATGCGCCGTGATACAGAGTCTGCCCGGGGAAATAGTAGGAAGTCAGATCGAATTCCTTCCAGCGTTTTTTCTGTCCGTGAGCGAGGGGTGTCAAATTGGCGATCCTGTTCGCCGTCATGGCCGGAAGCCGGTAAGCTTCCGGACGCTCCAAAACGTCTGCCAATTCCCGGCAGCTATATACGGGGCACTGAAACTGCCTGACAAGCTCGGCGACTTTATCCGTATGATCGTCGTGGTAGTGCGTTACGTAAACGCCGTCGAGGCCGGATAAACGTTTGGTCTTCACCAATTTTGTAATCTCTGCGATAATCGCAGTTGAACCGCAGTCAACTAACAAGCCGGACCCATCCTTTGACAGCAGAAGCCGGGAATTGCGGATTGGAATGACCCAATCAGGGGGCCTCTTCTCGACGACAGTCGCGTAGGCCATCCAGTCTACATCAGCCGGCGACTCCAAAGCTCTCTTGGCGAGCGTTTCATAGCGGTCCTTGAAATACCAGTGCCCCGCGTTAATCGACAAATAGTTGCTGTAGGCTGCCTGTAATCTTTGAATCAGGAGGTTCACGGCAGATTCCGGTGTCTCAACGACAGGTCCGCGTGCGGGAATAAGAATGTCAGGATTCTGTTTTAGGACTTCGCGCAAGCTGCTTATCAGATCACCGATCCTTCCGGCATATCCATGATAGCCCCGAATCTGCGCGTCAGCGACGGCATCCTGCAAACTGTAAAGGTCGAAAAGATGCCCGTCGCCGTATATAAGATCGCCGACAAATCCATATCTTCTTCCATCGACATCAACAAAATATGACACCGAGCCTCGTGAGTAGCCCGGCGTGTCCAATACTCGCAGGGACAAATCCTTCCATTCGATAACGTCTCCTCCGCGCACCGTCCGGCTCACGTCCAAAGGCTCCGCCAGTATCTTCGTAGTCTGCTGATCATAGTCGTGATATCTATTTTTGACAAACGCCGACCAGAAATCGTCGACTTTGGCAAATTTGTCAACTTGGTTTACCGGCACGACAGATTCGGCTCCCTTGTCCACCAAGCTGCGTCCCGCCCAAACGAGGTCGCGCCGGCTGTCCGTGAATAGAACCTTCTGGGCCTTCTCCAACCTGCCGGCGGGGTCGCCGTAGATGACCAGCACTTGCCCCTGACTTTCGATGAACACGCCATTTACCGAATCCCGGCAGAGCGAAACGCGAGGACTCAATTCTTGAACCTCGCCGGCACTCGATATGCCTGCCAAGGCAAAAATTACAATCGATCCAATGATAATCTTCTTTGGCATTATAATGGCTCCCCTGTATTGACCAAACCGTACCGTCATGATTCGTTCCTCGTCTTTTCTGCTCGACCGCCCTCATGATCCGTTGCGAATCAGGTCTCAACCTGCCCAATTCTCTGAACACCTGCAAACATTTCAGGAAGCTATCTTAGCAGATGTATCGGCAGACTTCTACTGTTTCGGCGCTGGGCTTTCCAGATGGCTGGCGGCATTACGGTCTCAGGATTGACAACGGTGAAGAACACAGGCTCACACGTTGGTGCCCGCAATGTTCAAGAACATATTTCGCTGGAAAATCTCATCAATAACGGTATTATCTATTGCGTGACTACACATAGCAATCGCTTGCGCTTGCATGTTTGGCTCGCAAAGGAGACATGAAAACAGAACGCACTGAATTTTGGAGATGAAGAATGCAAAGACGTGATTTTCTAAGGGCGATCGCCTGCAGTGCCGTGACGGCCTCGCCGATAGTCTCATGGGCGGCCGGCCGGTCCGGCTCCAAAGAGGCCCCGCGCCCCAACATCGTCATCATCATGTCGGACGATATGGGTTATTCGGACATTGGCTGCTATGGCGGCGAAATCAACACCCCGACGCTCGACGGACTGGCGGCCGGTGGCCTGCGATTCACCCAGTTCTACAACACCGCGAGATGCTGCCCGACTCGAGCCTGCCTGCTCACGGGCCTCTACCCGCACCAGGCGGGCGTCGGACACATGATGGACGACCGCGGAGAAGATGGTTATCGCGGCGACCTCAACCGAAACTGTGTCACTATCGCCGAAGTTCTCAAGACGGCGGGCTATTCCACATACGCCTCAGGTAAGTGGCACGTTACAAAGAAGACACAACCGCAAGGCCCGGAGGACAAATACAATTGGCCTCTCCAGCGCGGCTTCGACCGCTACTACGGCACCATCACCGGCGCCGGCAGCTTCTGGGACCCCTCGACCCTGGTCCGCGACAACAAGATGATCACTCCGCCGTCGGATCCGGAGTATCAACCTGGCGAACCGTACTACTATACCGATGCTATCAGCGACAATGCTGCCCGCTTTGTCCGTGAGCACGACAGGGGCAAACCTTTCTTCATGTACGTTGCCTACACCGCCGCTCACTGGCCGATGCACGCCCGCGAGCGGGACATCGCCAAATACAGGGGCCACTATGACGTCGGATACGAGCCGATCAGGAAGGCGCGTTTGGAAAAGATGAAGAAGCTCGGCGTTATAAAATCCGATTCGGAACTTTCGCCGGCCCCAGCTTCCTGGAGCGACATCAAGGACAAGAAATGGGAGGCGGCCTGCATGGAGGTTTACGCCGCGATGATCGACTCGATGGACCAGGGTATCGGGCGCATCGTTGATGCTCTGAAGGATAGAGGCATGTTCGACAACACGCTTATCCTTTCCCTTCAGGATAACGGCGGATGCGCCGAATCCGGGGGCAGAGGCGAGAAGCCTCATCGGCGCCCAGAGAAGCCGACTTTTGAGCCGCTCGCCCCGGAGGCCCAACACTATTTCGGTTCGGTCCCCAAACAAACTCGTGACGGCTGGCCGGTCCGGCGAGGGCACGTCATGCCCGGACCTGCGGATACCTATATCGGCTATGGGAGGAACTGGGCAAATGTCTCCAATACTCCCTTCCGCGAGTACAAACATTATGTGCATGAGGGAGGCATCTCCACACCGCTTATCGCTCACTGGCCCATCGGCATCGGGTCGAAGAATCAGCTCCGGCATCAGCCCAGTCACCTGATCGATCTGATGGCGACCTGTGTCGATGTTTCCGGCGCGAGCTACCCCAGCCGGTACAAAGGACAGAAGATCAAACCCATGGAGGGCAAGAGCCTGCTCGGCGCCTTTGCAGACAAGGCGATCCGGCGTGAAATAATCTATTGGGAGCACGAAGGCAACCGCGCCGTGCGAGTCGGAAAGTGGAAAATCGTGGCCAAAGGCAGGGCGGGACAGGACAATGTCAATTGGGAGCTTTATGACGTCGAGGCCGACCGTAGCGAGTTGCACAATCTCGCCGGCGAGCAGCCCGAGCGGTTGAAGAAAATGGTGGACATCTGGCTAGCGTACGCCGAGAGGGCAAACGTTCTGCCTTGGCCCGTTAAAGCCAAATAGGCTTACCGGACAGAGACTAAACTGATGCTTTGAGATTAGAAAGAGACACAGCCTATGATATTTCATCAACATATCGCCAATGGTCGAAACTCTCTCTGCAGAGCCACACTTGCAATTCTGCTGGCGTCCTGCCCATTTGCACGGGCTGCCATGACAAGCCAGAGTCGTGCAGTCGTCCGAATCTGGGACACGGTATCGCCATTTGCCGATGAAGCCGGTATCAGTGACAGAGCCGACTGGAAACTTGTTCCTGACAACCTTTTTTCTCTTGAGTCAAAGCCGGCCGCCGCCGCTTCGGACCCTGGCTACTATGGCCGCGAATATACTTTCGCGGCAGATGCAGTCGTGGAAAATGGGCATTTCACCGCTGTTTTCCAGTCGAATGCGGGCAGAATGGCGGTCTATTCAGGAACAACCCCGCACGCGAAGAGATTCGAGTTGGCGCCGCTCCAGCTCAAGAAAGGGTCGGCAAGAATAATCCGTTGCCGCGTATTGCGTAATACCGGCAATGACGCGGCGCTGGAAGTCTTCTTCTCGGGCGCGACCAATTCGTCCGTAGTCTTCGCCTTCGACAAGACTGAGATTGTCGAGGTCAGACCTGCGGCAAACGTCGAGGGTGTGAGCGTTTTCGGTTCAGTCCAGTACGGCGTCGTGCCTGATTTCATCGGCGATGATCTCATATACGATCCCGGACAGTACCCTTCGACAAACGCTCTTTTCATTCCATCGGAAAGCATGTTTCTCGGATTGCTCGAGGGCGAGGACGGCATGCTGGTTATGACCTGGCCGCAGGGCAGACAGAGAGCGATGCTCACGCTGGGCAGCGGTCAGGCCGGACGGCGCCCGATCAAATCTTTCGACTTTGACAATGACGGCAAGAGCCTTTATCTGGGCGTGCTCAGCGCAGCCGGAATTTGGCACGAAGCGGAATTGAAACTGAATTACCTGGAGAAAGATGTCGACATGGGCTGGCAAAGGCCCTTTCCTGTGAAATGGACGATGCAGTTGGAGGAGGCCGGCGTCAGGACCACTTTCACTTTCCGAGAATCCAAGGACAATATCTGGCGAGGCGTGATAGGTCACTACACCTATCCCGTTTGGTTCGACGGAGAGCATGCCTTTTGTCGTCTCAGCAAGAAGATACCTCCCAAGGGCCGGTCCGTCATCTATTGCCTCGAAGGCAAAGACACGCCCGCCTCGATCACCACTCCTGCTGACATTCTGAAACAGACATTGGGCAGGCAGGCGTGTGAAAGTATACTCGACTTTCCGGGCCGCGTGCTTCGCACCCATCACAGGCGGGGCAGCGAAGGAGTTCGCCGTGCATGCACCTGCGGCTGCACGGAGGCGATAGAAGCGGTCTTCAAAGCGCGGCAGGAAGTTCAGAGGGCCGAGTATGTCAAGGGTGCCGTTAACGACATGGTTTACTTTGTTACCGAGCATGTCAGGAGGATTGACGAGTATCGAGAGTTTGCCAAGAGTATTACAGAGTCTCTCGATGATACCGGAAGGTCTGCTCCCGCACTGAAACCATATCTTGACGGCTTGCAGGCGATCGTCTCGGAAATACCGAAGGGATATGAAAGGCAACGAGAGAATATGAAGGATCTTGCCTATGCCGATGAGCTGGCTCGCAGGACCAAGGCGCTTACGCAAGAGAAGAGCCCCACAAATCTGCCGGCCTGCCTGGAGTTGGGCAAGCAGTGGAGAGCGATGGGCGGCGCTCAGGACGACGTTGTTGCACACTATCACAGCCTGACACGAAAACTGTGTCAGGAGGCAGGGTACGGCTGCGCGGAGCAACCCGAGGCGGTCAAAGTCGCCGAGGAGATCAGACGTCGTTGCAGACAGTGCCTGAGAAATGCGGACGGTTATGAGATATGGTCCGACTATTGATGGGGAAATCAACAGTAATGCGTATTCGAAACTCAAGCCAAAAGTCGCTTTCATATAAGGCGGCATTTGTTTTCTTTCTGGCGGCAAGTCAGGCGACAGCAGTGACCCGAGTGTGGGATACCGTCTCGCCATCTCCCGATGAAGAAATCCTTGTGGATAGGAGCGGCTGGAGAGCCGTCCCCACCGCGAGTGAAAAGTGGAATGACCCGGAGCATTATAACCCGGAGAACTACAGCCTGCAGTACTCTTTCACCGGTGATGCGGCAGTTGAAAACGAACATCTGGTTGCGGTGTTCTCGTCGGCAAAGGGAAAGGTCACAATCTACTCCAAGGCAGATCGGACGCAAAAGAAAGTGGAGATTGTCCCTCTCGAATTCAGAGCAGAGCCGGCGAAGATCGCTCACCTCGGCGTGTTGCAGAATTCCGGAGACGAGGCTGTTCTGCAAGCGGTCTTTTCCCGTGAGCAAACGGACAGGAACGTGCCGATTGTATTTTCCTTTGGCAGGAAAAGCATCGTCGAGATTACTCCCTCTTCGAGCGACAAAGGGATAAGCCTGCTCAGTCCCATCCGCTACGGCGTGGTGCCGGATTTCCTCAGTGACGATCTCATTCTCGATCCGCTGCAATACCCTTCGCTCGAAGCACTTCACCTTCCTTCGGCAAATGTCTTCGTGGGATTGCTGGAGGGCGAAAACGACATGCTGACTGTCACCTGGCCGGCTGGAAAGCAGCGAGTTTGGCTCGTTTCGGACGTCACGCAGGGAGAGCCTCGCCTGATCGAATCGGTTGGCATTGAAAGTGACGGCAAAAGTGTGTTTCTGGCCGTATCGAGTGCCCCGGGAATCTGGCATGAGGAAGTGTTGAAGGCGTCCCACCTGGAAAGGGATATCTCTATAGGCTGGAAGAGACCTTTTCCTGCAAAATGGATAACGCAGTTGCTTGAGGATAATGTGAAGACCACGTTCACGTTCAGGGAAATCAGGCCCGAGAAGTTCTGGCGGGGAGGCGTGGGTTTCTATCCGTATCCTGTCTGGTTCGAGGGTGGGGCTACCTTCTATCGCCTCGGCAAGAAGATCCCGCCCAAAGGCAAATCGGTTGTATATTGCCTGGAGCGAAAAGGCACACCCGCTTCGGTTTTGACGCCGGTAGACATTATGAAGGACACGCTGGGCGGACAGGTTAGCAACGCCTTGCTCGACGTCGAAGGTCGCCGGCTGCGCTCGCACAGAAGGAAGGATGCCGTCATCGGCGCCGCGACCTGCGAAGTTACGGACGGGATGCAGCCGGTCTTCGAGGCAGGCGAAGAGGCGGAGAGGAAAGAGTACATCCACGGCGGCGTCGACGACATGGTATATTTCATCGCTCGACAGAGGCAGAGGATCGACGAGTATCAGGACTTTGCCGGCAGAATGACGGCCTATCTCGATCGGACAAGCAAAACGCGACCCAGCCTCAAGCCATTCATAGACGACATGCGAGCCATTACGCAGGAGATAATCCTGCAGCACGACAGGCAAAGAGAGAACATGAAGACGCTGGCCTATGCCGACGAACTGGCCCGCCAGACCAAAGCCCTTACTCTAAAGAGAGACCCTGGAAATCTGGCGCGATTCAAGGATCTCAAGATGAAATGGAGGGGTATGGGCGGAACACAGGATACCCTCGTCTGTAAGTTTCACACGATAACCAGGAAGCTGTTCCAGCAGGCGGGTTACGGGTGTGTGGGCGGGCCCGGGGCCATAGACGTCGCAGACGAGATCAGGGGTCTCTGCAAGCAATGTCTGCGAAATCCCGACGGCTACGAAATCTGGCCCGATTATTGAAGACACAATGTCAAGGTTAAGATTGCACGCGGGAGATGTAAAATCATGAAGCATCATATTGTGGCCGTATTACTCGTTTCGATAGCGATACATGGATGCAAACGCAAGGCCCCTGAGGAGGCTGCGAAGGATCCGAATCCTTCTGCCAGTCAAGCGAAGAGTGAGTCCGGCGCCGAGATGGTCCTGATTCCGGGCGAGCGGTTCCTTATGGGTGACGAGAATGAAATAGACGCAACGCCTCACGAGGTTGTTCTGAGCCCGTTCTACATCGATAAGAATCTTGTGACACAGGCCGAATACCAGAGAGTAATGGGAGAGAACCCGTCCCGCTGGAAGGGTGGCGATAATCCCGTCGAGCAGGTGCGCTGGTCCGACGCGGTGAAATACTGTAACGGACGATCCAAGCTCGAAGGGCTTGAGCCCTGCTACGATTTGGAAACATGGCAATGCGATTTCAAAGCCGACGGCTACAGGCTGCCCACCGAGGCCGAATGGGAATACGCCTGCCGAGCGGGCACCAAGACGGCGTATTACTTCGGCGACAGTCCGTCAAAACTGTCCGATCATGCCTGGTTTGAAGATAACTCCGGCGGAAAACCGCAACCGGTCGGCGGCAAACTGCCCAACCCGTGGGGTCTGCACGACATGCACGGCAACCTCTGGCAGTGGTGCAACGACTTCTATCAGGTGGACTACTATCAGCAGTCACCCGAGAAAGACCCGCCGGGTCCGAAGACCGGCGAGACCAAAGTCGTCCGAGGCGGGGCGTGGAAGTTCAGCGCCGATAGCTGCCGCTCCGGATACCGTTACAACGAAAATCCCGGCTACGCCGACGTCTGCTTCGGATACGACATTTACGGCTTTCGCTGCGTCAGAAACGCCCCCGATACCGCCGAGCCGAAATGAGCAGCGACCTCGAATTCTCAGTAAACCGCCGGCTGCCACAGGTACAGAAACTGGCTCTCGCCCGATGCCACCCAGTCGGGCAGATCAATATTTATCAATGGTCCGAGTCCCTCCGTATTAGCCGTGGCTGAGCCGTATGCATTCGGCTTGTAGCTCGACGGCCGGTGATAGATTACAACCCTCGCTCTGTCGACGCCCGCCATCTCCTTGGCCCATTCGATTGCGTCCGTCAGATAGCCGATCCTGTCGATCAGACCTTCGGTTAGGGCTTGTTTCGCCGTGAACACCCGCCCGTCGGCCAGTTCGCGAATCTTCTGCTCCGAGAGCCCCGGGCGCCCTTGGCAAACGACCGCCAGGAACTGCTGGTAAAGATCCTGTATAATACCTTCCAGAACTTGTCGCTCGTCGTCGCTCAAATCGTGCAGTGGCGAAGCCATATCTTTCAATTTCCCGCTCTTGATCGTGACTGCTTTGACGCCGATCTTCTCCATCGTCCCGGCCACGCTGAACGTCTGGAATATCGTCCCGATGTTTCCGGTCACCGCGCTGGGCTGTGTCATAATCCCGTCACAGCCGCACGCCAGATAATACGCTCCGCTGCAACCGAGGCCCACCACGCAAGAGACGACTGGCTTTGCCGTCCTGCGTTTGAATTCCAGCAGTCGATGATGCATTATGTCGCTGGCCGCCACCGTCCCGCCGGGGGAGTTGAGGCGGAGCACGACAGCCTTTACGCCCGGATCACCGGCCGCTTTGTCGAGCTTTTCCAGGAACAGGCTTACCGGATTCTCACCGGTTCGCATCAGCCCGCTCTTGCGCCTGTTGATCATCAAGCCGTCCATATCGATGACGGCTATCTTGTCGGAAACGAATAACCCTGTATCCCTTTGGATCAGCGTTTCTCTGAGACTTTGGTCGGTTGGCACCAATTCGATATGGAATGCCCTAGACCCGCAGCCAGATAGCGCCGTAAGCGATAGCGAAAATCCCAAATACCAGCAGATGCGTCTCTTGACCATTACATATACTCCCAGACTAAACTCACAGGTTCTTCCATCCCAAAGCGGGACTCTTGCCCCCGAACTGCTCCATATTGTCTGCTAAACATATACTCTTATCGGCAGAAACGGCCCAACTCACTACCCCAAAGGCATTTCAACGCCTAATCCGGCTGGCAACCGGTTCCCGCGCGATTCTTCTCCTCTTGCTCGGCCGGCAGGGGGGCGGGAGCGTGAAATTGGCTCTGATTGGCATAATTGTAGTCAGAATTGACCACGTTCCACCCAATTCCTGCGCCCTGACGGCCCAACCGCAGGGCTTGGTGATTGACTATATTGCGACTAGTTTATTTGCCATTCTCCGTTGACCATTCTCAATTCATGATCCCCACTCAAGATTGTCTCATAGGTGATTGCGTCCTGTGCATTGGGATTTGGCTCTCCCATGCCGGCAACTCTCGATGGTGGCGATGGTATGTGTGATATTTGGAGAGACGAAAAGGATCTATGAGGCGAAGAATGGGACGACCCTTACCGGTCTTTTCGATGGTGAACAAGGCAAGGAGATGGTACAATAAAGACTAAATAGATTTTTCTTGTTTTTGCTCCCTGCTTCTGGCGAAGGGATTAAAAAGCGAAGAAATATCGAGTGGAATACAAAGACATCGCGTTGGTATTCAGCTTCAACTAAAATCACAAACATTAGCTGGAGCAGAATGGGTCATAGGCTGCATGAAAATGTGAGGCATCGTAACCTCGTAATGGAGAATATCATGAGCACGAATTGGTGGCTTTGGACTGTGTCCGTGGCGCTGATGGCATGTTTTCTGGCACACGCGGGGCGGGGTATCTGCGGGGAGACGACCTTCACGCGCGTGGATCTCGCAACCCAGGAGGATCACAGTTGGGGCGACGTGCAGGTGGGCGACCTCAATGGCGACGGGAACCCTGACATCCAAGCCGGCAAACAGTGGTACGAAGGCCCCGATTGGGTTCGGCACTCCTTCGGGCCAAATCCAGGCAACATCTATGGCACGGGTCAGTGCCTTCTCTACGACGTTGACGGCGACGGGGATCTCGATATCTTGGGATATCTCGCTGAACCCTATCGCTACTGTTGGTTTGAGAATCCGGGACCGCCATCCACCGGCCCGTGGGCTCTGCACATCATTGGGGTCATACGCAAAGGTTGGCCAGAAGGCAAGTGCATCGTGGACCTCGACGGCGACGGCAAGGACGAACTCATCACGCTGGAGAAGGACGGCACCGGGATCCAACGTGCCGAGATCCCCTCCGAGCCGAAGGGTCCCGCGAACTGGAAGTTCACGCAGATATCCTCTGCGAGCGGTCACGGCCTGGCGATTGGGGACTTGAACGAAGACGGGAGACCGGACATCGTTGCGGACTACACATGGATAGAACAGCGTGCCGGCGGCGGTTGGGCCCACCACGACATACCGCAACGGCCCGAGGGACAGCGGGCCACCGAGACAACCAGTCCTTTGATAGCCGACCTGGACGGTGACGGCGACAAGGACCTCTTCCTTCCCCGGGCGCACAACTACGGGGCGTATTGGCTGGAGTCTTCGGGTGGGAGCAGCCCGAACTTCAAGCTCCATGAGGTGCTTCACGACCAACTGCCGTCCCAGTTCTACGGCGCGGCGTATGGGGACATCGACGGCGACGGCGATATGGACGTCTTCGGGGGGCAATGCCACTACTCTCATCGAGACCCCGGGGAGAGTGATCCGCCTGACGTCTTCTGGATCGAAAGTGTCCCCTCCGGCGTCTCCGGGAGGGTCACGTGGGTAAAGCACCAGCTTTCGACCCAGTTGAAAATGGGCAGATACCCGTCTATTGCCGACCTGGACGGTGATGGCGACATGGACCTCGTGATGCGTCCGATCGGTTTCGGAGGGTATCGGGAACTGGAGCCCAAAGCCCAGTACGACGTAACGATCTTCTTTCAGAAACGACCTGGGGCCTTGAAGCTTGGTTCTGCTGAAGAACCCTGTTCTCAGCTAAAAAACCTGCGATATTGGGCCAAAAACAAAGGTAGCATGGCCCTTCTTAGGGGTTTATCAGCGGAATCAAAGCTTGCCATTCCCCGGAACTCAGCGCAACGAATCAGTGAGTGAGGAGAGCAACGTGACGGACAGCAGGCCTCGGATCAAAGCAGCGCTCGTTCAGGCTGCTGGGTGACGCACACAGGAAGAACAGATATACGATGATCTTTTGGAGGGAGTAGGAGAGATGAAGCGGAAGCAGAGAATGCAGAAGAAGTGGAACGGGCTGTGGGTTGCCGCGTTTGCCGGAACAGTGCTGGCTGTCGTGGCGATGGCCGCGTCTGCGGGGGAGCCCCTGCCGATCATCCCGGGGGCCGCGGGCTTTGGCATGGACACGCCAGCCGGCAGTGGACGGCATCTCGAAGTGCCAAAGACCAGGGTCATCAAGGTGACGAATCTGAACGATTCCGGGCCTGGCTCGCTGCGGGCGGCGCTGGCTGCGAAAGGGCCGCGCGTCGCCGTCTTCGAGGTGTCGGGCTACATCGAAGTAAACAGCGGCATGGGCATCGGCAATCCGTATGTCACGGTTGCCGGCCAGACGGCGCCCTGGCCGGGCATCGTGGTTCGGGGAGGATTCGATATCGCAGTGCGCGCGCACGACGTTCTCGTCCAGCACATCGCTTTCCGTGGGGGCGACAGCATCGAGGGACGGTACATGCCGCACCGGGGCTGGCTCGACGTAGGCCGCAACAGCCGGAATGTCATCATCGATCACTGCTCGACCGGGTGGACCCCCCAGTGTGGCCTCAACATGGCCGGGCAGAAGGCGACCGCCAGGTTCTGCATTGTGAGCGAAGGCTGGTACGAAGCGGGCCACAACGAGGACGAGCACGCCAAGGGGATGTTCGTCAACACCAACCGAATCAAGATGACGGAGAGCGTCGCAGTCGTAGGCTGTCTCTTGGCGCACAACTGCGATCGAAACCCCGACGTCATGAATGGGGCACGCCTCGTCTTCGCCAACAATGTGGTCTACAACTACGCGGCGACGGGGCTGAAGATGATCGAATCCTCGAAGGGGCGCACCAACGCGGGCAAGGACAGTATCTATACGCTGAGCGTCGTTGGGAATGCCTTCGTTCCGGGGATTGACACTGGCGGCGACCCCCAACGTCCGTGGCGGGGCAAGCCGATGTGGATTTATCTCAGCAACCCGAAGAGCCGGGTCTTCCTCTCGCCGGACAATCTGATCAATGGCAAGACCTATGCCAATCCCTGGGAGCAGATCAATGCCCGCCGCTGGATGGACGATGGCAACAGCAAACCCGACCCCAAGGCGGTCGTCGGCCAGCCGCCGCTGGAGATACCAGGATACGACGTCAAGCCCGCACGGGAGACCGAGGCGTGGGTGCTGGCGAACGTCGGTCCCTTCCCCGCCCGCCGCAACCCGATCGACGCGCGCGTCGTATTCGAGACCCGCACCCGCACAGGCCGCGGCCGGGACGATCTGGCGGACGCCGGCGGCTGGCCGAAAATCGAGGAGAACCGCCGCAAGCTGACGCTCCCCAAAAACCCGAACGGCGACGACGACAGCGATGGGTACACCAATCTCGAGGAGTGGTTGCACGCCTTCGCCGACGAAGTCGAAGGCCGAAAAGGCCCCATCCCCGGCACGGACCCGGCGCTCGGCAAGCGCGAGGCGGAGCGGTGCGCGAAGAGGCCCTCGGTGTTGGACCCGGAGAGCGTGAGGAAGATACGCGAAACCAAGGCCGACTGGACCTTCGACGCCGCCGAGGCGAAGCGCCGCCAGCAGGCGGCGGCTGAAGAATCCGGGCTTGCCGTCACGCGCCGGATCGCCCTCGCCGACGGCGTCGCAATCGAGCTGGCGCTCATTCCGTCGGGCGAGTTCCTGATGGGGTCGAAGTACCCGGGCGCGGTGACCAAAGCGCGCGGGACGGGCGGCGTCAATCTGTACCGGCGGGAGTACCCCGTGCGCCGCGTCAGAATCACCAGGCCCTACTACATGGGGCAATACGAGGTCACCGGAGCGGTATGGGCCAACGTGATGAATGCCAAGGTCAAAGGCGATGCACGCCTGCCGGTCGAGCTGAAAACCGGCTGGGCAACGACGAAGGATGTCGAGAACATCGATGTCTTCCTGGTCAAACTGAACGAGACGGTGGGCAAGAAGGAAGGACTGACCTTCCGGCTTCCGACCGAGGCCGAATGGGAGTACGCCTGCCGCGCGGGCACCGACACGCCCTTCTGGTTCGGCGAGCAGATCACGCCCAAGCAGGCCAACTACAACGGCGCGCCGTGGTCGCTGGAACCCCGCGAGATGCCGTATCAGCCCCGGGGAAAGAAGCCGGAAAGCCCGCCGCGAAAGCAAATGATGCAGGTCGGCGGTTTCGCGCCCAACCCGTGGGGGCTCTACGACACCGTGGGGAACGCCTCGGAGCTGGCACAGGGATCCTATGGTCCTTACTCGAAGCCGAAGAAGCCCGGCGCGGTCCTCGTGGACCCGCAGGGCCCCACGAGAGGCATCTGGCGGGGGATCCGCATCACGCGCGGCGGCAACTGGCGCAGCTACCCGTCCGAGTGCCGTTCGGCTTACGGCGGGTACCTGGCCGTGTACGGCAACCGGGAGAGATGCGGACTGCGCTTGGTCGCCACGCCCGTTAACGTCATCAAGTAGCCGGCTGCGTGTGAAACCAAAGGAGTCAGAACGAAAGGAATCTGAGATGAAACGACCGCCGGGAATGGGAAAGTGGAACGGGCTGTGGGTTGTTGCGCTTGCCGGAGTCTCGCTGGCTGTCGTGGCGCTGGCCGCGTCCGGCGGGGAGCCTGGCATTCAATCACAACTCCTTTCGGGAGCGGGAGACTCAACCATGTTGACTCTAAGACCTCATCATCTTACAGACATTCTCGCCGATTACGATCCGGACAGGGAAGTGAAACCTTGGCCGTCTGGAAATGCGGTCCACGTTGTTACGGGAATGCTGGCTGACGGTCTGGACCAAAAAGTGAAGTTCGTGATCGGTCCCGACGACATTTGCAGGCCTTGTCGCCACCTTCAGTCGGACGGCTCCTGTGAGAGGATACTCGACAAACACGATCCCCCGGAGCCAATCGACGAATACAACGATCGGCTTGACCGGCGGTTACTGGATTTTCTGGGCCTGTCGGTCGGGGGAGAATTGACCCTTCGCGAGTTTCTTGGGATCGTCAACATCAGGACGCCCGGGATTGAGGCAGTTTGCACTCAGCCGACGCAGAACCCGAAAGACAAACTCAATGGAATAGTTAGGGGACTGATAAACCTCGGAATAAGAGAAGAATCAGGAGAACCCCATTCCGGAAACAACGAGTCAGGTAAGGTGCGTGAAACTGACTGATGGAGGCCCCGCCCGCGGCGCGGGGGCCTTGCTGTCTTTCGTGCCGATCACGTTTGTTGGCAGAAAAACATTTCTGACCTGTCTATGAACGGAAGAACGCAGAGGAGAAGAGATGTGCACAAAGGGGAGTCGTATCCAGGTGTGGTTGCTGGCAAGCATGTGGGTCCTGCTGTGGATGGGCGATGCCAGGCATACGACGGAACCATACCGGACAGGAAGGCAATCAGGAAATTGGGACTAAGAGCGGGTGACGTGAGGAATTGGAATGAGCTGGTACGATTGGTGGCCGAGCGTGTGCAAAGCGAGGAGGATTTCTTGGAGATATTCAGCCAAGGGACCCTGGAGACAAGATTCTCCCATTTCAAGAAGGGGATTAAATCTCCTTACTTCTTATGAGAAATCCTTTAAAGTTTCCTTCTTAGAAATCTACTTTGACATGTGCACTTCCCTGAAATGGTTCAATTCTGATTATTTCAGTGAGACTATCATAAATACCCTTGGTTACCCTTAAGGGCTTTTGTCCAGTTGGATGAGGTAGGCCCAATTCGCGATTGCTATTTGACCTTGTCCAGGGCCCGGCCTGCTATGTGCTTAACCTCTTTATTAATATTTTCAGTGAAAGGTCCGGGTTGGAAGTACGATCTGTGTGAAGTCGACCCTTCATAACCACCCTCGCGAACGATACGCCGGTCGGGAATATATACGTTGGTACTATTGGCGTAGCCTACCACCATAGCCTGTTCCGTCTCTGACATGCTCCGCAACATGGGACCCCATGGGCTGCATACTTCCCCTTCCATACCAAAGACAGTCAACTGCCGCCCGAATTTCCAGAGTTGGACATCATAACGAAAGTTCGGCCTCTCAAATGGCAACGCAAGATATTGCCGAGCGGTCCAGGTCATATAGCCGTTCTTCGGCCCTTTGTAAGCTTCACGTTTAATTTCCTCCAGAGACCAGGAGGATTTGCCATAGCTAAGCTGCCCTGTTACCAGCGAGCAGTTAACCGCTCCCGAAAGAGGTGTCATTTGTCCTTTGTCAAGATGGCTTATTACCGCCTGGGCCAGTTCCTGGCCCGCTGCCTTGGCCCGTTTTGGATCGGCGGCAAAGACCAGCTTGCCGGTTTCGGGATCCTTGTCGAAAATCTTGGCATCACCACCACATCCCTGGACAAATAATGCTTTCGTATCGGTCATTTGCTCGGAAAGTGTGTCGCGCATGGCGCCGGGATAGTCCGGAGACCACATATTGATGCGCCCGGAACTGGTCGGATGGCAGGCGTGGCCAACTATCAGCAGTTGTTGCGGCGACCGTTGCCGTCTCACCCGGAGAATCGGTGTGTGACCGTCAAATGATCCTTCGGGGTACGGGCCCCATATGATCTTGCCGTTGACGGGCAAACGACGGCAGTAACCAATACCTCGAAAGTCAAGAGCGGTGTACTCGATAGCGGCCGGTGTGAGGTTTTTCAGCGCGTCGTCAATCCGGCTCAGAATCGTCTCTTCGAGATGCCCCATATACCACACATTGGGTGCACCGATACAACCGAAATTGCCGCTCATACTCACAGCCGGTGCCCAGTGTGTATGCGAAGCCGCGAACATTACGCATTCCGGCTCAATTCCGTGTTTCTGCTTGACATCATGGCGGATTCCTTCCACTACGGTCCGGTCAAAGGCGAGCAGGTCAGCGGTTACCAGCACAACGACACGGCCTTTATGATCCTGTATGGCCAATACCTGACACAACAGCGGTGAAAGAGCGCTTTGTGCATACCGCTCGCGGCCAAAACCGGACATAAAGCATTGGCCGGGTGCGGGGGTGATGTCGGCCTCGGCATAACCAACCAGCCATCCCCGGCCGGTTCTCTCACCTGCGGACAACCAATGTGAGCCGGCAAGTATGGCCGCCCCAAAACCCAGGCTCTCTAAAAATTCGCGACGATTGTTACCTTGAGTATTCATGTTTCTTCCAACCTTTCTGGCTTTAGCCCATGGAATTGTTCTATTTAATGGCCTCCAGCGCCTTAGTCGTAATAGACTTGATCTCGGAGTCGATGTTTTCGGTGAACGGCCCGGGCAGGAAGAACTTCTGGGCGTCTCCACCCTCGTAGCCGCCCTCGCGAACGATGCGTTTGTCCGGAATGTACGCATCCACGTTGTTCGCATAGCCAATGACCATGGCCTGCTCCGTGCGGGCCATCGAGCGGAGCATCGGTCCCCAAGGACTGCAAACCTCCCCTTCCATCCCGAAGATCGTAAGCCGGTTGCCGAGCTTCCAGACCTGTACGTCGTAGCGGAAGCTCTGGCTGCAATTGGGCAAGGCCAGAAACTGCCTGGCGACCCAGGTATAGTAGCTTTTCTTTGACCCGGTGTAGGCCTGCTTTTCGATCTCCTCCTTAGACCAACGTTCGCCGTAGCTGAGTTGCCCCGTCGCCAGCGAGCAGGCCAACTGCCCGCCGAGCAGGATCATCGGCCCCTTTTCAAGATGCGCCAATGTAGCCCGGGCCAGCTTTTCACCGGCCTGCTGCGATCGTTCCGGGTCGGCAGAGAAGACCAACTTGCCGGTCTCAGGGTCCTTGTGCACCACCTTGGCGTCGCCGCCGCATCCCTGGATAAACACACCCTTCGTGTCGGGTAATTGATCGGCCAGGTAATCGCGCATAGCGCCGGGATAGTCGGGACTCCATTTCTCGATTTGGCCGGAGCTGGTCGGGTGGCAGGCGTGGCCGACGACCACCAGTTGTCCCGGCGACTGGTCGCGCTTGATGCGGAGGATCGGTGTATGGCCGTCAAACGAGCCTTCCTGGTACGGACCCCAGGTGATCCTGCCATCCACCGGAAGCCGGCGGTTGCAGCCGATGCCGCGGAAGTCGATCCAGCCATACTCGATGGTGGCGGGCGAGAGGTTCTTTATCGCTGCGTCAACGTTAGCCAGAATCTTGTCTTCCATGAAGCCCATATACCACACGTTCGGGCCGCCGGCGGCGAAGGTGGCATGGAATTGGGCCGCTGGTCCCCAATGCGTGTGTGAAGCCGCAAGCATAATGTTCTTTGCCGGGATGTCGTGCTTTTGGGTGATTGCCCGGCGGATCGCTTCGGTCATCACGCGTTCAAACCCGGCAATGTCGGCGGTGATGACCACGCCGGTGTGGTTGTCCTGATCGCGCAGCGCCACCACCTGGGTCAACAGCGGCGACAGGGCACCCTTGGCATATCGCTCACGACCGAAACCTCGCATCTGGACTTGCCCCGGTGCCGGCGTGATATCCGCTTCGGCATAACCGACGGACCACGGTCGTTCGCCCGCCTCGCCCCCACACACGACCGGGCACAGCAAACTCACAAGCATGATTAGCACCGTGGCCAATAATGATACGTTCCTCATGGCTGTTCTCCTTGAAATTGTGTGCACCCATTGATAACCTTGTATCTGCTGAAGAATACTACCCCAGACGGTGTTTATCTGCAAGTTCAACTGAGCTTTTTCAAAAGAGCGATTGACGGGGTTTTCCATATTGCTCAAGATGAGAACTCAAACGTGTATTGCGAAAGGAGTTCAAAGATGGAAGGAAAGGAAAGCAAAACAGCTTGCAGCGAAGGGTTCTCAAGCATACGGCTCTGCGTTTTTTTGCTTGCATTACTTGCATTGATTGTGCTGGCTCAGCTTGCCCAAGCTGGTATATCAAGGATATGGGCGGTTGATGATGGAGAAAAGGTAAAAAGAATAGACAATAATCACCCCTTGGCAACCAGTTCGGATAATCCTGTGCGGGACGGCAGTGAAGTCAGTTTGTTTGGCGCGAAGAACGAAGTATCCGCAAATGAGGATGGCCGATTTGTCGTTCTGCCAGTCGAAAACCCTCGTTATCGGGGCAATGAGTTGTTTCGGGCGTTTGAGAACTACTACAGCCCGCGCGTCCGCGAACTGCGGAACAGATACGGCCTCGACGCCGTCGTGGCCGGCGAGACCGACGAGTGGAAGCGTATTCTCCTGTTGCGGCACTGGATCAAGTCGAGCATAGCAATCGACAACGAAAATCCCACCAAAACGCGCGGAGATACGTTCGCTATCCTCGACGCTGCTCTCAGGGAAGGAAAGTTTCACTGCACCCATTTCAGTATCGTCCAGCATGCGGTGCTCAACAGCTTCGGCTACGTAACTCGGCGGCTGGGCTGTGGCCCCGGACTGAAGGAGGATGGCGGGCACCACGGTGTCAACGAAGTCTGGGTCAACAAGTTCCGCAAATGGGTGCTCATCGATGCTAAGTACGACGTCCATTTCGAAAAGAACCAGATGCCGCTCTCCGCCCTGGATATCCGCGATGAGATCTGGCGTGATGGCGCCCAGTCCGTCGTTTGCGTCGTTGGTCCCGATCGGCACCCCATGAAGCCGGACTCCGAAACCGGCAAGTCGGAAACGCGGCCCGACACCTATCGCTGGTGCAGTTGGGAAACCAGCACGAATCGTTTTACCACGTTCCCGGCGACATCCACTTCCACACTCATCATGCTTCAGGATGAGATCTTCAAGAAAAACACCTGGTACCGGGACGGCAAACCTCACTGGGCCTACGGCACCCCCTACATGATCTTGACTACCAGGCGGGACTGGATCGAGTGGACGCCCAACGTCATCACGTCGAAGGTGACAATCGAGGATACCAAGGCACGCGTGTTTCTCAGCTCGTGTACACCGAACTTCAGGAGCTTTCAAACCAAGGCCGGCGACGACACGTGGCGCGATTGCAGTGAAGAGGTAGAACTTCCGCTCGCCAAAAAAGGCCGTAACTGCTTCACGTTCAGGACGATCAATCTCTTCGGAGTAGCTGGACCGGAGCATCGCGTCGAGATTGTCTATTCCCTTGACAAGAGTGAGCCAACAACTCCAGGGACTCTATTCAGCGAGAGTTTCGATGACGGCAAGCTGCTGAACCGGGGCTGGTACGACGGCGACGTGTTCAATATCTCAGCCGACGAGGCCTACCTCGGCGTGGGCTGCATCGAGTACCCTTGGGAGAAAGGCCACACGAAGCCCTCGGGCTGTTCGGGAGTTCGACATCTGTTTGAGCCCACCGAAGAGGTCTATCTCCGCTGCTACATCAAGCTCTCGCCCGGCTGGGGATGGACCAACCGGACCTACCATCCTCACCTGATGCACTTCCTGACCACCGAGAACGGCAAGTATCACGGCCCGGCTGCCAGCCACCTGACCCTTTACGTGGAACCCGTTAACGGGAAGCTACGGCTTGCCGCCACCGACATCCAGAACAAGAACGCGCCTCATGGCCTAACACAGGGCCCACTCAGGGGCGGCTACAACGGCAAGCTCTACGATAGCAAAGAGGTCCTGTTTGACGACAGTAAGTGGTATTGCGTCGAGGCAATGTTTAAGCTGAACAGCCTGGATGTGAAAAATAAAAGACCCAACGCCGACGGCCAGCTCCGCGGTTGGTTCGACGGCAAGCTGGTCATTGAGCGGACCGACATCATCTTCCGCTCCGCCGACTTCCCCGGCATGAAGATCAACCAGTTTTTGCTGACACCGTATTTCGGTTCCGGACTCCTACCCCACTCGCAGACCCTCTGGATCGACGAGTTGGCCGTGGGAACGAAACGCGTCGGCTCCGTCAGTCCGCCCGATTCGAGCGCCGCCAGCGCCACCTCTTGGGGGCTGATGTTGGAGCGGATCAATCAGCACTTTCCCTTCACGTTCAACGGAGCCGCGGACAGTGCGATCGTCTATGCGAATTTGAAAGAACTGACATCACCGTGATATACAGAAGGAGTTCCCAACGGCCGATGGCTCGATGCCATGCGTAAACCTGTCCGCCGTTCCCGTAACAGCTAAGGAAAGGAAAATCTGATGTTTGATACTTGCCGCACTACCCTATTGACGCTCGCGTGTGGAGCGAGTGTTCTCTTTGCATCGGGTGGCTCATACGCTGCAACCGGAGACGAGAATGCGAATCGTATCAGGCCGTATGCAAGAAATCCTCGCTACTGGCAGTATAAGGGCGAGCCTGTGCTGCTGCTGGGCGGTTCAAAGGATGACAATCTCTTTCAGATTCCCGATCTGAAGGAGCATCTGAACCTGCTGGCAAGCGTGGGCGGCAACTACATTCGCAATACGATGAGCGCCCGCGTAGATAGGGGGTTTGAAGTTCAGGCGCTCAAGAGACTGCCCGACGGCAAATACGACCTGAACCAGTGGAACGATGAGTATTGGAACCGTTTTGAGAGGATGCTGAAACTTACCCGGGACCGCGACATCATTGTTCAGATCGAGGTCTGGGCCTTTCACGATTTCAACAAGGGACATTGGGAAAAGAGCCCCTGGCGTCCGGTCAATAATATCAACTACAAGGAGTCCGGCACGACTCTGAAGGATTCCTACGGCAACATCGGCAATGTGCCGCACGGCTTCTTCTTCACCATGCCCAAGCTGAACAAAGACGGTCTTGTGTTGGCCTACCAACAAAAGTTCGTGGACAAGATTCTGTCCCATTCGCTCCGGTACGGCCACGTGCTCTACTGCATGACCAATGAAATTCATCCGCAGTATTCGCCCGAGTGGGGCTGGTTTTGGGCGGGGTATATCAAGGACAAGGCCGCCTGAACGCAAAATGGCTCGATATTTCGCAGAGCCGGTGGGCAAAGGAGGAAACACTGGAAGGTGGAAGCACAGTTACTCTCGCGCCTCCCGGAAAAGGGCATTGGGTGGTGCTGATTAAAGGGAAAATGACGACAAAATCAGACAGAATACAAATTCTATGGCGGGTGCGGCCATGTCAGGCTTTCACATACCCCGGGCCGGCGATTGTCCGGAAGGGAATGAAGATTGGGGTCTCTCTATTCTGAGGGAAGAACCGCAAACACTTTAGAGGGCACAGAGTTATGCAAAAACACATTGCAAAGGAAAAAACGAAACGTTTGGCGTTGACGACAGCGCTGGTCGCGGTTGTTGCGCTGGCGTCCCAGGATAAGATAAAGGATCGTTCCGCCTACGAATTCTTCAAAGGTCTGGATGCTAACGGCAAACCTATCTGGACGTCAGATGTCAAAGAAATCCACCCGGTATTCACCGATTCCAATGGCGCCTCGACGGGTGGGGTGGTCTATAATCCCGGGATAAAACGATATATTCTGACCAGCTTCCACACGGGCCCGGGTCAGTTGGGGATTTTCGATGCGCCAGAGCCGTGGGGACCCTGGACTACAGTGGCTTACTACGATAGCTGGGGCAACATGGGAACCGCCGACTTCGGTCTGAACTGTGATTTCCCTCAGAAGTGGATGGGTACTGACGGTCTGACGATGTGGTGCGTATTCAGCGTGTATGGCGATGGGGCTAAGAAGGGCATTAACGGCCACGACAAATTCAATCTGGTCAAAGCTACGCTGTCGTATGTAAACTATGAGGAAAGGTGGGTTGCAGCCCATCCAACCAATAATGCAGGAGGAATTGCATCATGCGAACACTTAGTATTGCAACCATTTTAGTGGTTCTACTCTGGACAGCGACAAGTTTCGCTGCCGAGGGGGAACATATCTATGAGGGCAGCAATCTACCTGATGCCCCCGCGTTTGGAAACAATGTTTGGGGACTTTGGGCCGGGGTGTCATCAGGTTTGAACGCGAGCACAGTGACCGAGAGAATGGACTTGGTCAAGACACACTTGGCCACAACGCACGCCCGGTGCGAGATAAGGGACGTCCGTCTGTCCGTAGCGTCGGTGTCCTGCTTCGAGAAGCTGGAGGTGACGTTCCGGCTGGCCGCCAGCTATGCGAATCCCTACGATCCGGACGACATACGTGTCGATGCAACGATCACGTTTCCCGACGGCAGTGTAGTAACGGCGCCGGCATTCTACTCCGAGCCGTTCCGGCCCGATCGCGGCGTCGCCCAGATGATGCTGTGGGTACCCTACGAATCGGCTGGAACCCCTTGCTGGAAGGTCCGCTTTGCTCCGCCTTTGCCAGGGGAGTATTCCCTGTCACTGGTTGCCACGCAGAGAGACGGGCAACGCGCGACATACGGCCCCCTGCGCTTCATCGCGACGCCATCCGCTCATCCGGGCTTCGTACAGGTCAGTCGCGACAATCCCAGATACTTCGAGACGAGCGGTGACGGCAGGCTGTTCTGGGGAACCGGAAGCAACGTGGCCTGGACGCGAGACAGTGATCCCGGTGACCCACATCCCTGCTATGAGTACTACTTCGGCAAGGCCGCCGGGTATACGAACGCGACGCGGGTATGGCTCTGCCACTGGGCGTGGCTGGAGTGGACACCGGCGGTCGACGCTCCAGGCACGAATTGGGAAGGTTACGGGGGCATAGGCATCTACAACCAGATGATCGCCGATGCCCTGGACCGTATCTTCCTCCTCGCAGAGAAGAATGGCCTCCGCATCATGCTCGTGACCGAGGACAACAACGAGTCGATGCAGAACGGGGAGAACGATGGCTGGGCCGCCAATCCGTACAATCGAGTACATGGTGGTCCGTGTCAGGCCCCCGTTGACGTCTTCTCCTCCCCGGAGGCGCGCCGATACTACCGCAACCGGCTGCGCTACATTGTGGCCCGTTGGGGGTACAGCACCAGCCTGTGGGCGATCAACTCCTGGAACGACTGCTCCCACCCCACGCCGGTAATTCTGGACTGGCTCCGCGAGATGAGGGACTTGACCCAGCAACTGACCGAGGGCTACAGACCCCTCATCTACGGCTCCAACTACCGCCATGAGGCGAGTACGCTCATGGATTACGCGCACTCCGGGGCAGATGCTCCTCAGGACCGACCGCGGGTAGACCAGGAGTGCTACTACACTGAGCGTGCCGAGGGCTTTGCAGAGATGCTGCGCGACGAACTGTGGACGGCACTTGCCTCGGGACACGCGGCGGTCATGGTCTGGCCCCACGCCCTAGTGGACAATACCGATTCGTGGCATGCGTTCGAACCGGTTATGCGTGCGGCCCAGAGCCTGCCCCTGAATCGAGGGACGTGGCGCTCCATTCGGGCCCGGGTAGAACAGGCGGAGTCCGCAGAGCGCAAGCCGCCTGTACGCTTGTACAGCGTCCGCCCCTACGGTGACGTCCCGGACTGGGGCGCGAAAGCGACCCAGAATCGGTTCACCATCTCGAGGGACAAGTCGGTGCAGTGGCTCCAAGGAGCAGGCGTCAAGCTCTACGGCGACCGGAACGGCCGTCGAGAGTGGCGCAATCCGCCCACGTTTGCAGTGGATTTCCCCACCCCCGCCCGTCTTTTGGTTGAGGTGGACGAGATCGGTTCCGGCGACCAGACGCTCTGCTTTTCTGTTGACGGGCGTGAGACCATGTCCGTCGAACTGCGCGGTGGACGGCGGTATCCGGAAGGGGAGGAGCGCTGGGTCGAGGCTCCCTTCGACGCCGGGCCACACGAGATCCGCGTGGAGAACGGTCGGCCGGGAGCCGACTGGATCAGTATCCGTCGCTACTGCTTCGTCGTCGAGACGAAGCGCGTCGCGGACTTGGTCGACGTGCGGGGACTGCAGTCGGACACGCATGGGCTCGTCTATCTGCGCAACCAAACGGACAGCGATCTATACCGGGAGGTCCTCGGTCAGGCCCCGGTGCTTCTCACCGACGTGCAGCTTTGCATTGATGGCGTGGCCCCGGGGTGCTACGAGGTCACGCGCTTGGATACGCGTACGACAAGCGCGCAGGAGTCGAGGACTCAGGAAAGTCGAGATGGAACTCTCGAGTTGGATCTGGGCGAGCTGCGGCACGATGCTGTGGTCCGCTTCGCACGGACGCGTTATGCTTTGGCCACCACAACCCATGAAGAGACGAAGAGGGATAACAATAGAATTCAGACTTGCAGAGACAACCCTCGCTACTGGCAGTATAAGGATAACCCTGTTCTTTTGCTGGGCGGCTCGGTAGAGGATAACCTGTTCCAGATACCAGAACTCGAAGAACACCTCGATCTCCTGGAATCCGTGGGCGGCAACTATGTCCGCAACACGATGAGTTCGCGCGACGAGGGCAACGTGTGGCCCTTCGCAGAGGAGGGCAGTATGTACGATCTTAATAAACCAAACGTCGAGTACTGGCGTCGTTTTGAGAACATGCTGGAATTGACAAGCGAGCGCGAGATCATCGTCCAGATCGAGCTTTGGGACAGGTTTGACTTCGCCTGTGACCACTGGAATCGCAACCCCTACAATCCGAAGAACAACATCAACTACACGGCCGAGGAATCTGGTCTGAAGGAAACAATCACGACTCACCCAGGCAAGCGAGAGAGCGCGTTCTTCCGCTCGGTGCCGGCACTGGAAAACAATGGGGTGGTACTGCGCTATCAGCAGGCGCAGGTGGACAAGATGCTCTCCATTTCTCTGCAATACGGTAATGTGTTGTACTGCATGGATAACGAAACAAACGAATCATCCGAGTGGGGGGCATACTGGTCGAATTACATAAAGGAAAAGGCGGCTGAAGCCGGCGTCGTAGCGCATGCCACGGAGATGTGGGACGCCTACGATCTTATGGACGACCATCACAAGAGAACCTACGATCACCCTGAGATATATTCCTTCTGTGACATCTCGCAAAACAACCACAATCGCGGTCAGAAGCACTGGGACAATATCGAAAAGGTGCGCGTATATCTGACGCCGATCCGTCCGATCAACAGCGTCAAGATTTACGGATCAGATGAGCCCTACCGTATTGCGCCGCCCGGCGCGCGGGATGGCGTCGGCGGCCGTTACGGGCGGGATCGAGACGGTCTCGAACGCTTTTGGCGACAGATATTCGGCGGCATGGCGTCCAGCCGGTTCCATCGTCCGACTTCGGGGCTGGGACTGACAGAAAAGGCGCAGGCGCATATCAAAAGCATGAGGATGCTCACAGGTAAAATGGACATTTTCACCTGCGAACCACACAATGACTTGCTGTCCAACCGTAAGGAAAACGGAGCCTACGTCATCGCAAACCCTGGCAAAGAGTACGCGGTCTATTTTCCCAATGGTGATCCGGTCGCTCTCGATCTCAGCGCGGTGCAAGGCAGAATGAAGGCAGGATGGCTTGACATAGCGCAGAGCCAATGGGCAAAGGAAGAAACGCTGGAAGGCGGAGGCACAGTCACCCTCTCGCCCCCAGGAACGGGACACTGGGCAGTGTGGATCGGTCCGGTTTCCACGTCACAAGAGGTCTTGTGATTGCCCCGTAGAAACTCCTGATTATGAAAGAAAAGGAAGATTATGAGACACTATCTGGTTTGGACCGCATTGTTGGCTACTATTTGCTTCACAAATACAACAGAACTACTGGCCGACAAGCTGAGCGATTTGCGAGTGAGCGAAAACGGCCGATTTCTGATTCGTAAAGACGGTTCAGGATTCTTTCCCCTTGCTGATACGGCCTGGGCGATTGCCTGGAGGTTAAATCGCGGCGAGGTTGAGAAGTATCTGCGACATCGCAAGGATCAGCAATTCAACATAATTGCGCTAATAGCGTTTCCTTATAGTAGCGCTAATGCATATGGAGATAAGCCTTTTGAAGTCAAGAATAACAAGTGCAATCCATTGCGACCGATTATGACTCCGGGCGGAAGTCCCGGAAATGCAATACAATATGATTATTGGGACCACCTGGAATATATCATCGACGCTTCAGAGTCTAAGGGCATGCACGTAATTGTATTGCCAACGTGGGGCACCTATGTGGCCGGATCATGGGGCGGCGAAAATACGTCTCAAATCATATTTGACCCAACCAACTCGTATGAATATGGCCGCTGGATCGGCCAACGGTTCAGGAACAAGAAAAACATCATCTGGATGATGGGTGGGGACCGCAACGCCGTGTATGGCGACAAGGATTACCGAAGTGTGTTCCGCGCAATGGCCGAGGGAGTAGCCGACGGCGTCAACGGAATTAACCAACAGGATGCAAAAGCCGACTATAGCACGACACTTATGAGTTACCATCCGAGGAAATATATGCCCAATTCTTCTGAGTGGTTCCACAACGATGCGTGGCTGGACTTTAACTCGACTCAAGACCAGCCGAAAGATCAGATAGCGGCGATTAAGTTGGATTGCGGTCTATATCCAACAAAACCAACGTGGCTTTTTGAAGGTCGATATGAAAATTATGTGAGAAAGAACGAAATCTACAAAGACTGGCAACTTCGCTTCCAGTCATATCAAACGGTCTTTGCCGGCGGTTTTGGAATTACCTACGGGAATATGAATATAATTGGTTTTAGTAAATGGGCGAGCGGTCTGGACGAGCCAGGCGGGACGGATAAGGTCGGCAAATGGGAGAGCAGGCTGGACGACGCAGGCGCCATAGATATGCAGTATCTGTTGAATCTGATGACATCGCTGAGTAACGATCAATTTCTCGATCGGATTCCCGATCAGTCTTTGATTGACGGCGATGAGGGAGGCATGGAGGGGACAGAAGGGGCTAGATCAAACCGGCTCCAGGCGACACGCGGCCATAAGGGCGATTACGCCATGGTTTACAGCGCCAACGGCCGCAATATTTGTTTAAAGATGAACCGCCTGGCGGCTCCGCTGATGAATGCGTTCTGGTTCAACCCACGCAATGGTAAGTGGCGGATTAAAGACCGTGATTTTACTAATTGGAGACCGTTTGTGAAAAACATTCCCAGCGGACCGGCGGCACCAATTCGAGAGTTTGACCCACCCGGCAGTGTCGGCAACGGCAATGACTGGGTGTTGGTTCTGATGGCCGTTAAATAAAACTATCTTCCCGTAAACAGAAACATATCAGCATTGCCGGAGAACATAATTTAAACCAGATTGATACCGAAACAATTTTTAGCGTTATGGAAACAGACTGTAGTCTTGGTCTGCTAAAGGTGCATCTCTCTCGTGCCGATGAAAAGGCCGGGATGGAGGAAATACACTTTGATCTCGACACAGGAAGACTTCTCAAATAGAACATCCCGGAGTACAGTCCACAAAATGCTCGCGGTTTGCGAGACAAGGAGAACAAGGCAAATGATCAACAATAGGCTTAACCTGATAATTCTTCTATTGCTGGTGCTTGGAGGATTTGCTGCACCTGCCGCAACCTCTGAGCAGACAGAAATGGTAAACAATGGGATTCAGATATATCAAAACAATCCCCGATACTGGCAATACAAGGGCAAGCCCGTGCTGCTGCTTGGCGGTTCGGATGACGACAATCTTTTTCAATGGGCCGGCGCGCGGTTAATCGAGCAGTTAAATCTTCTCAAATCAGTCGGCGGCAACTACGTCCGCTGCACCATGAGTGGCCGCGACGAAGGCAACGTGTGGCCGTTCAAGCAGGTGAACGACAAGTACGACCTCGACCAGTGGGACGAAGAGTACTGGCGAAGGTTTGAGAACTTCCTCAAAGCAACCTCGGTGCGTGACATCATTGTGCAGATCGAGATCTGGGCAACGTATGACTTCTATCGCAAACCCTGGCAGCGGCATCCGTTTAACCCGAAGAACAACATGAACTATTCGGCTGAACAGACAGGGCTTTCCGAAGTGGTTGACCATCAACCCGGCTATTCCGAAAACGCTTTCTTCCAGTCGGTGCCAGCGGTAAGGAACCAGAAAACCGTGCTGAAGTATCAACGGCAATTCGTCTATAAAATGCTTTCCGTCTCGCTGAAGTTCGGCCACATCCTCTACTGCATGGACAATGAAACGGCGGCAACGCCGCAGTGGGGGAAATACTGGTCGGAGTCTGTCAAAACAAAGGCCAAAGAGGCCGGCGTTGTCGTTCAGACAACGGAGATGTGGTATGATCATCTGGACAAGAACCCTCCGATACCCCACGCCACGTTCGACGATCCTGAGTCCTACTCATTTGTTGACGTTTCGCAAAACAGCCACAAGAGGGGGCAACGGCACTGGGACAGCCTGCGGCTTCAACTCTCACGTGTCGACAATCGCGTCCGCCCACTGACGAACGTCAAGATTTACGGGGCCGATACCGGTCCCGAAAGGTGGTTTCGGGCAGACGTGGACGGCGTGGAGCGGTTCTGGCGGAACATCTTCGGAGGGATGGCGTCGGCACGGTTCCATCGTCCACCTGCGGGGCTGGGACTTGGCAAAAAGGCGCAAGTGAACATAAAAAGCCTGCGGAAGATCACGGATGAGCTGGACATCTTCACGTGTGCCGCTCGCAACGATTTGCTTTAGGACAGAAAATCCAATGAAGCCTATTGCCTGGCAAATCCAGGGATGGAATACGCGGTCTATTTCCCGGGCGGAGGCGAGGTTAAGCTGGATATCAGTCCGCTGAAGAGGCCGGGCACAATCCGTTGGCTGGAGATATCTTCCAGCAAATGGGAGAAACGGCAGGAACTCAAGCCCGCCCAGAGCGTCACCCTAGGCCCGCCGGAGTCCGGCGCATGGGTCGCCCTGCTAGTCGAAGGGACTGCGCTGCCGTCCGGGAATGGAAATGCGACTTCGGCACAGACCATCCAGGCTCCATATCCATCCAGTCAGGTAGTCAGGGCGATGAGGCTGGACTGGTCAACACATAAACGCTTTGCCCAGGGTAGTGATAATTTCCAACTTGCCTGGGCGGATGACAATCATTTGTACGGTGCATGGGGCGACGGGGGAGGCTTCGGCGGCACAAACGCGGACGGAAGGGTCAGTCTCGGTGTGGCCAGAGTGGAAGGGCCGTGGAAGGATTACAGTGGATACAATGTTTGGGGCGGAAAACACGCCGAAAATCCGGCCCAATTCAAGGGCAAAAGCTGGGGTATGATTTGCATCAAGGGTGTTCTCTATATGTGGGTTGTCCCTGATTATTCAAAAGATGGACAAATCTCGCACTATTCGGAAGCGAGATTGGCTAAATCAACCGACCACGGCACCCACTGGACCAAGGCGAACTGGGCATTTTTCGAATCGGAAAAACTCATCATACCAACTATCTGTAACTTCGGAAAAAACTATGACGGCGCCCGTGACAACTACGTTTATCATTACTTCATTTGTCCACAGGAATATTTGCCGCCTCGCGATATAAAAAGGGTGGCCAGAGATCTTATTGTGCATAAACCGGGAAGGATTTATCTGGCAAGGGTGCATAAAGACGAAATATTCGATGGTCGCGATAATTACGAATTCTTTACCGGCCTGGACAAGAACGGCTCGCCGAAATGGGGTGGTGTTTCAGCGAAACAGCCGGTATTTGAAGACAAAAACGGAACAGGCTGGTGTATGAGTGTCAGCTATAATCCCGGCCTTGGCCGTTATATTCTTTGCACCGAACATACTGAATCGTGTAAAGGAAACCTGGGCGTTTTTGATGCTCCTGAGCCATGGGGGCCGTGGACAACGGTAGAATATATTGACGGCTGGGGTAAAGGCCATGTCGAACTGAACAATTTTTTCTGGAGTTTCCCCACAAAATGGCTCAGCAATGACGGTCGCGAATTCACACTCGCTTTCACAGGAGCCGGGGGCGGCCTCAACAACGATAGCTTCAATACGGTCAGAGGAAGATTCATTTTGAAGGATGTTTCAGGTCGTCCGGCCGTAAGAAATCCGTAAATGCAATTGAAAGCAAAATTGATTCAGGGAGACAAGAATGAGAAAATCACGAATAATCCTTATCATAGTATGTAGCCTTTTTCTTGTGTGTATTCGAGCCGATGCAGGAGATGCGAAACATAAAGTAGAAAACACGAACCGGATCAAGCCATACGCAAGAAATCCTCGCTACTGGCAATACAACGGCAAGCCGGTGCTGCTGCTGGGCGGCACCGATGACGACAACCTGTTCCAGTGGGAGGCTGAGAGACTCGCGGCCCAGCTTGATCTGTTGGTCTCCGTCGGCGGCAACTACGTTCGCAACACGATGAGCGACCGCGACAAGGGCAACGTCTACGCCTTTGCCCGTGTCGGAGATCGCTACGACCTGGACACCTGGAACAAAGAATACTGTCAGCGGCTGAAGTCATTCCTACGTCTGGCCGCCGATCGCGACGTCATCGTGCAGATTGAGCTGTGGGATATGTGGGACCTGATGCGCGGCAATTGGGCTCGCCACCCGTTCAACCCGCTGAACAACGTCAACTACACCGCCGCCGAATC
>JADHXR010000213.1 GCA_016782865.1 Phycisphaerae bacterium
AAAAGTTCTTTGCCGAAGTCGGCCTTGAGTCGTTCGACGATTTCTACGACTACCCCGGCGGGACCAAGATAGGCAAGAACGAGCGAAGAAACGTCTATAGGCTGACCCTCGGCCAAAGCCCGAAAAGCAAAGTGTTTTATATAAAGCGCTTTGCCAACCCTCATCTCAAAGATGTGGTCGCAGCTTGGCGCAATTTCGGCAGAGCCACTTCGCAGGCGGGGGTCGAGTGGGGCAACGCCAACCTGCTCTTGCAGAATGGAATCGACACCTATAGACCGGCGTGTATGGGCGAGCGGACGATATGGGGGATCGAGAGAAGCTCCTTCATCATAACAGAGCAGTTGAAGTCAACGTGCCTGCTCGATTTCGTTATCAAGGAATGGCGAACGCTCGAACGGCCCCAACAGGACAGAATTGTAATCGCAATGGCGAAGCTGGCCCGCAGAGCGCACGAGGCGAACATCTCTCTGCAGGACTTGTATATATGGCATCTTTTTATAGATGAGCACGGTCTCGAAGATGATTGCCGCTTGAGTGTTATCGACCTGCATAGAATGCTCCGAAACGTCAAAAAACCGAACAAGAAAATAATGGATGTCGGCGCGTTATACTGGAGTATGTCGGGCGATTACTTCGACGGCGAACACAAGGACTTGCTCGTCGCAACATACGCCGGCGACAGCCGGACAGGCGGCAAAGAAAACGTGATCGCCAAGATCAGCAAACGGGCCAAAATCCTGGATAACCGCCGAATACTGCGACATCATTATGACAAGGCGCTAACCCACATTTCTCATTAACCTCCGAGAGCGTGTGCAGAGACCGCAGAGAAAAAAGGAACTGTATCGCCTCAGAGGCTCTAACAAGACCTGACTTCAAAATTAGGTATCCCCAGATGTGGCTATTTGAATAGATTCCTTCCCGGCGCGCCGGGATTCCTAAGAAAATGGACGGTTTCCATAGTGCGAGCGGTAGGAGATTGCCACGTCGCTGCGCTCCTCCTAAGAAACTAAAAAATCGGATTCGACACAATATTATCTGTAAGTGCTTTAACAAAAAGATGTTATCTCAGCATTGCCGAAATCTTAGTTTCTTTTGCATGCCTCCTGAGAATCAGGTCAGGTGCTCGCAATGACTATTCTTGAGATTCATTTTCTTCTGCATGCCTCCTGAGAATCAGGTCAGGTGCTCGGAATGACACATTGCATATTCTTAGGGGCTGCAAGCCGTTATTTCTTACCGTGCCGGCGTAGGGGCGATGAGGTGTTCTTGCTGTTTTTCGCAGAGTTTTTTCATTGCCCGGGCCATACTGTCGCCTATTAGGAAGTAGGTCTCGGCGTTGGAATTCCAGTGGTAGCCCTGTCTTGAGGGCGAGACTTCGGGCGGTCGGAAGAAATCCCTGGTCTCGACGCAGACGACATTTCCCTTGAACTCTTTGTAGTGAGAGACGGCGGCCTGTGCCTGCATTATTTTGAGCCTTCTTGCGACCTTTTGGCTGCGTCCGCCGAAGCCGCTATCGGCGATGACAAAGGGCAGGTTTTTGACGCCGAGCTCTTTGCGAATGTCGCGAATGAAGTTGGCAAGATTCTTCTCGTACTGGTCGGTGTGATCGACGTTGCAGCCATCGTTCCAGCCCTGATGCCAGCCGAAACCTGCAATCTCGTATCCTCGGCCGTCGTAGTCGCCGAAGTGCTCTTGGAGATTGGCCAGGACGTCCCTGATGTGGTTGAGCATCTCGGTATAATAAGGCCCGACTTCGCCGCCGGAACTCGGAGGGCGAAAATCCACCGCCAGGGACTTGCCTCCCCAGGCTGTCTTGATGAGCAGGACCTGATTGTCGAGATAGCCGCCCATGACGTGTCCGAACTGAAACTCCGGGCCTATTCGATCATTCTTGGCCCCGTAGCCGACGGTAAGTCCGCCCTTGCGTCCGAGATACCATATCCAGACATCTTCGCGGACGAGCCATTGGCCTTTTTCGTCAACGATGTGGTTGAATCTCTCGGCCGTGGCGGGATCCTTGACCAAATACTCGAGCGACCCTTTGCCCTGGTTCCTATTGGGGTCGAGCTTGATCTTGCCCTGGCCTTGCATATTGGACTGTCCCGCCAGGATAAAGACTTTAACCGGACGTTTGTCGGGCTGAGTAGCGCAGGCGCTGTTCAGAAGGACCACCACGGTAAGTAATGTGAGGGGTATCCTGCCTGTGGTCCGCCTCTTTTCAACTCTCATTGAGACCTCCTTTGACGATTCTTGCATTGTCTGCTCATAAGCATCCATCTTTGAAGCGGCCTTACACATTGCTGATACTATGACCATTTTACGCATAATTTTACTTGTGAGAATGTAATGAGCAAGCCCGAAGTTTTGGGGGCGGGGGTAGGTCGTCGCTTGTTTCTCGGTGGGGCGGTGGAATTGGGTTTGTTTGGGTTTGTTTTTTCGAGTGGGGTAGGGGCAGTTTCCTTCTGTAAACCTTTGTGGGAAAGGGGGTTGCGTTGGTTTTGGGGTTGAGGTAATTGGGTTTGTTTTGCATGATTGACTCATAGCCACTAAGACACAAAGGCACGAAGAGACAGACTGATGGGGGGAATCTGAAAGGGCTTGCGGCTGTGCGGGGACGGCGGTTTGCGAGGATACCTATGGCACAAGTCCCCAAGGGACAAGGTTGGGATTGGGTTGCCATGATTAAAGCCTCCGGATTTGCTCCGCCGAGGATGGGGGATCTTCGATATTAGTTTGATATACATTCCGCCATGGGCGGATCTACGATATAGGCTATTTGTTAGATGCATATTATACATCATATGTGGTTGGGTGTCAAGTGAAATTCGCCACGGATGTGGTGAAACTCGAAATCCGAAGCACGAAATCCGAAACAATATCTAAATTCGAACCCCGATAGAGGGCATCGGGACAGGTGTTTGAATGACCAAAACGAGGGCGGGGGCTACGCCGCAACAGGCAGAGTGAGAATGGGTAGATGGGTGGATGAGTAGATGAGAGACCCGATGAATCGGGATGCGAGCAAATGCGGAGATGAGCCTGGTTAATCAATCAAAGGAATGGCAATGAATTGCGGGGTTTTTCAACAGGCCCATTGTCCATAGTCTCCTCTCAAACGACCGGAGATTAGACTCGGCCGAGGATTACAATACAATATTGGTGTTATTCCGCACTGGGAATATGTGGCAACTACGTATTTTGGGCAAAAAACATACTACTTAGAGGACTTTTTGCTTGACATTTCGGGGAGATCAGATACAGTATGCATGCTCAAGGACGAATGGCGAGAAGGCTTGCGGAGCTTTCATTCCAAGCTTTCCCACACAAAAGAATTCTGTTGCGAAAGAACGTTATAAACTGAGTTGAGAATTTAAGAAATGGGTATCCGGTATTGCGTGCGTTGCGCAATGCTACGAAAATACCCGTGAACGGTTGCAGGGTGAGAAAGGAGGCAGTGGCTTAGCATATCGCATGCCGGTTAGACATTGTTTCGTCATCGCACAGTTATGATGACATGTTGCTGCGGGTGGTCCGCGGCAGGAAGAAGCGACTGAAAAACAGCTTATAGCAGGAGGATGAGACATGAGAAAGTCCCTAATTATGTGTGCAGCAGTCTGCCTGATGGTTGTATCGACGGGCCTTCAGGGAGCGGTAATCACGAACGTCGTTCGGTCGGGCGGATATAGTGACAACCGGCCGCCCATCGGTCCTTATGATGGTGACACCCCACCGATGGAGACTGAGGGGGGTGGCTTGAAGGATGGCAATTTTGTTTTTTCAGATCGTGAATACACCTGGGAGAATACGCCTACTGAGCTGATAGGCGCCGAGTATGTGCGAACATTCAATAGTGATAAAAAGAGTGCCGACGTCCTGTATAATGTGACGATTTCCAGCCATGCGATAGTGATGCTGACGATCGACGATCGCTTCAGTCCCCTGCAGCAGGAAAGGGCGGACGAGATTGTGGCAGGCTTTGCAGGGCCCAGGACATTCACGGACACCGGTTTGGATGTGTACATCCGCGAGAGGGATGACGGTAGCAAGGACGAGCCACAGAGTGTGTTCTCGGCAGAACTATCTGCGGGAACCTACGCCTTCGGGCAAACGGCAACGTCTGGTAACAACTTCTTCACCATTGGAGCTATGGAATCCGTTGTTACAGACTCAGACGGCGATGGCGTGTACGACTCGTTGGACAATTGCCCCTGGACTCCGAATCCGGATCAGGCCGACAGCGACGAGGACGGCGTCGGGGATATATGCGACAATTGTCCTGAGACTTATAATCCGGATCAGGGAGATTTCGATGCAGACGGTTTGGGAGATTCTTGTGATAACTGCCCGAGTGTTGCTAATCCCGGACAGGAAGATGACGACGGGGACGGCGTAGGTAACGGCTGCGATAACTGTCCGACTGTTGCCAATCCCGGACAGGAAGATGACGATATTCCTGGTGGCATAGTGTCTTATTGGAAGTTTGACGAAGGCGAAGGCCCAATTGCATACGATTCAGTGGGCGGCAATCATGGAACTTTGAAGAAGGGACCGGCATGGAGCACCGGGCAAGTCGGCGGGGCATTGAGCTTTGACGGTTCGAAGGATAGGGTGGATGCGTCTGGAACCAACATCGACGATTTGCAGCAGCTAACAATCAGCGCCTGGGTGAAGCTTAATTCAATGCCATCGGAGATTCAACGTTTCGTGACGCTTGGGAATGAAAAAAGTTGCATACGTCATGATGGCGAAAACGGGCTGAGGCAACTCCATTTCTTCATGAGGAAAACCGATAGTACGTGGGGCGACGTTCGTGTCAATTATGCCCTGGAAACCGGAGTGTTTTGTCATGTTGCCGGCACGTATGATGGCATCTTTATGCGGTTGTATCTGGACGGTGTGGAGGTTGGCATTTCTGAAGAACCAGGGACGCTTGTTACTGGAAATGGTGTCGGAATCAGTTCCGGCGCTGAGACTCTGGATGGTCTGCTTGACGAAGTTGCAATCTACAACAGGGCCTTAACTCCGGAAGAGATTCAACAACATTATCGAAACGGTTTGGCCGGGAATGGCTATTCAGGGGACGGCGTCGGGGATATATGCGACAACTGTCCTGACACTTATAATCCAGATCAGGGAGATTTCGATGCAGACGGTTTGGGAGATTCTTGTGATAATTGCCCGACTGTTGTCAATCCCGGACAGGAGGATAATGATGGGTATGTTGTTTTTGAAGATAATTTTGACGACGATGCCATGGCGCCTGAGTGGGGCACATACAATTCCACTGATGCCTCTTTTGCTGAAGTGGACGATACAATGCAGATAACTGCTGATGGGGCTGATATGTGGGAGAATGTAGACGAGTACGGAGTTGTTTACACATCAGCGGTGGGAGACTTTGATGCAATCGTCAAAGTTGTAAGCCAGGAGCACACACACGATTGGGCAAAGGCCGGGATCGTGGTTAGGAATGATATGACAAAGCCCGGAAGCTCTCCAGGCTATGTGTTCATGCTTATAACCCCTACAAGATACGCATTTACTTGGGATTCCGGAAAGAGCACCGAAGTCTCAGCCCTGACGAACAATCCTGATTATCCCGACAATCCCACAGGCAGTGAGATTATCACGAGCTTCGAGGGGCCGACGAACTGGGCGGATGACTATGGAACCCGGATTCACGGCTATCTGTACCCGCAGGCCGTTGGCGAATATGAATATACATTCTGGATCGCCGGCGATGACAACTGCGAGCTTTGGTTGAGCACTGATAATAGTCCGGCAAATGCGGCGCTGATTGCCAACGTACCAGGGTGGACGAACTCACGCGAGTGGGACAAGTTTCCCGTCGAGCAGCAGTCTGCTCCTATCTGGCTGACGGGCGGCAACGAATACTACATAATGGCGCTGCACAAGGAAGGTTCGGGCGGCGATAACCTGGCGGTTGCCTGGGAAGGCCCCAACGTTTCTCAGCAGGTGATCGAAGGTAGCTTTGTTCGCGAGTGGTGGACAACAGGATGGGTAGGAAATGGTTTCCTGGATGCGAGTAATAGTATTAATGTCCGCACATCGAGCTATCCGAGCTGGCTGAAACTTGAAAAGCGAGGCACAACATTCCGAGGATATTGCAGCACAACGGGTGAGAACGGCCCCTGGATTTTCATGGGCAGTGCTACTGCGGAAGGTGCAGATACAATCCAAGACGTTGGCATGGCCGTTACGTCGCACAGTTCGGGCACGCTAGGAACAGTCGTTTTCGATGATTTCATCTTGTCTGTTCCACCTGACGGAAAAGGAGATGACTGTGACTGCGATGCCGACGGACTGTGCACAGCTCAGGAATGGTGCATTGGTCAGCTCACTCCTGATCCGGATTGCGATATTACTCCGCCCGACTTCGAACTCTTTGCGACCCCTGAAATCTTATGGCCACCAAATCATAAGATGGTTGAGATTGTGCCCTTCTGGACGGTGAGTGACGCAGTCGATCCAGATCCTGCTGTATTCCTGGTGAGCATTGCCATGAATGAAGGGAGTGAAACAGATACATACGATCCTGACTACGATAATACCCTCGGCGATGGCAATACGCTTGATGACATTCAAATTGTGGATGGCCGTATCTTCTTGAGAGCCGAGCGTGGTGGAACCGGGACCGGCAGGGTTTACACAATAACGTATAAAGCTGTTGACTATTCAGGCAACGAAACTGAGAAAAGTGCAACTGTTACGGTTCCACACGATCAGCGTTGATTCCGGGTATCGAAGCAAGATTCAAACCAAGGGCTGTAAGTTCCGATTCAGTCGGCGCTTGCAGCCCTTTTCTTTTCTTCTGAAACATCCCAGACAATCTCTCCAGGCTTGGCGGCTGGCGAACCTTCGGCATCGAATAATGAACAAGGAATTTCGAATTCGCCGAGGCGAACCTGCGGCATTGAAGTTTGTGGAAATGGGAGAAGAGGATCCTTGAGGAAAAGGGGCGGGTAGTCAATCAGAAGAATCACAACGAATCCATTCGACAAGCTCAGGACAGGTTGGCGGAGTTTTTCAATTTTAATAGGTGGCTGTCCCTAGTTTTAGTTTTTCAGTTTTTCCCTTCCCCATCAGCCGCGAGTTTCTTGCCGGAACTATCACTGTTGCTAATGAGGACCCAATCATCCAGAGTGGCGTCCCAGGTTTTAGTGCCTGGTGGAAACTCCAGTGTAAAGGTGTCTTCCGGCACTTTGACGTCGAGTTCAAGCTTTGAAAATTTATCTATGTGCTCAAGCTTGTGTGTGCCATTCGGATAATAACGGATGCGCCTGCGTTCTGCGGGATACCAAATCCCGTCATCGTACTGCCTGAGAACTGTCCTGTCTTCCAGAGTCTTTCTGTTCTTCGGGCCGAACCATTGAGTATTGATTATGTTAAAACCCCTTCTCCCATCTATTGTCATCTGGTTTGGACTTCCGTCTTCCGGCCCGATGATTTTGACAACATAAATTCCCGGGCTTGGGCTGTCGGCAAGATTGAATTCATACTCGTTGAGCTTATCTTCATCATGCAAAGGAAGTACGAAAGCAAAGAGTTCTTGGTAGAGCAGCACAGCAGTAACATTTTGAGGTTTCACCCAACCTATCTTAGTAGTGTTGCCGCCTTTGACAGGTTCCACTAAATTTCGGCATTGCTTGCCGTCAAAAACATACGTCTCTCGGTGGATGATATAAGGTTCCTTGCTTGCCTTTGAAGTATACGTTTTCTGAAGATATTCAAGTCTTGACTTGAAACCGCTTATAGTTGCGGTATACTCTCTAACGGTGTGCATGGATTTAGTCGTGCCCCACTCGAACGGTTCGACAGTTTCAAACCGCCACGAAACCCTCATATTATCGGTTGGCTGAAGTGCTCTTCTTACTTTGGCCAATAAGCTCTCGATATCCAACTTCTCGGCCGATTCCGCCGTTTTAGTGTCAACCTGCACATCGGAATTATTCTTCTCTTTTTGCCACCACGCTTTGACCCGTGAAATGATTTCGCTGCGAGTCCCCTCATCAGCGTTACCCAAATAAGCATCGCGGGTTGTACGGGTGTCGAAGGTCGTAGTTTCGTTCGGCAGCTTCACTTCTGCAGCATCCGCTATGATTTCCAAAGCTAAATCGCAATAACGCAGCACATGCCCACCATTCATTTCTCCCGCCCACGAACGAGTAGGACGGTTATCACTCAACAATTTGATTAGGCGAGGAATGACGAGTTCATCGCACCCGCTCCCCCGCTTGGCCAGTACCTTGAGACGCTGGGCCGGATTAGGCGTTGATGATTTCGGAGCGATGGTCATTTGACGTAGAACACGACACTTGCCGGGTACGAACATAGATTGAACCGCCACATCACGCAGATCAAAAATCAAATCCTCGATGTTTTGGACAATAGAAACATCGCCGGTAATAATAAAACTACTACGCAAAGGCTTGTCGACCACTGGACGCTGCTCTTTAGCCATTCCTACAAGCAACACGGCCAATTCCCTCCCCCACGCACCGTATTTCGTGGCTGGCGCAAGTTGTGCAGCCTCGCGAAAGCGCTTTGCCGCCTCGATACGGTCACCGCCTTCATAGAGAAACCGACAGGCCTTGTGATAAGCAGAAAAGGCATCGGGCTCACTTAGACGTTTTTCTTCGAAAAGCTTGAGTGCCGTCTGTCGATCCAGTCGCATACGTTGAATGCCGGTGCATTGGCCATTGCGGAACATAACGAATACATTTTCTCCTTCCCCAGTAAAGAGATGATAAGTAGTTTCATCGCCTTTTTCATGGAAGGTAGCGGCAAGCGAATGCAGATGAATATGCAATCGCAATTGGCGTTCGGTCATGTCCAGACGCAGATCGCGGAACTCGGGAATCCCCGCGAGAAATTCTAGCCCCTTATGACCTCCTAAATCCTTTGTAATTTCTCCCTCAACCTGCACATCGGGTTTTGCTTCTGGCAAAATCTCTATCACAACCGGATTGCTAAAGAACTGGTTCTCCTTCGACGCGAGATCATCATGAGGAAAACCAATGCGGACAATGTGCTTGCCCGGATCGAGTGCGCCGCGGAGATCTCCCTTGGAGTATTTCGTGTGCTCATCGAGTGAAATCTCCACGCCGATGCGTTCTTCTCCAGGCGCCAGCCGTACCTGTGCATTCCATGTATCAGATGCCCAGTGACTGCGAACCACCTGGTCAGAGTACGAGACCCCGTCAATCTCAACCAGATAACCCAACGGAAACATCGGCACAGCCTTCATCTTGGTCCCGTTGTTACGCACATCCGCTTTCAATATCGGCCCCTTGCCTGACTTCCACACAAGCTTCTCTGTACGAAGTCGAAGCTGTAAACCATCGACCGCCTCACCCCAAACCTCTTCCCGCTCAACCTGCACAGCGGATTTCTTACTCAAATTCCTTTCGGGAGTTATTATGGTTGGAGTTAGGATAACCAGCACTTCTGTCGTTCGTTGTTCCAAACCTTTTACGCCATCCCGAACAATAGCATGTTTTTCGGTCTTTGTTACGCTTCCGATTAAGCGGCTTACGCCGTCCTTGATATTGATATGCGTTCGTGGGTCACCCAATTGCATGTTGTTGTAAATCATGTTGGCAGCTACACCGATGCTGCCGTCATCGAGTATTCGCGGGGTAATTTCGAACGAAGTGACGATCTCATTGCCGTCCGGCGGCCTCTGGCTCGATTGTATCCTGGCGGTTTTGCCATCCAGAACTTCAATTTTGGGATTCATCAGTATCTTCAAATATCCTCTGGAAGCTAATAGATCGACCAGTTTCTCGACACTATTTTCGGGCTGTGGTTCTGCCTTTGCAGTCTCTCTGAGAATATCCGGAGCAGAAAGGGATTCTTCCCGTTTGGCATTAGAAGTGGTCTTTGCACCTGTAATATTTCTTGCTGCTACCCGGGTCTCCCAATCCAACTCGACATCCGGATAAGCCTCGACTACACGAACATCTATCCGTACCTGAATCGGTTCGGCGTCAACTTCTTGTAAAAACTTAAGGACTGTCTGGGCATCACCTGTGGTCGGACATACTATTGAAATCTGATTCTTACCTTCATTACGAGTGATGTCTTTATCTGCGATAAAGCCGATTTTTTCGGCAACCAACTTGGCCAGATCCCGGGAATCAACATACCTGGAGAAATAGAATAGTCTCGCTCGGCTGTCTGAGGTCTTAATAATTTCCGGT